>NC_007722.1:2389087-2720742 GCF_000013005.1 Erythrobacter litoralis HTCC2594 | reverse complement strand
GGTCTGCAGATCGCTCGCGAGCTTCTCCAGCCCCTCCTCGATCTTGCCACGAAGAGGATGCTCGGGATCGACCAGCACTTCCGCCAGCAGGCGGTAAAGCCCGTCCAGCACCGAGCCGGAAATCCGCTCGTCGAGACCGGTCCACCGCAGCACGGCGTTGGCGCGCTGGTGGATAATATCGCGGACCATTTCCTCGTTGTCCTCCAGCGTGAGGCCGGTCCAGCGGATGAAGCCGTCCATCAAGGGCATATGGCGCTTGTCGGTGATCGCGCCCTCCAGCATCCGCCCGAGCAGCGGAGCGACATCGATCTTGGTAGCTTGCGAGGCGAGGCCGGTGCGGACCTGGATGCCCAGCCGGTCGGGATCGAGCGACTCGAGCACTTCGGCCATCAGCTCCGCCGCGCCGCCGGTAATGCGCGAACGCGTGTCGGTGCCCGGCGCAACGAGGAAATCGCCCGCCGCCTGCGCCACGTTCATGCCCTGCATCCGCCGCGCGACGACCTGGGGCGTCAGGAAATTGGTGCGCAGGAACTGCGCCATCGTATCGGCGATCCGATCCTTGTTCTCCGGGATGATCGCCGTGTGCGGGATCGGCAGGCCGAGCGGGTGACGGAACAGGGCCGTGACGGCGAACCAGTCGGCAAGTCCGCCGACCATCGCCGCTTCGGCGAAGGCATTCACATAGCCCCAGGCCGGATGGAGATCGAGCAACCGGTGGGTAACGATGAAGATCCCCGCCATCGCCACCAGCATCAGCGTGGCGGTGATGCGCATGGTGCGCGCGCGATCGACCAGCAGGTCGGACCCCGCCGCCTCGATCGGCTGGCTGGAAAGCGGCTTCACTCGGCCGGTTGCGCCTCTGGCCCGTCACCAATCGGACGGGTGTCGTCACCGGGTTTGAAGGTGAGGAACTTCTGGCGCATCCACGGACCCATACGGCGCTCGAGCCCGTCCGCCAAGCTGAAGCCGGCAGGAACGATAAGCAGCGTGAGGACGGTCGACATGATGAGGCCGCCGATGACCATCGTGCCCATCGGCGCGCGCCAGGCTCCGTCGCCGGAGCCGAGCAGGCCGGAAAAAGCGATCGGGACCATACCCGCGGTCATGGCCACGGTGGTCATGACGATCGGCTGTGCACGCTTGTGGCCGGCATCGACGATCGCTTCGAGCTTGCGGCGACCGGTGGCCATTTCCTCGATCGCAAAGTCGATCAGCAGGATCGAGTTCTTCGACACGATGCCGAGCAGGAGCAGGATGCCGATATAGACCGGCATCGATTGCGGCTGGCCGACCAGCCAGACGAGGAAGATGCCGCCCAGCGGTGCGAGGAGCAGCGAGGTCATGTTGACCAGCGGGCTCATAAGCCGCTTGTAGAGCAGCACCAGCACCGCGAAGACCAGCAGGAAACCGGCGATGACGGCAATGAAGAGGCTGTTGACCAGCTCCTGCTGCCATTGGTCTTCGCCGACCACATCGCGGACGACGCCCTGTGGCAGGTCCTGCAGGATCGGTAGCTGATCGACCTCGGCCTGTGCTTCGCCCTTGATGACGCCCTGGCCCAGATCCGCGCCGACCAGCACGCGGCGGTTCTGGTTGTAGCGCTGGATTGCCGTCGGGCCGGAGCCGAAGCTGACCTCGGCTACGCGCGAGAGCGGCACGGTCCCCCCGGTGAGCGTCGGCACCGGCAAGTTCTCGATTGTGCCGAGGTTTTCGCGCGAGCTCTGGGGCAATTTCACCCGGATCGGGATCTGGCGGTCGCTGAGCGAGAACTTGGCGGCATTCTGCTCGATTTCGCCGAGCGTCGCGATGCGGATCGTCTGGCTCAGCGCGGCGGTGGTGACACCCAGTTCGGCGGCGATATCGGGGCGCGGCGTGATGATGATCTCGGGACGGTTGATATCGGCGCTGATGCGCGGCGCGACGAGCGTATCGATACCCTTCATCTGCTCGACCAGCGTTGCCGCGGTTTCTTCCAGCAGGTCCGGATTCGATCCGGCGAGCATGACCGTCAGGTCGCGCCCGCTGCCGAAACCGCCCGATTGCGACTGGAACCGAATCCGCGCGTCCGGAACCTGCGCCAGCACCGGAGCGAGTTCGCGCTCGAACTCGATGGAGGTGCGCTCGCGGTCGTCGGTCAGGGTGATGTAGATCGTCGCCTGACCTTCACGTACCCGCTCGAGAGCGCGTTCGACTTCGGGCTGTTCGTAAAGCAGTTCCGCCACGCTATCGGCAACGCGTTCGGTGGTCTCCAGCGTGGTCCCCGGCACCATCTCGATCTCGACCCGGCTGTTGTCGTCGTCGATCGTCGGCTGGAACTGCGTCGGCGTGTTCATGAACAGCAGGACCGTGAGCAGCAGTGCAAAGTATCCGGTGCTCAGCATCCAGGCGCGGTGATCGTAGAAGCGCGCCTCCAGATATCGCCACGACATCGCGATGCGTTCTCCAAACAGGCGGGCCACGAAGCCGAGCAGCTTGATGAGCGCAAGTCCGGCCACGAAACCAAGGGCAAGAGCCACGGCGTAGAAGACGAGGGTAACAAGCCGGCCGACCAGGTCCGCGAAGTCCGACGGTTCCCCGCCCGATAGCGAGGCGACGATAGAGCTGGAGATACCGAGGCCTTGGATAGCATTGAAACTGAGAAAGACGGCCGCAGCGGGCACTGCCAGCAGCAACAGGATTACCAGGATGAAGCTCAGCGCGTAGGCCCAGCGCCGCTTGGGCGGCTCCACCCCCTCGCGGCGTGCGTACATCTTGCCGCGGTCGAGCGACCAGCGCAGCACATTCATGTAGCGATCCATCCACGGGCCTTCGCCATGCGCGGCGTGACCCTTGGCCTTGAGGAAATAGGCCGCCAGCATCGGCGTGATCATCCGCGCCACCGCCAGCGACATCAGCACCGCGATGACGACGGTGATACCGAAGTTCTTGAAGAACTGCCCGGAAATGCCCGGCATCAGCCCGACCGGCAGGAACACCGCAACGATACAGAAACTGGTCGCGACGACCGGCAGGCCGATCTCGTCGGCCGCATCGATACTGGCCTGATAGGCGGATTTGCCCATGCGCATGTGTCTGACGATGTTCTCGATCTCCACGATCGCGTCGTCGACCAGCACGCCGGCCACCAGCGCCAGCGCCAGCAGCGAGAGCTGGTTCAAATTGAAGCCCAGCAGGTCCATGAACCAGAACGTCGGGATGGCCGAAAGCGGGATGGCGACGGCGGAAATGATCGTCGCGCGCCAGTCGCGCAGGAAGAAGAACACCACGATCACGGCGAGGATCGCGCCTTCGATCATGGCGGCCATCGAGCTGGTATATTGCTCCTCGGTGTATTTGACCGTGTTGAACAGCGGAATGAACTTCACGCCGGGATTTTCGGCCTCGATCTCGGCGATGATGTCGAGCGCCTCGTAGAAAACGGTGACGTCAGACGCGCCCTTGGCGCGCGACATGTAGAAATTCACCACTTCCTTGTCGCGCACCTTGGAGATCGAGGTGCGTTCGCTGTAACCGTCGCGCACGCGGGCGACGTCGGCGAGCTTGATCGTGCGGCCGTTGCCGAGCTGGATCTGGCGCTGCGACAGTTCGTAAGCGGTCTCGGTATTGCCGAGAACACGAACCGACTGCCGCGTACCGCCGACCTCGGCAGCCCCGCCGGCAGCATCGATATTGGTCTGGCGCAGCACCGAGTTGATCTGGCTGGCGGTGACGCCGAAAGCCTGCATCTTGGGCAGGTCGAGCACGACTTCGATTTCGCGGTCGACGCCGCCGAAACGGCCGACTTCCGCCATGCCTTCGATGCCAAGCAGACGCTTGGCGATCGAATCGTCGATAAACCAGCTCAGCTGCTCGATCGTCATGTCGTTGGCTTCGACCGCGTAAATACCCAGAAAACCGCCGGAAATCTCGACCTTGCTGACGCGCGGCTCGAGGATCCCGTCAGGCAGGCTGCCGCGTATGGAATCGATCGCGTTCTTGACTTCGATCACGGCATCGTTGGGATCGACGCCGATCTCGAATTCGATGAAGGTATTCGAGCTGCCTTCGCGCGCGGTCGAGTTGATCGTGCTGACGCCGTTGATCGACCGCACGGCCGATTCGACCCGCTGGGTGATCTGGTTCTCGATCTCGGTCGGCGCGGCGCCGGGTTGCGCGATGGTAACGTCCACGGCCGGGAATTCGATGTCGGGATTGTTGACGACATCCATACGCACGAAGGCCATGATCCCGGCGAACAGGATCGCGGTGAAGAAGACCAGCGGTATCGTCGGGTTGCGGATCGACCAGGCGGAGATGTTGCGGAAGTTCATGCCGATCAGCCCCCGGTCCGGGTCTCTGCGTCCGCCTGCTGCGGTGCGATGGTCTCGCCTTCGGTCAGGAATCCGCCGGCGCGCAGGACGACCTTCTCGCTTCCGTCGAGGCCATCGATGACGGCGATGCCGTCACGCGTCACGATCCCGGTCGTGACGCCGCGGCGGCGCGCCTTGTTCTCGGCATCGACGATATAGACGAAGGCGCCGTCGTCATCGGAAAGAATTGCCGATTCGGGCAGCATCGGTGCGACCACCGTGCCGCTCTGGATCGTCGCCGTGGCGAAGCCGCCGGGGCGAAGCTCGGGTGCGTAAGGCAGCGCGATGCGCGCCGTACCCTGGCGATTCTGCGCATCGATGGTGGGCGCGAGCTGCCAGATCTGGCCGACGAAACTCTTGTCGGTGCCCGAGGGCACGACCGAGGCCTGCACGCCGACCGAAAGCCGGGCGAGGTCGCTTTCGCCGACTTGCGCGCGCAATTCCATCTCGCCGCCACGGGCGATGCGGAACAGCGGTGGCGAGCCCGCACTGACGGTTGCACCCGGCTCGACATTGCGTTCGAGCAGCAGGCCGGCAGCGGGGGCGACGATATTGAGCCGGGCGTTGCGCGCGCGCAATTCGTTGAGCTGGGCCTGCGCCACCTGGACACGGGCCCGCGCCGCATCGCGCGTAGCCGTGAGGCGATCGACGTCGGCCTTGGAGATGAAACCGCGCTCGACCAGTTGCAATGCGCGGTCGAGGTTCGACTGCGCAAGTTCGGCATCGGCGCGGGCGACTTCGATCTGCGCCGCCTGCGCGCGGGCCTGCTGGCTCTGCACGGACTGGTCGATCGAAGCGAGGACCTGGCCGGCGCGGACCCACTGGCCCTGTTCCACCGGCACCGAAACCACCCGCCCGCCTTCGCCGACGACACCGACCGGCATTTCGCGCCGTGCAGCGAGCGAACCGGTCGCGCTGATCGTGCCTTCGATGGTGGTGCGGCCCGGCGTCACCACCGTGATGCGCGGCGCCTGGTCGTCCCGGTCCGCCGCGGGGACGGCGGTTCCGGAACCCTGGCCGAAGAAATACCATGCCGCGACCAGCGCGCCGACGATCAGGATGCCGAGCACGATCAGACGCCACGGCAACCCGCGCTGCTCGCCATAACCGGTGGTGGAGAGCGACTCGCCCCGCACCTCGACCGGCGTATCGCTTCGAATTTCATTCGGCTGGTAGTTCATACGGTTCCTGTCGCCGGCCCGAAGGGAGCCGCTGTATTACCTATATAAGTCACCTAGCGCAAGGTGCTCCGAAACTGCCTAGGCGCGGCGATTCGCGAGCGCAATCGCGCGCTCTACCAACCGCGCAATGCGCCGGACGAAGGCCATGATCAAGGTCGGAAGCCGGAAACGAAAAAGGGCCGCCCCGAAGGACGGCCCCTTTTATCGTTCTTGGGAACGCCGCTTTAGCGGACGCGCCCGCGCTGGATCAGGTTGACGATCCCGAGCAGGACCACGGCGCCGACGATGGCGATGATGAGCCCGGTGAGCGAAAATTCCTGCACGCTTCCGCCGATGCCCAGCAGCGGGCCGGCGATGGCGTTGCCGATCAAAGAACCGACGCAGCCGACGACGATGTTCCAAAATATACCCATCGACGCATCACGGTTCATGACCAGACTCGCGAGCCAGCCTGCGATACCGCCGACGATCAGTGCAATAATCCAACCCATTGTGTTTCCTCCATTACGAACGCGTCACGCAACTCTAACGGCGCGATGAACGCATCGTTCCCCGAAAGCGGTCTGCTTTCAGGGAGCGAGGACTAGAGGTTTTACCGGAGTTTGACCAGCGGCCTCAATATTTGAGCTGACGCTCGTAGAGGTCGCGATAATGCTGGATCCGCGTCACGCGCAGGCCCTGCATGCCGGAGCGATCGACCGCGCGTTGCCACGATGCGAATTCTTCCAGCGTCAGCCCATAGCGTTCGAGCACTTCGTCGATCGTCAGCATGCCGCCATTGACGGCCGCCACGACTTCCGCCTTGCGGCGCACGACCCAACGCTTGGTGTTCGGGGAAGGCAAATCTTCCATCGTCAGCGGCTCGCCCAGCGGGCCAATGACCTGGGCCGGTCGGATTTTCTGATTCTCGATCATGGTATCTCTCGGTCGCCTCCCGCCGCACCACAAGCGGCATCGGCATCAATGGCCCCTGCTTGATTGCTATCGCTTAAAGCATCGCGGTTAACATCCCGTTTGCCTGTTGCGTTCGATCCGCCCGCGCTGGCCAGCCAGGCGGCAGCACCGCCATTGAAGCTGGCCGGGCCGCCGCTGCGATCGGACAGGAGCAAGCGGCGCAGATCGCGCTGTGCGGCGAGGCGAGCGACCAGTTCCGGCCACGCGATCTCGTCGAGCGGTCCCGGCCCTGCGGCGTGGCCCTCCGGCGAAGTGAAGTGATGGCGACTGTGTTCGTACATGCCGGGCCCCTTAACCGGGGGAGGGTCAAGAACCAGTAAAGCGGCGGTTTACTTCGGGTTAGGATGTGCGGGTCGATTGGTTCGGGAACACAGCCGATCCAGAGCCCCCTTTCGCGTCCGCGCGGCGATGTCTATATGCGCGCGGATCATGAATGCCGTTGCCCCCCTCCCCCTGCCCGCCGATGCGGCGGACATGTTCGACCTGCCGCGCCCGGCGGCCGAGAGCAGGATCGTTGTGGCGATGTCCGGCGGGGTGGATTCGTCGGTCGTCGCCGCGCTGGCCCATGCCAGCGGTGCCGAAGTGATCGGCATCACGCTGCAGCTCTACGATTACGGCGCAGCGACGGGTCGCAAGGGGGCGTGCTGCGCGGGCGACGATATCCAGGATGCGAGGGCGGTCGCCGACCGGCTGGGGATCGCGCATTACGTCTTCGACCACGAAAGCGCCTTTCGCGAGGATGTGGTCGAACAGTTCGCCGACGATTATCTCAGCGGGCGCACGCCGGTGCCCTGCATTCGCTGCAATATGGGCCCCAAGTTTACCGACCTGCTGCGCATGGCGCGCGAACTCGGGGCCGATTGCCTCGCCACCGGCCATTATGTCCGCCGCGTGGCGGGCGAGCACGGACCTGAATTGCACCGCGCCCTCGATCCGGCGCGCGACCAGTCCTATTTTCTCTATGGCACAACGGAAACTCAGCTCGACTTCCTGCGCTTCCCGCTCGGCGACCTGCCCAAGACCGCGGTGCGCGAACTCGCCGAGGCGGCGGGCCTGCGCAATGCGGCTAAGCCCGACAGCCAGGACATCTGCTTCGTGCCGGACGGCGATTACGCCAAAATCGTCAAGACAATGCGCCCCGAAGGCGGCACGCCGGGCGATATCGTCCATGCGCAGACCGGCGAAGTGCTGGGGCAGCACAAGGGCATCGTGCATTACACCGTCGGCCAGCGCCGCGGCCTGGAAATCGGCGGCCAGCCGGAGCCGCTGTACGTCGTCGGCCTCGATGCCGCAGCGAGCCGGGTCAAGGTCGGCCCCAAGCGCTTGCTCGCAGTCCAGGCGGCATCGGTGATCGAAACCAACCGCATCGGCCCACTGCCGGATGTGCCGTTGACCGCGAAAGTCCGCTCGCTGGCGAAGCCGGTGCCGATCACGCTGGACGGGTCGCTCGGCGATGGCGCAACCACCCGCATCACGTTCGAGCAGCCCGAATTCGGCGTCGCGCCGGGGCAGGCGGGGGTGATCTATGCCGGCGATCGGGTCATCGGTGGCGGCTGGATCGACAGCACAGAGAGCGCAGCTTGACCGACCTGCCCTTCGCGCTCGCGGGCAAGCGTGTTTATGTTGCGGGCCATCGCGGCATGGTCGGCTCGGCGCTGGTGCGCCGCTTGCGGCACGAAAACTGCCTCGTCCAGACCGCCGATCGTTCGGTGGACCTGCGCGAACAGGCGCATGTGCGCGGCTGGTTTGCG
This sequence comes from Erythrobacter litoralis HTCC2594, assembly GCF_000013005.1. GTDB lineage: Bacteria > Pseudomonadota > Alphaproteobacteria > Sphingomonadales > Sphingomonadaceae > Parerythrobacter > Parerythrobacter litoralis_A. The sequence goes on along the minus strand of NC_007722.1, from coordinate 2,712,507 downwards.
GACAACCGGCCCGATGTCGTCATCGTCGCAGCGGCGAGGGTCGGCGGGATCCTCGCCAACGAGAGCTATCCGGCGGAATTTCTATACGACAATCTGATGATCGAAGCGAACCTGATCGAGGCCGCGCATCGTCATGATACCGAAAAGCTGCTCTTCCTCGGATCCTCCTGCATCTACCCGAAACTTGCCCCGCAGCCGATCGCGGAAGACGCGCTTCTGACAGGCCCGCTCGAACCGACCAACGAATGGTATGCCATCGCCAAGATCGCCGGGATCAAGCTGTGCCAAGCCTATCGCCGCCAGTATGGCGCGAACTTCATCAGTGCGATGCCGACCAATCTCTATGGGCCGGGCGACAATTTCGACGAGAAATCGAGCCATGTGCTGCCCGCGCTGATTCGCAAGGCGCACGCGGCCAAGCTGGCGGGCGACAGCGCAATCACGGTTTGGGGTACGGGCACGCCGCGACGCGAATTCCTGCATGTCGACGATCTCGCCGCAGCCTGCATTTTCCTGCTCCAGAATTATTCGGGCGAAAGCCATGTCAACGTGGGGTCGGGTAGCGACCTGACCATCAATGAACTGGCCGAAACCGTGTGCAAGGTCGTGCGATTCGAAGGCACCATCGAACATGACACCTCCAGGCCCGACGGCACGCCGCGCAAGCTCATGGACGGGTCGACAATCACCGCGATGGGCTGGAAACCGACGATCGACCTCGAAGATGGGATCGCCCAGGCCTATCGCTGGTTTGTCGACAACGAAACCGCCTAGGCCGGGGCGTCAGCCCTCCCCTCACCCCTCCCAAGGCTCCAGCACGCAGCCATAGCCATCGCGCAGCCGCGCGGTATCGCTGGCGAGCAGCAGGAACGAGGCGGTCACGCTCTGCTCCTCCTCGTCTTCGCTGAGCGAGACGAGTTCCATCCCGCCGAGCTTGTCCTTGGCGCAATCCTCCATCGTCCGCCCCGCCACGAATCGGCACGAACAGGCAACGCGCGCGGCATAGGCGCTGCTGACCTGCGCATAGCCGGTGATCGGCGTGCGATACCACGCAAAGGCGGCGCCTGCGGCCAGCAGCACGAACAGCAGCGCCCATGGCCAGCGGCGCGAGCTGCGGGTCGAGCGGGCGGATTTGCGTTTTGCCATTGCCAAGCGGAATTCCCTCATGCGACAGGCTTGCCCCATGCAGCGCCGCACGCTTCCCCTTATCGCCAGCCTTGCCTGTGTCACAAGCCTTGTCGCGTGCGGCGATCCGGCCCCGGTCGAGCGCGAGCTTACGGAAGCGGCCATTGCCGCCGTGAGCGAAAATCCGGGCGCGCCGACGCGGCAGCTCGCGCGCCAGCTCGACGACTTGTTCGCCGACGAAACACTGGGCGAAACGCGAGCAGCGGTGGTGATGCACGGGGGCGAGATCGCTGCCGAACGCTATGCGCCGGGCTACGACGCGGAGACGCGCTTCGTCAGCTGGTCTATGGCCAAGACCGTAACCGCGGTGATGATCGGCATGCTGGTGGCCGACGGGCAATTGCGGCTCGACGACAGTCCACCGGTGCCCGAATGGCAGCGCCCGGGCGACCCGCGGGGGGAGATCACGCTGCGCCAGCTGCTGCAGATGCGCGCCGGGCTGCGCCATACAGAGGCCGGCGATCCGCCGTACGATTCGAGCGAAGTGCGGATGCTGTTTCTCGACGGGCGGGACGACATGGCACAGTGGGCCAAGGAACAGCCGCTCGAAGCCGAACCGGGCGCGAAGTTCGAATATTCCAGCAACACCACCGTCATCCTTGCCGATATCGCCGCGCGGGTGATCGCCAAGGGCAGCGAAGACCCGGAGGTGCGCCGCCGCGCTGTCACCGAATTTCTCGACGCGCGCCTGTTCGGTCCGCTCGGCATGGACTCGGTGGTGCCGGAATTCGATGCCAGCGGCACGCTGATCGGCGGCAGCCTGATCCATGCGACCGCGCGCGACTGGGCCAAGTTCGGCGAATTCCTGCGCAATTACGGCTCGGTCGACGGCGCCCAGCTGGTGCCGCGCAAGTGGATCGAGTTCATGACCGCCCCAAGCCCACGCACCGAATTCTACGGCGGGCAGACCTGGCTCAACAACGGCGCGGCCGACGAAGACAATCCGCTGCACCCCATCGCCGAACCGCAAGGCCTGTTCGCCGCGATCGGGCATATGGGGCAGTATATCCTGGTCTCGCCGCGCCAGCAGCTTACCGTGGTCCGGCTCGGCCATTCCGACACGCCGCAACGCCAGGTGCTGCTCGCGCAATTGCGTGATATCGTCGAGCTTTATCCCGCGAGGTAGAAGCTGCCCTCGACCACTGTCACGCAGGGCCCGCCGAGCCAGGCGCGCTCGCCGTCGAGTCGACACGCCGCATGCCCGCCGCGCCGCGAGACCTGGAAGGCGGTGAAGCTGTCGCGGCCAAGCCGGTTGGCCCAGAAATGGGTCAGCGCAGCGTGGGCCGAGCCGGTGAAACTGTCCTCGTCAACGCCGCCGCCGGGCACGAACACCCGGCTCACGACATCGGTCTCGCTGCCGGGCGCGGTGCAGATGAACTGGTCGTCCCCCAGCGCGCCGAGTCCCTTGAGATCGGGATCGAGCGCACGGACCTGCTCCTCGCTTTCGAACAGGTAGATGCCGTAGCGGTCCGGGTTGAGCCAGACTTCCTGCGGCTTCGCGCCCAGTAGTTCCACCGCCTCGGGCCATTCGCTGCGCTCGGTCGGGATTGCGGGAAGCGCCAGCTCGTAGCCGGTCTCGGCGCGCCGCACTTCCAGATTGCCCGCCCTGCGGGTGCGAAAGGTGACGAGGTCACGCTCTGCAAACTGCGGCATATGGGCGAGCGCGACATGGCCGCTCGCCAGCGTGGCATGCCCGCACAGGCGGATTTCCATCGCCGGAGTGAACCACCGCAGTTCGAAGTCGGTCTCGCCACTGGCATCGGGCAAGATGAAGGCGGTCTCGGCGAAATTGTTCTCCTCGCCGATGGCCTGCAGCACTTCGTCGGGCAGCCATTCGTCGAGCGGCATGACCGCCGCCTGGTTGCCGGCAAAGGGCCGGTCGGCAAAGGCATCGACATGCCAGTAGGGTAGCGTGTTCGGCGCGCTCATATGTCATCCTCCAGCCGGGCGAATTCGTCCTTCTCGACCAGCGGGTTGCCCGGCTCGTCGACATGTCCCTCGGGGTCGATATGGATCAATATCTCGGCATCGGGAAATTCGCGAAGAAGATCGTCTTCCACCCGCTCGATGATATCATGCGCCGCGCCCACGCTCATCTTTTCGGGCAGATCGACGTGGAACTGCACGAAATCGCGATTGCCGGCCGTGCGGGTACGCAGATCGTGCAGCTTGGACAGCTCCGGATGGCGCGCGGCGACTTCGACGAAACGCTGGCGTTTCTCCTCCGGCCATTCCTTGTCCATCAGGTGATCGACCGCTTCGCTGCCCGCATTCCACGCGCCGAACAGCAGCCATGCCGCGATGGCGAGTCCGAACAGCGGGTCCGCCTGCGCGAAGCCCGCATATTGATCGAGCGCGAGCGCGGCGATCACCGCGAGATTAAGCAGCAGGTCCGACTGGTAATGGACGTGGTCCGCCGAAATCGCCACCGACCGCGTGCGGGCGATGACGTAGCGCTGCCATGCGAGAAGCGCCAGCGTGGCGATGATGGCGATACCGGACACCGCCATGCCTTCGGGCGCGGCTTCGGTCCGCCCGCCTTCGACCAGCCGCTGGATTGCGCGAAAGGCGATGCCGCTGGCCGACAGCGCGATCAGCATGACCTGAAACACGGCAGCGAGCGCCTCGGCCTTGCCATGGCCGAAGCGGTGGTTGTCGTCGGCGGGCTGGGCCGCGATCCAAACGCCGACCAGCGTCGCCAGGCTAGCAACAAGGTCCAGCGCGCTGTCCGCCAGGCTGCCGAGCATGGCCGTGGAGCCGGTCTTCCAAGTCGCCCAGGTCTTGAGCACGACCAGCAGGATCGCCACGGAAATCGAAGCGATAGCGGCACTGCGCGCGAGAGTGGCGCGGTTGTCGCTCATGGGTAGAGCAACGTGCTCGTCCAACTGAGCGCGTCGCCCGCCCCGCTGAGCGTGAAAAGGCGGCGGTCATGCAGCCGATTGGGCCGATCGCACCAGAATTCGATGCGCTGCGGAGTGACCGTAAAGCCGGTCCAGTACGCCGGACGTTCGACTTCGCCTTCATCGAACCGCTCCTGCGCCGCACGGAAGCGATCGACGAAGACCCGCCGATCTTCCAGCGGGCGCGACTGGTCCGAGGCAACGGCGCCCAGTTGCGATTCCCGCGCGCGCGAATGAAAATATGCGTCCGCCACTTCGGGCGCGACTTCGCGCACAGGGCCTTCGACGCGAATCTGGCGGCGCAGGCTCTTCCAGTGAAACAGCAATGCCGTCTGCGCGTTGGCGCGGATTTCCTCGCCCTTTCGGCTTTCTGCATTGGTGTAGAAAGTGAACCCCTGCGGGCCGTGGTCCTTGAGCAGCACCATCCGCACCGAAGGCGCACCGTCGGGGGTCGCCGTGGCCAACGCCATGGCATTGGGATCGTTGAGTTCGCTTGCGCGCGCTTCCTCCATCCATTCGGCAAACAGCGCGAAGGGATCGGTTTCGGGAATTTCGCTGGTGGCAAGATCGGTCATGATCGACTCTTCTGATTGCATCCCTCGCGGCGCCGCCTACAGTGCCGCGCTGACTACGGCAATCGCTCACATTTTCTTGAGGCATTCATGCTACGGGCCGCACCATGAGCGCTCTGATCCATCCGGTGATCCTCTGCGGCGGTGGCGGCACGCGATTGTGGCCGCGCAGTCGGCCCGAGCGGCCCAAACCATTTCTACACCTGCTGGGCGAGCGGACCTTGTTCCAGCAAACGCTCGATCGGGTGGCGGATGGAAACCGCTTTGCGCTGCCAACAATTGTCGCGGGCGAAAGTCACATGCCGCTCATTCGCGAACAGGCGGGCGATACGCCCGATATCCACCTGATCGCGGAACCCATGGGGCGCAACACCGCACCGGCGATCGCGCTCGCGGCCCACCGCTTGCCGGAGGAGGCGATCATGCTGGTCTGCCCGAGCGACCATTTCATCGCCGACACCGCCGCCTTCCGCGACGCGGTCGAAAGCGCTGCCGATCTGGCGAGCGAGGGCTATCTCGTCAGCCTCGGCATCACGCCCGATCGCCCGGAAACCGGCTATGGCTACATCAAGCGCGGCGCGGCGCTCGCGGGCGGCTTTGCGGTCGAACGTTTCGTGGAGAAACCCGACCAGCCGACGGCCGAACGGTTTCTCGCCGATGGCGGCTATAGCTGGAACGGCGGCATTTTCCTCTTTTCCGCTGCGCGCCTGCTCGGCGAATTATCGCGCCATCGCCCCGAAATGGCGGAACTGGTCGAGCGTGCAGCGGCGCATGGAAACGAGGCCACTCGCATATTCAGGCCCGAAGCGGCGAGCTTTGCGGCGATCGAGGGCGAGTCGATCGATTATGCGCTTATGGAGCCGACCGATCGCGCCGCCATGGTGCCGGTAAGCATGGGATGGTCCGACATCGGAAACTGGCAGGCGCTGGCCGACGCGCGTGGCGGACGGTCGCAGGGGCCATGCGACCTGCTCGATGCACGCAACGTCCACGTCGACAGCGACGGACCGCGTGTGTCCGTGGTGGGCCTCAGCGACGTCATCGTGGTGGTCGATGGCGGCGAAGTGCTGGTGACCAGCGCCGCGGGCGCACAGAAGGTCGGCAAACTCCCCGGAGCCATGGGCGAATGAGCGCGCTCCTCTCTACACACCGGGTGGAGAAAGTCTGGGGGCGCGAGCATCTGCCGCCGCCCTTTACCAGCGAAAGCGATAATCGCGTCGGCGAAATCTGGTTCGACCCACCAGCCGAGTTGCCGCAGCTTCTCGTCAAATACCTGTTCACCAGCGAAAAGCTGTCGGTGCAGGTGCATCCCGATGACGCGCGCGCTCCCGATGGTGCGAGGGGGAAGGAGGAATGCTGGTTCATTCTCGATGCCGAACCCGGCGCAAGGCTCGCCATCGGCCTCCGACAATCTTTGAGCGAGGAAGAATTGCGCGCTGCGGCGCTGGATGGATCGATCGAAGACCTGCTGACTTGGCACGCAGTGGAGCCGGGCGATTTCTTCTACCTGCCCGCCGGCACGATCCACGCCATCGGACCGGGGATCTCGCTGATCGAAGTTCAGCAGAACAGCGACATCACCTATCGGCTCTATGACTACGGCCGGCCGCGCAAGCTGCATCTCGACGATGCACTGCGCGTGGCGAGGCGCGGATCCTATGTCCGGCGCGAGCGCGACATCGTTCCGCTGACGGGGGAGCGGACGCTGATCGACGGTCCGCATTTTCGCCTGGACAGGATCGATGGCGAACCGAGCGAAGCGGCCGCGCAGCGCTATCGCGGCTCTCTGCTGCTCGTGCCCGTCGACGGCGATTACGCGGTCGCCGGCGAGGCCGTGCCTGCCGGATCGTGCGCGCTGGTCGAGGATATCGCGCATATCACCTGTACGCGGGGCAAGGCGCTGATCACGCAGCCGAGCTGATCAGCAATCTTCCCTGGCGATCGTATCGTCGCGCATGATTTCGAGGTCTGCGGCCACCATTTCCCGCGCCAATTCTCGCACGCCGAGCCTGGGTTCCCAGCCCAACCTGTCCCGCGCCTTCGAGGCATCGCCGATCAGGAGTTCGACCTCCGCCGGCCGGAAATAGCGCGGATCGACTTCGACCAGTTCGCGGCCGGTCTTGGCACACACGCCCTTCTCGTCGACGCCTTCGCCGGTAAAAACCAGCGCGATCCCGGCATCTTCGAACGCCCAGCGCGTGAAATCGCGTACCGAAGTGGTGACGCCGGTCGCCAACACGTAATCGTCGGGCTCATCCCGCTGCAGCATGCGCCACATGCCCTCGGCATATTCGCGGGCGTGGCCCCAGTCCCGCTGCGCGTCGAGATTGCCGAGATAGAGCTTGTCCTGCCGCCCCAGCGCAATGGCCGCCGCCGCGCGGGTGATCTTGCGGGTGACGAAGGTTTCGCCGCGCAGCGGGCTTTCGTGATTGAACAGGATGCCGTTGGAAGCATGCATTCCGTAAGCCTCGCGATAATTGACCGTGATCCAGTAGCCGTAGAGCTTGGCCACACCATAGGGGCTGCGCGGGTAGAACGGCGTCGTCTCGCTTTGCGGTGCTTCCTGTACCAACCCGTAGAGCTCCGATGTCGAAGCCTGGTAGAAGCGGGTCTCCTCTTCCAGCCCGAGGATACGGATCGCTTCGAGCAGGCGGAGCGGGCCGATGGCATCGGCATTGGCAGTATATTCGGGCGTTTCGAAGCTCACCTGCACATGGCTTTGCGCCGCCAGATTGTAGATCTCATGCGGGCGGCTTTCCTGCACGATGCGGATCAGGTTGGTCGCATCGGTCATATCGCCATAATGCAGGATCAGTCGCGGATCGGGCTCGTGAGGATCCTGATAGATGTCTTCGATCCGGCCCGTATTGAAGCTGGACGAGCGCCGCTTGAGGCCGTGCACTTCGTAGCCCTTTTCCAGCAGAAGCCGGGCCAGATAGGCACCATCCTGTCCTGTCACACCGGTGACGAGAGCGCGTTTGCCGTTTGGTTTTGCCACTCTAGCCTCCCGCAGCAGGAATTTCTCAATGCTGCGACACCCTTAGCCGCGCGACCGACAGCGTAAAGCGACGCTTGCACCTATCCACTGTTACACCTAGCTAACACACGACATGGCAGATCCTTACGCAACCCTTGGCGTTTCGCGCACGGCCTCCGAGAAGGAGATCAAGAGCGCCTATCGCAAGCTCGCGAAAGAGCTGCACCCCGATCGCAACAAGGACAATCCGAAAGCCGCGGAGCGATTTTCCGACGTAACGAATGCCTATGACCTGCTCTCGGACAAGGACCAGCGCGCGCGCTTCGATCGCGGCGAAATCGATGCCGAGGGCAATCCGGCCAATCCCTTCGCCGGAATGGGCGGCGGCTTCGGCGGCGGCAACAGCGGCTTCGGTGGCGGCCGCGGCCGACAATATACGGCAGAAGATTTCCAGGGCTTCGGCAATGACGATGTCGACCTCGGCGATATCTTCGAAGGCCTGTTCGGCGGCGGCGGTGCGCGCCAGCGCGGCGGCTCGCCGTTCGGGCGGCGCGGCCCCACCCCTCCCCCGCGCAAGGGCGCAGACATCGCCTATCGGCTCAGGGTGCCATTCGTCGATGCCGCAGCGCGGCGCGACCAGCGCATCACGCTGTCGGACGGCAAGACGATCGACCTGAAACTTCCGGCGGGGGTCGAGGACGGGACCCAGATGCGGCTCAAGGGCAAAGGCGAACAAGGGCCCGGAGGTGCTGGCGACGGTATCGTTACCATCGCGGTCGAAAAGCACCCGTTCTTCGAACGCGAGGGCGACAATGTCCGGCTCGACCTGCCGATCACGCTGAGTGAAGCGGTGCATGGTGCCAAGGTCAAAGTGCCGACGGTAGACGGCGCTGTCATGCTGACGATCAAGCCGGGCATGTCGGGCGGCACCGTCATGCGGCTCTCGGGCAAAGGCTTCACCGGCAAGAGCGGCAAGCGCGGCGACCAGCTGGTCAAGCTGCAGATCGCGCTGCCGGAGGACATGAGCGATCTCGAGACACGGCTGGAGGGTTGGCAGGACGAAGGAAATCCGCGAGACAAGCTCGGCGTCTGATGCACGGCAATTTGGGGTAGGACTTGAGCGACGACGATCTGCCGACTCCGGAAGCGCGCAAGATTCGCTCGCTATCGCCGGAGGAACGCCGCCGCGATGCCATCAGGCGCCGCGTGCAGACCAAGGTCGGGCCCGGGACCCGTGCGTGGGAAGTAACCAAGCGCGTGCTGGTCGGCGCCTATAACGACGGATTCATTCACGCAGGCAATCTCGCCTACATGGCTGTGCTGGCGATCTTTCCCTTCTTTATCACCGGCGCAGCAATCTTTTCCGTCATCGGCGAGGAAAGCGATCGCGCCGCGACCATCAATGCCGTCCTGCTGGCGTTACCGCCAAGCGTGGCCAATACGATCGGCCCGGTCGCCCGCGAAGTGATCGAAGCGCGCAGCGGCTGGCTGCTGTGGGTCGGTGGCGCGGTCGGCCTGTGGACCGTCAGCAGCCTGATCGAAACCATCCGCGACATCCTTCGCCGCGCCTACGGCACGGAAGCGGTGCTGGCATTCTGGCGCTACCGCCTGCTTTCGACCGGGATCATCATCGCCGCCGTCGTGCTGCTGATGCTGTCACTGATCGCGCAAGTCATGATCGGCGCCGCGCAGGAGTTTATCCAGGCCTATGTGCCCCAGCTGATCGACATGCTGGGCGAGCTCCAGATCTCGCGGATCATCCCGGCCATCGGCCTGTTCGGTTCGATATACTTCCTGTTCTATGCGCTGACGCCCCATGTCTATCGCAGCCGTCGCTATCCCAAGTGGCCAGGCGCACTCGCGACGACGGTGTGGTGGGTCGGGGTTACGGTGGCGCTGCCGCCCATCCTGCGCAATTTCTTCGCCTACGATCTGACCTACGGCGCCCTGTCGGGGATCATGATTGCGCTGTTTTTCTTCTGGCTGGTCGGCCTGGGCGTGGTGATCGGGGCCGAACTCAACGCAGCCCTTGCGGTCAGCCCGGAAGAAGAGGAAAACATCATCGGACAATGGGACGACAAGTCGCGAAAACGCCGCAACGGCGCGTCCCCTCGCGAGGGAACCGGATATGAGTAAGAAACAGGGCCTGATGGCCGGAAAACGCGGCTTGATCATGGGTCTGGCCAATGACAAGTCGCTGGCCTGGGGCATCGCCAAACAGCTCGCCGAGCACGGCGCGGAACTGGCCTTCTCCTATCAGGGCGAGGCCCTCGCCAAGCGGGTCAAGCCACTCGCCGAGCAACTGGGTAGCGACTTCACATTCGATTGCGACGTGTCGGACATGGCAGCGCTCGACCGCGCTTTCGACACGCTGAAGCACCGCTGGGACAGCATCGATTTCGTCGTCCACGCGATCGGCTTTTCCGACAAGAACGAACTGCGCGGAAAATATATCGACACCAGCCTCGACAATTTCCTGATGACGATGAACATCTCCGCCTATTCGCTGGTCGCCGTGGCCAAGCGCGCGGCCGAGATGATGCCGGACGGTGGCTCGATCCTGACGCTGACCTATTACGGCGCGGAAAAGGTGATTCCGCATTACAACGTCATGGGCGTCGCCAAGGCCGCGCTGGAAACCAGCGTGATGTATCTCGCCAACGACCTTGGCCCGCAGAACATCCGCGTCAACGCGATCAGCGCGGGGCCGGTCAAGACGCTCGCTGCCAGCGGTATCGGCGATTTCCGTTACATCCTCAAATGGAACGAGCTCAACTCGCCCCTGCGCCGCAATATCACGATCGACGATGTCGGCGGATCGGGGCTGTATTTCCTTTCCCACCTGTCCTCCGGCGTGACCGGCGAAACGCATCACGTCGATGCCGGCTATCACATCGTCGGCATGAAGCAGGAGGATGCGCCGGATATCGCCACGAGCTGACCTTCGCTAGCCTTCCAGTGTCCGGACGCACGCGATTGCGATCCGCGCCTGTCGAGCGGCCTGTTGGTCATCCGGCAGCTCTGCCAATTCGTCCTCTTGCGCAGCATCCCCGGGCCGAGCTGTTTCTATCGCCGCATCCATGCGTGACTGGAACAGCTCACGCGCGGTTTCCATGGCTCGCACCTGTGAGGCATCGAGTGCGTCGAGCGAGCGGAACCGCACGATCATCGCATTGATGGAATCCCGACACATTCGCGCCTGTTCGTAAGGACCCTCAGATTCTTCCAAGGCTGCACTATCGCCAATCGACAACAGACTTGCGACGCGCTTGTCTTCAGCGCTGAATTCGCGTGTCTGTGCGGCTGTATCGTCTCGTGGCGCAGCTTCGTCCGGGTCGGCGCAGCCGAGGGGCGCGATCAGGAACAACGGCAAGGATATAAGTTTTTTCACGGTCGCGCATTAGGGTAGAATTCGGTTCCTTCCAAGCATGCTTTTGGTAATAGGAGCCGCATGCAATCTCGTTCCAATTCGATCGTCTCCGGTTCCGGCCGGCTCGTCCCCATCCTCGCCGTTTTGTTTACCGCAGCGATCTTCATCGCCGGTGGCGCATCGCGGGCGGATGCGGAGGGCCAGATCTTCGTCCGACTTGCCGCATTGGTCACGCTGATCGCGCTTGTCCTGTTCGCACCCCGACCGGACTGGTCGGGACTGCGTTTCATCCTCGGCATGCTTCTCGCCACAGTTGTTCTGATCGTGGCGCAACTTGTCCCTCTGCCTCCGTCGATCTGGATGGAGCTTCCTGGGCGCGACCTCTTTGCTCAGGCAGCTTTGGCTGCTGGTGAACCGCAACCGTGGCGACCGATTTCGATCGCCCCGGATGCTACGGTAAATGCGCTTTTTGCGATGGTCGTGCCGCTGGCATTCCTTGCATTGCTCGCCTGCTTGCAGCCTGCTCAGCTGCGCCGGTTTCTAACGCCCGTTCTGGTGGTGATCGCGGGTTCATCGATCATCGGCCTGATCCAATTCTCTGGTGTTGCCTACAATCACCCGTTCGTGAACGATATACCGGGCGAGGTCAGTGGAATCTTTGCCAACCGCAATCATTTCGCCCTCTTCCTCGCAGTGGGATGCGCGCTTGTCCCCACTTGGGTGGTGCAAGGCGAACCCAAGCAATATTGGCGATTGTTCGTGGCCATCGGCATGCTTGTATTGTTCAGCCTCATGGCGCTGGCCACCGGGTCGCGCGCCGGGATCATCGCCACTGTACTCGCTTTGCCGCTCGGGTTCGCGGCAGTCTGGGGCAAGATCCGCAACCGGGCGGCGCAGATGCCCAAATGGATGTCGCTCGGAGCCGCGGTTGGTGCGATCGCGAGTTTCGCGCTGGCGATCGGGGCAAGTATCTTGCTCGGTCGAGCAGCGGCGATCGAGCGATTGATCGTTGCTGACGAAATCGGTGGTATCCGGCAAGAGGCCCTGCCGACGATCCTCGACATGATCAGAACCTATTTTCCATTCGGCACCGGAATCGGAACCTTCGATCCGGCGTACCGGATTGCTGAGCCGGCGCGTAATCTCAGCTATAGCTACTTCAATCAGGCGCACAATGACGTCCTGCAGACCTCGCTCGACGGGGGCATGTTCGGACTATTGTTGCTTCTGATCGGCATCGCCTGGGCGGCTTGGCGCGGTGTGCTTGCATGGCGCAAGCGTGGCAACCCGTTTGCGCGTCTCGGTTTTTCGATACTCTTTCTTGTTGCGGTTGCCAGCCTCGTCGATTATCCCGCGCGTACTCCCATTTTCATGGTGCTGATCATTCTCGCGGCGGCTTGGACAAGCAGGGCCGAAGCGCAATAGAGTATGATGAGTACGCGCATTGGTGGGTAGGCGCGACGAGAAGGGTTAATCTGCGAGACAATCGGGATTGTTAAACATAGTCATGCTTCGAATTACTGTACTGATTTCGGCCGTGCTCCTGGCCGCCTGCGCCGGACGCGAACCGATACAATCGACTGCCGACCTGACTGTCGTCGAAGGCGTCTCCGAACTGCCGATGCCCGTCCGTTCGGACCTGGTGGCGCCTGATCGTCTGGCCCTGATCGGTCCGCTCGACACCATCAATGTCGATGTTTTCGGGGTGAGGGAGCTCAGCCGCGAAGTTCAGGTCGACAGCAGCGGGCGCATTTCGATGCCGCTGGTCGGAACGCTTGAGGCCGGTGGCAAGACGTCGAGCGAACTCGCAAAGGACATCGAGGGCGAACTGGCCGGACGCTATGTCCGCAACCCGCAAGTCACCGTGAATATCCGCAGTTCGGTCAGCCAGTTCGTGGCGATCGACGGGCAGGTCGTCGAACCGGGTCTCTATCCGGTGACCAACCAGCTCACCTTGATGCGCGCAATCGCATCGGCGAAGGGCCTGACGGAGTTCGCGCGTCAGGATGATGTCGTGATCTTGCGCACCGTGGATGGCCAGCGGATGGCCGGGCTTTACAATATCGGTGCAATCCGCCGCGGGGTTTATGCAGACCCGGAAATCTACGCGAACGACGTCGTCGTCGTTGGCGATTCGCCGCAACGACGCAGGTTCCGCGACTTTGTCGCACTGTCGCCGCTCCTGGCATCGCCCTTGGTCGCAATTCTAAACAGTGGTTCGAACTGATCATGAATGTTGTTCAAGCGGAATTGGGCGGCGAAGCTAGCCCTGTGGCCAATCAGGTCGCGATGGGCGCTGGAAACGTGCCCATGGGTGGTGCCCGCGCTGTCCTGCGCCAGTACATCAATATCGTCCGGCGCTGGCGCTGGGTTATTTTGGGTGTCGCCGGGCTTTGTATCGTCCTCGGCCTGATTGCGACCTTGCTCGCGACACCCCTCTACACCGCTACATCGACCATCGAGATTTCGCGGGAATCGTCGCAAGTGACGGATTTTCAGGGCGTAGAACGCGAAACCAGCGTGTACGATCAGGAATTCTATCAGACCCAATACGGTCTGCTCGAAGCGGAATCGCTCGCGGAACGTGTGGTGCTGAAATTGCGGCTCGTGGACGATCCGGAATTCTACGAGATGTTCGGCGTGGTCAGCGACAGCCCCGCCTTTACACTCGTCAACGGGCGCTATCCGTCCGAAGGGCGCGCCGACCGCATGCGGGTTGCCAGCAACCTGCTTCTCAGTTCGATCAATATCGATCCGGCGCGCCTGTCGCGCCTCGTCAATATCAGTTTCACGAGCCCGCAACCCGAATTTTCCGCGAGGGTTGCGAATGCGTGGGCGGAAAGCTTTATCCAGGCCAACCTCGACCGAAAGGTGCAGGCGACCTCTTACGGGCGCGACCAGCTCGAGCAACAGCTCACGCAGTATAAAGAACAGCTGGACGAATCCCAGCGGCAACTGGTCGCCTATGCGGCAAACGAGCAGATTATCAATCTTCCTTCGCAAACGGGCGAAGGAAACGACTCCTCGCAAGACCGCTCGCTCGTTGTCGACCAGCTTGCATCCCTCAACCAGGCCCTGTCCCGCGCGACGGCCGACCGCATTCAAGCCGAATCGCGCGCGCGGCAGACATCTGCCGGTGGAGCTTCGACCGAAGCGCTCGTCAACCCGGCTCTCAACAACCTGCGCCAGCGCCGTGCCGAGCTCGCAGCCGAGTATGGCCAGCTGATGGTGCGGTTCGAGCCGGGATACCCGGCGGCACAGGCGATCCAATCGCAGCTCGACCAAATCGATCAGGCGATCGCGGCTGAAGAGAGCCGGATATCGCGCTCGCTCGGCAGCGAATATCGCGCCGCTCTCGCGCGCGAACAATCCCTGCGCGAGAATGTCGCGCAGTTGAAGAACTCGTTTCTGGACCTGCAACGCCGCAGCATCCAGTACAACATCTACCAGCAAGAGGTCGATACCAACCGCGAACTCTACGACGGGCTTCTCCAGCGCTTTAAGGAAATCGGCGTCGCTGGCGGGATCGGTGTGAACAACATAGCGATCATCGATCTGGCCGACGTACCGCAATCGCCGTCCAGCCCCAACCTGATCCTGAATATGCTGATATCTCTCGTGCTCGGAATGGGTCTCGGCGCTGGAATTGCCTATCTTCTGGAACTCAACGACGAGAGCATCGCCGATCCGGAGGAAGTGACGAACCGCCTTGATCTGGCATTGCTCGGCACGATCCCGATATCGGAGGACGAAGAGCCCAAGGAGGCTTTGCTCGACCCAAAGTCGGACTTGGTCGACGCCTATCTTGCTATCCAGACAAGCCTGGCCCTGACGACGCAACATGGCTTGCCCAAATCGCTTACCGTGACGTCGACGCGGCCGGCGGAAGGCAAGTCGACCACATCGCTGGCGCTCGCGGCCTTGTTGGCTCGGAGTGGCAAGAAGGTCATTCTCATCGATGGGGACATGCGCTCGCCGTCGGTCCACCACCTCATTGGCACCGACAACCAGCACGGTCTTTCTAACTTCCTTTCGGGCGAAGACAGTCTCGACGGCATGGTTCTCGACGTGCCCAAATATGGCATGAGCGCGATGTCTTCTGGCCCGATTCCGCCAAACGCGGCAGAATTGCTTTCGGGCGATCGCTTGACACTGCTGCTCGACCGGCTCCTCGAGACCTACGATCACGTGATCATCGACTCTCCGCCGGTCATGGGCTTGGCCGACGCACCGCTCATCGCATCGCGCGTGGAAGCCGCTGTGTATGTGATCGAATCGCATGGCACCAAGTCGGTCCAGATCAAGACCGCGGTGGGCCGCCTGCGCGCGACCAATGCGCGTATCCTGGGCGCGGTCCTCACCAAGTACGACAACTCCAAGGCCTATTCCGGATACAATTACGATTACGGTTATGGCTACGGACGCGATCAAAGCCCGCAGGCGGCATAGTTGACCCGGACGAAGCGCCAGTCAGCAGCCAGGTTCAAGCTTCCCGGGGCGAGGCGCATCGCCATCGCGGCCGCACTGGCCGTGGCCGGGTATTTCGTGCTCGCCGATACCGTGGCGAACGTGCTGATAAAGGCCACTCCGACCCTGGCCAGTGTCGTCGCGCCATGGAACGCGAAGGTGAAGGCGCGGGCGCTGGAGCAGGAATATACCCTGCTCGGTAGCGGTTCGAATGTGGCTGTTGGCGCCGCACAGGCGCGATTGGCCCTGCGCGGCGATCCAACCGCGACCGAGGCGCTGAATGTGCTTGGCCTGCAAGCGCAGCTTGAGAACGACATCGAAAAGACGCACAACATCTTTGCGTATTCGCTTCGGCTGTCCCGGCGCGAGTTGCCCGCCCGATTGTGGGCGATCGAAGAGGCGGTCAATCGTGGCGACATCAATGCTGCTTTGCAGAATTTCGACACTGCCTTGCGAACCTCGCGGACGGCTGGCGACCTGCTCTTCCCGACGCTGACCCGGGCGCTCGCCGAACCACGCATTCGCCAGCAGGTACTCACTCTTTTGCGGCGCGATCCCATCTGGGCCCCGGATTTCATCCGTTTTGCATCTGCTTCGCAGCTGAACCCCACAGGGACGCTGCAGTTGATCGTCGAAGGACGGGCGGATGACTTGCCAGTCGCACCCGAAGATCGGCGCGCACTGGTCGATGCGCTGGTGTTCGAAAGCTCCTTCGATGAGGCCTGGCGGTATTATTCTTCCTACCGCAATGGCGTTCGCCGCAACGCTTCCCGCGATCAGGATTTCTCCGCACGCATCGCCAACGCGACTGTGTTCGATTGGATCTTGTCCGAATTCGCCTGGAGCGAGCAGGAAGCAGAACGCTCTCGATTGGCTTTCGACATTCCGCCCACGACCGTCGAATTGCTGGCCCGTCAGTATTCTGTCCTTCCTGCCGGCCGATATACGCTGAGGGGCGCGGGCCGCGCCACCGCCACCGACCGCTTGGAAACACCGTATTGGAGCCTGACCTGCCGCGATGGCAGGGAACTTGCGCAGATCAATCTGCCATTCGGCACCGAGGACCCGCAAAGCTTCGCTTCCGATCTCGTCGTTCCCGAGGACTGTCCCATCCAAGCTCTCGAATTGCATTCGCGCGCGGTCGAGGATATCGGCGGCGTTTCCGGAATTGTCGAACAGATTGCCATCGAACCGCAAGGTGGACGCCAGTGATCCCTCGTATCGCAAAGTTTCCTCTCCTCTTATCGGCCGTATGGGTGGCGGGCTGCCTCTACGCGCCTGCATACGCGCAGACCGTTTCGGCACAGGATGCGGAAACCTCGCTCGAGAGTATGACAGTCTTGATCGATCCGGAAGCGGAGGGGCTGCCGCCCCCTTCGTCCGGCCAGGCAGCGGACCCGGTAGCGGATGATGTCGGTCGACGCATTTCCGGCCGGGAGCGAATTGGCAACGTGGATCCGCTGGGCCGCATCCGGACGCGCATCGATAATCGCGTTCCGAACCGGCTCAATACTCGTCTTGATCGCGGGCGTACGTCGCGGATCGATAATACAGCAGCGCTCGAATATGCGCTGAACCAGAACCGCCGTTCGCCGCAGACAGAGCCGAAACCCGAAGGTCCGCCTGACTGAAGCAACGATATGCTTCGTATCCGACCACCGTCACTTAGCCGCACTCAGGCGGCGCGATGGGAATCCGTCGCCGGCGCCGTGTACTCCGGCACCAATGCGCGCAGGATATGCAGCGCTTCGCTGCGATTTCCGCCCGACAGCAACTTCCGCAGTTCAGCAAGTTGGGGTTCGAGTTCCGGCCATGGAAGCATGACCTCTCGAGCCTGCATAATGCGTTGGTGCCGTGTTGGCTTGGGCGAATTCCCGATAAGCAATTCTTCGTACAGCTTCTCGCCCTTGCGAAGCCCGACCTCTATGATTTCGATATCGCCATCCGGATGTTCCGCATCCTTTACGCTCAGGCCGGACAAATTGATCATCGTCTTGGCAAGATCGTAGATTTTCACGGGCTCACCCATATCGAGGACATAGACTTCGCCGCCTTCGGCCATCGCTCCAGCCTGGATCACCAGCTGCGAGGCCTCAGGGATGGTCATGAAGTAGCGCGTGATCTCCCGATGGGTCAGAGTGATCGGCCCGCCGTTTTTTATCTGCTCCTTGAAGCGCGGTACAACCGACCCGCTCGAGCCGAGCACATTGCCGAAGCGGACGATGGCGAAAAGTGTCTCGCTGCCATTTGCCGCCAGAGCTTGCAGAATGAGTTCGCAGACCCGCTTGCTGGCACCCATGACATTGGTCGGACGTACGGCCTTGTCCGTGCTGATAAGAATGAAGTGCGCAACGCCTGCATCCGCCGCGGCGCGCGCGCAATTCAGCGTGCCGAATATATTGTTTGTCATCCCGGAAATGACATTGTCCTCGACCAGAGGCACATGCTTGTAAGCCGCAGCGTGGAAAACCGTACCCGGTCGCCAGCGTTGCATGATCCGCTTGACCTGGTCGGTGTTGGACACGTTGCAAAGTTCGGTGACTATAGCGATCGAGGGATCGATATCACCGCTTTCCTGCAATCCGCGCAGTTCGGTTTCGATCAGGTAGAGCGCGTGTTCGGCCATCTCCACCAGGATAAGTACTTCAGGCTTCAGCTGGCTGACTTGGCGACAGAGCTCGCTGCCGATCGAGCCGCCGGCCCCGGTAACCATGACGACCTTGTCCTGGATAGTCTTGTGCAACAGCAGGTGGTTGGGCGGTACGGGGTCGCGCCCCAGAAGGTCCGAGATTTCGATCTCGCGCAGGTCGCCTACCGAAACGCGGCCGTCGATCAGATCTCCCATCGCCGGGAGGGTAAGAACTCGAACGCTGATCCCTTCGAACTGGCGGACGATCATTTCACGCTGCTTGCGGCCTATTCGCGGCAGCGCCAGCAGGACGGTGTCGATCTCGAGATCGTGAATCAGGTCTTCCAGACCGGTCGGCGGATGAACCCTTACGCCATCGACATGCTTGCGGGCCAAGCGGTCATCGTCGTCGATATACCCTGCCAGATGCATCGCAGGTTCGTGACGGAGAGACAGTGCCAATTGTCGCCCCGCCGAACCGGCGCCGTAAATCAGCACGCGGCTGCGCGGGCCGCTCTTGTGATACTGGTTCAGCAGGTCGAACAGGAAATATCTGGCGAGAAGTCGGCTGAAGACCAAAAGCAGAGCGAACATCAGCGGTTGGATGAACGCAACGGTGCGCGGGATTCCCGGGGTTGAATTGAGCGTGAAGGCGAAGGCCAGACCGACTGCCATCAGACCGCACGAGACGGCGATCCCCATCAAGGTACGCGTACCGATGAAGCGGACAACGGTTCGATAAATGCCGGCGAGATAGAAAATCGGCAACCACAGCGCGACCGCCACGACCACCACCGACTGAATTGCGCCGGACCAGAATTCCCATTCTCCGAACCGCAATGAGAAAGCTATGATAACCGCCGCCACGCACAATGCGAGGTCGACCGTGAGAACGGCCACGAGCTTTGCGAACCGATTGAGGTTCACCGCCCAACGCAAAATACGCACAAGGCGTTTTTCGAGAAATTCGCCCGTTTTGCGGATGCCGCTTGATTTCAACACCTATCGCCCCTCGTGCCTCACCGGCGGTCGAACCCGGCAACGCTACGCGCGGTAGTCCCAAACCCGCCGGGATTCAACCGGCCAGGCCGTAGGCTCACCTCAGATTGCGGCGTCCCGGACCTGGTGATAATGCGCGCAGCCATGAAGCGTATTGTCGATTTTTTCGCAGCTCTGGCCGCTCTCGCGGTTCTGTGGCCGGTGTTGGCGGGTTTGGCGCTGTTGGTGCGGATGAAGCTCGGGTCACCGGTCCTGTTCCGACAAACGCGGCCCGGACTGGGTGAAGAATTGTTCGATCTCTACAAGTTTCGTACCATGACCGACGACCGCGACCCCAATGGCAATCTGCTGCCCGACGCGCAGAGAATGACCAAGCTCGGAGCCTTCCTGCGATCGACGAGCCTGGACGAGCTTCCCAGCCTGCTCAATGTCCTGAAAGGCGATCTCAGCCTGGTCGGTCCGCGCCCGTTGCTGCCGCAGTACCTTCCGCTCTATAACGAGCGCCAACGACGCAGGCATAACGTGCGTCCCGGTATCACCGGCTGGGCACAGGTCAACGGCCGCAATGCTGTCGATTGGGAAGAGCGCTTCGCTCTGGATATTTGGTACGTCGAGAACCGCTCGCTTATCCTGGACATCAAGATAATCCTGATGACGTTGAGCAAGGTGTTCAGGCGCGAAGGGATTAGCGCAGAAGGCGAAGCGACCATGGCGCCCTTTACCGGTACTCCACCAGCCGATCGCTGATCTGGCGATAGATCGAATGCGGTTGCGGCGAAACTGTTGCCGGTGTCTGCCGCAAGGTTGCAGTCAGGCTTCGACGACTTTGCGCAACGTCCGTTCCAAGTCCGCCGCGAGATTGTCGCGGCTGAAACGACCCTCTGCCAATTCCGCGGTACGCAAACGCGCACCATCGAGCCATTCCCGATCGCGTGCGTGGCGTAAGATAATATCGGCAGCTGCTTCAGCGTCGTCGTGCGGCATCAGCGCACCGACATCGTGTTGCTCGGCAATCTTGCACTGCCAGCCTTCCTGATTGGAAATTACGGGTTTGCCTGCTGCAAGTGCGTCGAAGAACTTATTCTGGACGGCATCTTTCCAGAGAACTCGGGGCCCGGAAAACAGGGCAATGCACAGGGTCGCTCGCTGGATCCAGCTGGCAAGCACACGCTTGGGGACCGCGTCGATCATCTTGAAATTCACGTCCAATACGCCCAGCTCTACGGCCCGCGCTTTGATAACGTCGCGTTCGGCGCCAGCACCGATAATCGCAAACCGGATATCGGGATCGCGAGCCAGCATCGCCTTGGCGACATCGGCGAGGTATCCGACGTCGTTGGCCTTGCCGAGGGTCCCGGCGAAAAGCACGAGCGGATGCGATCCCAGCCACTGGCGATAATCATCGAGCGCGCTTCCGTCGGTCGCGGCGCCGAAGATATGGTTGTCGCAGCCATTCGGAATAATCGTTATTCGATCGCGCGGATAGCCGGTGCTCGCTACCTCGTCACCCATGCCCGGTGCCAGTGCCACCACATGCGCCGCCCGATGATACGCCGTGTGCTCGAGCTTGCGCGCAAGCCACCGTAAGACCGGGTTCTTCAACGCGCCAAGGGCAATCGGGACCGCCGGCCAGACATCGCGAACCTCGAATACGTAAGGCGTCCCGGTGCGCCATGATGCATAGATCGCAGGAATTGCAATCGTCAGCGGTGTACTGGTGGCGAAGATCACGTCGGCATCGCGGATGCTCGCAGCGCGCTTGGATGATGCGATGGCGAACCCGACAAACGCCTTCAGGCGGGCAAAAAAGCCCATCGTATTGTCGTAGGGCTGCCTTTTCCAATGGACGGTGATGCCCGATTCCTCGCTCACCCGCCACCCATCACCACCGCCAGAGGATGTCTGATCGCTGGTGATCATGTCCACGCTGTGGCCCGCTTCGACCAACCTGCGAGCCATTTCGAAAGACCGCGTCCCCCCGGGTTGCTCGGGGGTGACGAAATATTGATGCAGGTATACGATCTTCATTGCCGCCTCAGGGCTGGAACGAACGGACTGCCGCAATAACCTTGTCGGTATCGCTTTCAGTCAGGTGCTCTCCCATCGGCAAGCTCAGCAATGTCGGCGCGAGCTTCGTAGCGAGGATAGGTGTATCGGGGCCGCGGAGGTAGTCGTATGCACCGAGGTCCGGCAGGGCGATCGGATAGTGAATGCCGGATGACACCCCGTTTTCCTTGAGGAACGCCTGCAACGCGTCACGGTGATCGGTCCTGACAACGAACAGATGAAACGCGTGACGGACATTGTCGGCAATCGTCGGCAGGATCAGCCAATCGAGATCTCCCAACGCATCGAAATAGCGCTGTGCAACAGCGTTGCGGCGATCGATCCACGTGTCGAGATGAGGCAGTTTCGCCCGCAGGATAGCTGCCTGCAAGCCATCGAGGCGGCTGTTGCGCCCTTCGAACTGATGATCGTACTTGTCGATGCGACCGTGGTTGGCAATCATGCGCGATTTGCGCGCAAGTTGCTCGTCATCGGTCAGGATTGCTCCGCCGTCGCCATAAGCGCCGAGATTCTTGCCGGGATAGAAACTGAACGCGCCGATATCGCCGATTGCACCGATGCGCCTTCCGTCAAATTCCGCCCCATGCGCCTGGGCGCAATCCTCGATCACTTTCAGACCGTGTTTGCGAGCGAACGTCATCACCGCAGCCATGTCGGCCGGGTGACCATAGAGGTGGACCACGATCATGGCCTTGGTCTTTTCGGTTACGCGATGGGCCGCGTCATCGAGATCGATTGTGTAACTGACCGCATCGGCTTCACAGAACAGCACCCGATGGCCGCTGCGGGTCACTGCTTCGGAGCTCGCCACGAAGCTGTTGGCCGGAACGAGAATTTCCGAACCCGAGGGCAGATCGAGCGCCTCGATGGCGATTTCGAGCGCGTCAGTGCCATTGGCGACGCCGACGCAGTGCTGCGCTTGCTGGAAATCGGCAAATTCTTCCTCGAATGCCGTCAGGTCCGGGCCGCCGATATAGGCGGCAGAACCGATAACGCGTGCGATCGCGACATCGATTTCGTCTTTGATCTCGTTGTATTGACCGACGAGGTCGAGAAACTTCACCACTTGTTAAATATCCCTTATCTTGCGTGCCGGGTTCCCGGCGTAAATTCCCGGTTCGACAATGTCGCGCGTCACAACCGAGCCAGCCCCGATCACCACGTGATCGCAGATCGTCACCGGCAGGATTGTCGCATTCGAGCCGATCGAAACATGGTCACCGATCGTCGTCGACTTCCATAGCGCTTTGTCGCCCTGGGCCGGGCCGCCGGTACCGAAAAGGTCGTTGATGAACATGACGCCATGCGCAACGACGCAGTCGTCTCCGATCGTTACCAGTTCGCACACGAAACTGTGCGACTGGATCTTGCAGCGACGACCGACAGCGACATCTTTCTGGATTTCAACGAAAGGACCGATGAACGTGTCGTCACCGATGCTGCAACCGTAGAGATTGGCCGGCTCTACGACCTTGACGTCTTTTCCGAACGTGACATCCCTGATCTCGGCCGCCAGAAGCGTCGGCTCAGCCATCGGTGCGGCCCAGCTTTGCCATGCGCGGGTTGAACCGAAGGTCGACCGACTTGCCTGTCTCGATCGATTCATAGATCGCTGAAATAAGTTCGAGGCTGCGGCGACCCGTGAGGCCATCTACGAGCTGTGGTCCGCCATTCTCGATCACATCGACGACGTGCTCGTAATAGGCCTGGTGACCGAAGCCATAGACATTGGGCGGATTGACCGAATAATCCTGGATGACGGTTTCATCCTCCGGTTGCTCGTCAACAAAATTCCATGTTTCCAGCTTGTTGACGGCGAAGCCGCCGATCACCACCGTACCGCCTTCTCCCAGTACCGAGAGCGAGCCTTCGAGATCCTTCGGACGCGTACCGCCCGTCGCTTCGATGATGCCGAGCGCGCCGTTTGCGAATTGCAGCACGACCGCCGCAGTGTCTTCCGCTTCGATATCGACGAGCCGGGTTGCGCTCATTGCGGAAACGCGCACCACGTCGCCCATCATCCATTCGAGCAGATCGACATGGTGGCTCGCCTGGTTGGTAAGCACCCCACCGTCCTGCGCCCAGGTGCCGCGCCAGCTATCCTGATCGTAGTAACGTTGCGGGCGGCACCATCGCACGCGAACGGTGCCCATCACGAGCTTGCCGAAACGCCCTTTTTCCAAGGCTTCGCGAAGCTTCACCACCGGAACATTGAAGCGGTTTTGTTTTACCACGAAGAGGCGTACGCCGGCTTCGTCGCAAGCCTTGATCATGGCGTCGGCATCATCGAGGGTGAGCGCCATCGGCTTTTCGACCACGATGTGCGCCCCGTGGCGGGCCAGCTCGATCGTGTGGCGGGCATGGTTTCCGCTTTCGGTCAGGACAGTTACGACGTCGGGCTTTGTCTGCTCCATCATCTCGTGCATATCGGTAAACCACGGAACATCGAACTGCTTGCCGATTTTCTCTGCCTTGGTGGCATCGATGTCGCAAACCCCCGCAAGGCGCGCCCCTTCGATCACCCCTTCTCCGAGCAGTTCGCTGTGACGCTTGGCAATGCGTCCGCAACCGACAATACAAAAATCCAACATAAACGTCCTTTCGGGCGCTGCCGCACGCGATGCCGCAGCTTAATAATCATCGTGTTCGGGGTAGTTGTGGTCAGGCCGACAGGGTAATCGATCCTCCCCCAGGATTGAAATTCGATCCACGCCCCATGACCGCCCATTGGGCTGGCGACGGGATAATGCCCCTTGAGATTAAATCAATAGCAGGTATTGGCCGAGCGCCGCTGCAGTAGGGGATTCAGGTGAAACAAGAAGACGTGCTCGACAAGGACGCGGTGCTTGAAACCGAGGCCAATCACATCGGCATTATCGACTACGGCATCTGCAATGTCGGTTCGGTCCGCAACATGTTGCGTCGGTCCGGTATCCTCGCCAGCTGTATTTCGTCGCCCGATGAAATGGACGCCTGCGACCGGATCATACTTCCAGGGGTGGGCCATTTCAGCGCTGGCATGGCAAACCTAGAAAAAGGTGGCTGGATAGACCCGATCCGGCATGCTGCGCTCAAACAGCGCAAGCCGATCCTGGGCATTTGCCTCGGGATGCAATTGCTTGCCCACCACAGCGAGGAAGGCGATTGCGAAGGCCTTGGCCTGCTGGATATGGATGTGAAACACTTCGACCGGTCGCGGCTCGGGCCCAGATTGCCGATCCCGCATATGGGCTGGTCGGAAGTGGATGCAGACCATGATCATCCGCTCACGCACAGCGAATTGCCTGAAAAGCAGCGCTTCTATTTCGTGCACAGCCTGCATGTGGTGCCGCGCAGCGAGAAGGTGCAAGCCCTGTTCTGGTGCAACTACGGCTATCCCTTCGTGGCCGGATGCGCGCGCGACAACGTCATGGGGGTGCAGTTCCATCCGGAGAAAAGCCACATGTTCGGTGTGGAAATACTTACCAATTTCGCGGGGATTTGATGCGCCGCCTTCGAATTATTCCGGTCCTGTTGCTTGATGGAACAAGCGCAGTAAAGACCCACCAGTTCAAACCTGCGCGCTATATCGGCGACATCGTGAACGCTGCGCAGATCTTCAACAGCAAGATGGCCGACGAGCTGATCGTAGTCGATATCGGATACCACCAAGACAATCCATCGCGTCCGGAAGTTATCCGGCACTTGGCTGAAGAATGCTTTATGCCACTGGCCTTTGGTGGTGGCATTTCCAGCGTCGATGAAGCCGCCGCCCTGTTCAAGGACGGCATTGAGAAGGTTTCCATCAATACTGCCTTCGTCGAAGGCGGAGCGCTTGTCGAAGAGGCGGCCAGGCAGTTCGGCAGCCAGAGCGTCGTCGCCTCGATCGACGCCCGGCGCGAGGCCGATGGCAGCTACCAGGTCTACAGTCGCGGCGGCACCCGCGCTCTCGGGATCGATCCTGTCGAAATGGCCAGGCGAGCGGAGGCCCAGGGGGCCGGCGAAATTCTCATCCAGTCGATCGACCGGGATGGTATGCGTAAAGGATATGACAGGAACCTGGTGCGATCGATCGTCGACGCGACGACGCTGCCGGTCGTGGCCCTGGGCGGCGCCGACACGGTCGACGATCTCGCTCAGGTCATCCTGCGGGACGGCGCGTCCGCAGCAGCAGCCGGGTCCATGTTCGCATTTTACGGACGGCTGCAGGCGGTGCTCATCAACTATCCGCGTCCGGAAGAGCGCGATGCTGCAGCAGCACGCGCGAATATCGGCGAAGAGACGATGGCCGAGGCATGACAAGCGAGTACCGGATGTGCAGCCGGACGGTCATGGATACGACCGACCCAGCCATCACTTTCGACGCCGATGGCGTCAGCAACCACTTCTGGCACGCACAGGAGCTGATCGGACGGCTGGTAAAGCCGGGCGCGAGCGGCGAAGTCGAGCTGCAGCAGCTTGCCGAACAGATTCGCGAAGAAGGAAAGGACAAGCCCTACGACTGCGTAATGGGCGTCAGTGGCGGGGTCGATTCGAGCTATGTCGGGGTCATGGCGCGCGACCTGGGGCTGCGCCCCCTGGCCGTACATCTCGACAACGGCTGGAATACGGACACTGCGGTATCCAACATACATTCCCTGCTCGAAAAACTCGATATCGATCTCTACACGCATGTCGTGAACTGGGACCAGTTCCGTGACCTCCAGCGGTCGGTGTTCCTCTCTTCCCTGCCCAATATCGAAGCCGTTACCGACCATGCCATCAAGGCCTTGCTCTACCAGACGGCCGACCGGTTCGGGCTGCGGTATGTCCTCAGCGGTTCGAATGCCAATACCGAGGCGATCCTGCCCGAAGCCTGGGGCTACAATGCGGACGACTCACGCATTCTGCTGGCGGCGAAGAAGAGGTTCGGGGATCCCTCGATCGGGATCGACACGTATCCGCACATGACCTTCTTCGACTATTTCACCTACATCTACGTCAAAAAGATCCGCTTCATCCCCCTGCTCAACTATGGTGATTTCAACAAGGCGCGCGCGCTCGACATCATGAAGCAGCGGATCGGCTATGTCCCGTATGCTCGCAAGCATGGTGAAAGCCGCTTCACCCGGTTTTTCCAGGAATACTACCTCCCGGAAAAGTACGGCTTCGACAAACGCAAGGCGCATCTTTCCAGCCTGATCGCATCGGGCCAGATGAATCGCGAAGAAGCCTTGGCAGAACTGGAGAAGCCGCTCTACGATCCGATCTCCAAGATGATCGACGTCGAGTATTGCACCCGCAAGCTCGGCTTTTCGGAAAGTGACTGGGCAGAAATCATGGCGACACCGATCGCCTATCCGGAAGACTTTCCGAACAACCAGCGACTGATAGGATCGGCTGTAAAGGTCAAAGGCGTCTTGCGCAAAGCGGCGGCCTTGACCACGCGGGGAAAGTCCTGAGGCGTTTCAAGGGTGAGAAAAAGCATGTTCGCAATTTATGGCTCGGGTGGCTTCGGCCGGGAACTCATCGAACCGGCTCGCGAACAGTTGGCGCGACTTCGCCGGGACCCGGACGAGATCGTCTTTATCGACGACAACGCCGAGAATTGGGGGAAAACGTCCGCCGGCATAAAAATTCTTTCTTTTGACGACCTGAAACCCGGTGACGAGTATGTGCTTGCTATCGGAGATGGCAAGATCCGCTCGCAGCTTGATCGCAAATGCAGGAACGCGGGCCTCACGCCGACTTCCCTGCATGCAGCGGACGCCTATTTCGGCGTCGATACCGAAATTGGCGAAGGCTCAGTGTTTTGCGCCCGGACGATGGTCACGGCATCGGCGCGCATTGGCAGGCAA
Organism: Erythrobacter litoralis HTCC2594; assembly: GCF_000013005.1. Taxonomy (GTDB): domain Bacteria; phylum Pseudomonadota; class Alphaproteobacteria; order Sphingomonadales; family Sphingomonadaceae; genus Parerythrobacter; species Parerythrobacter litoralis_A. The sequence continues at coordinate 2,685,525 of NC_007722.1, read as the reverse complement.
TTTCAGTGCAATATCTACAGCTATGTCGCACATGACTGTGTCATTGGCGACTTCGTCACCTTCGCTCCTCGCGTTTGCTGCAATGGCACCATCCATATTGCCGACTTCGCATACATCGGTGCCGGCGCCGTTCTGAAACAAGGCACGTCGGACAAGCCACTCGTCATCGGCGAGGGAGCCATCGTCGGAATGGGGGCGGTCGTGACCAAGAATGTCGGGCCTGGCGAGGTCGTGATCGGCAATCCGGCGACCCCGCTGAAAAGAAACTAGCCGGGTGCTGCCGATGCCGAGTGATGGCTCGCGGCCACGCAAGGCTCAGACGAGCGACCTGACGATTGCCACATAGCGTTCCCGCTCCTCTTCCCACGTCGGGACGGGACGCGCTTCCTTCTTGACCGCTGCGATGTCGACCCTGGTTAGCGAATTGACCAGCTTCGCCAATTCGTCGGGGTCGTTTTCGACAATCCATCCGCCGCCGTAGGCGCGCACGAAATTGGCCATTTCGACGAGATTTGAAACGATCACCGCGAGGCCTGCCCTGCGTGATTCGAAGAGCTTGTTCGGAAGGCAATAGCGATAGCTAAGCGCAACATCCTCGATCATGCTGAAGCCGATATCAGCTGAAGCAACATAGCCGATGACCTGCTCCGATGGCACAGGTTCGAGCACATGGATATTGGCGGCATCCGCAGTATCTTTCAGCAGATCGCCCTGCATCGGCCCGTCGCCGAGCAGTACGAGATGCCTGTCTTCGCCGACGTTGCGAAATGCGGCCACCAGCAAGGGGATGCCGCGACCATGACCGAGCCTGCCAAGATAGACGAAGATAATGTCATCGCCGCCCAGACCAAGCTCCGCACGCAGGCCGTCGCCGTTGGATGTCGTGCCCGGGATTGCTTCCGGCATATTGCGGATAAGGTGCGGTTTTTCCATGCCATAGGTATTGGCATACCAATCGGCGATTGCCCCACTGACGACGATGGTTTCGTCCGCAAAGCCAATAAGGGCGCGCTCTGCCAGGCGCGCCAGTTTCTTCAGTCCGCCGGACCAGCCTGCACGTTCGGTTTCCAATTCATGCGCATCGTAGATGAGACGTGACGAGCCAAACAGGCGCGCAGCCAGGATCGAGGCCGGCAATGCGGCGAGGCTGTGGGCTTGCACGATCGAGGGCTTCTTGCGCGCCGCGGCGCGTGCGGCCGACAGGGTCCACATCGGCCAGCGCAGCAGGCGAGCTACCTTCCCGCCGCCTTCCGCCCAGCGCGGCGGAGCCAGGCGCAGAAACGAAACATTTCGGGCCATGGCCTGCTCGGGTGGGAGCGTGCCGTCACCGTAGCCGATGCCCACGGCCTCGCAGGCCAGGCCCTCTTCGACCGCAGCTTTCGCTTCGCGCAAGAGCCTGCTCTCATGCGCCATGTTGCTGAAGTATAGATGGATGATCGGCGAGCGCTCGGTCACGACTGCGATCTCTTTCTTGCGAACATTTCGCCTTTGGCGATTTTGCGCACGAGAGCGGTCGCCCGATTGGTGGTATGGTCGAACAGCCAGCCATTGTTCGGGTAATCGGTGGCATGCGCCGGGGGTGTGGCCATGACCTCAGCCCATTCCTCTGCGGAAAATCCCAGCTTGCGAGAGCAATATTCGATGTCGATCATTTTCTCGACCGGATCGTACATGTCGCGCTCCAACTCCACCAAAGCCTCTTCACGGGTCATGGTGTCTGAAGCGATCATGCTGGAAAAATGCGCGCGCCGCTTGTCGAAGCCGAATTTCTCGGGGAGGTAGTATTCCTGAAAAAAGCGCGTGAAGCGGCTCTCTCCGTGCTTGCGTGCATACGCATTGTAACCAAAGCGCTGCTGCATGACTTTGACGGCCTTGGCCTTGTTATAGCCGCCGTAATTGAGCACCGGCACAAACCGGATCTTGCGCCGCAGGAGGTAGTCGAGGAAACGGATCGGAGTGAGGTGGGGATAGCTCTCCATGCCGATACGGGGATTGCCGAATCTGCGCTTGATTGCCTTGATCGAACGCCAATCACGATTGTCGTGCCCCCAGGCCCGCGGCAGGATCGATTCCGTTTCGACGTTCGATCCTGAGAGAAGGTAGCGCACGTTGTGTTCGGCGGCCTTGTGAAACAGGAGCGCGGTGATCGCATGATCCGTCGCGACTTCGATATTCGGTACCGAGGCCAGGAACAGCGAACGCTGGATGTCCTTGAACTCTTCCCAGTCCATGACATGCGTGAAGAGGTCGATATCGAGTTCGCGCAGGAGGAGTTCGATATTGGAAACCGCCGTATCGGTATTCCAGCCGTTGTCGAGATGGACCGCCAGTGGGCGCAGGCCCAATTCTTTCGCCCTGATCGCGACGTAGCTGCTGTCGGCGCCGCCGCTTACTCCCATTATGCAATCATAGGGCTTGCCTTCGCCTTCGCTGCGAATGCGCGCCGCCAGCTCTTCGATGCGCCGCTCCCCGTCGGGGCCGGGGAAATACTCGTTCGCCAGCCGGGCGCGGGCATGGTGGAAATGGCTGGAAACTCCATCCTCGTCGAACGTAATGGTTGGATCCGAAGTATCCATCACCGTGCGTGTGCACATCTGATAGTCGCGAGTCATTCGCTGGAATTCCCGTTTCTTTCTAGCGAGCAAGGCGGCTGGAACCGCCGCTGATGCGCCATTGAACGAAACCGTCGACAAGGTAAACGGTCGCGTTGGCGAAGGCCACGCCGGCTACGAATTGCTCGACCGGGAGTTGCCACCACGCGCACGCGCCGATGACGGCCGCCATCAGGCTCACACGGAAATATTCCCAGATACTGATGTAGCGTACCGCGCCAAGTATCAAGGCACCCTTGTCGAGAGGCGAGAAGATGAATTGCAATCCCGCGGCCAGCGCGAGCCACTGGGCGTAATCACCCGACACGCGCCATTCGTCGCCGAAAATGAAAGCAAACAGGTCCGGCGCGATAATTATGAGCGCTGCAATCGGCAGGATCACCAAGGCCGTGAGCGCTGAAAGTGTTTTCAGGAACAGTGCTCTGAAACTGCGCTGGGCACGGTAGGTTTCGGTCGCGTTCTGCCGATAGACATCGCCAACGGCATTGGCGACAAGCGAAGTCGGCAGGGTGATTATGCGCTGCGCCATCATGAAAAAGCCCGCCTCCCGAGGACCGTAGAGCGCCGCAATGGCAATCGTGGGGCTTTCGATCGCAGCCTTGTCCGCAACATGCGCGGCGAGCAGAAATTTCGGGTGCCGCACGTAATGCCGCGCAACTGCTGCGATATCGAGACGCCAGAGCCGCCAAGCACGTCCGCGTACCGACTTGGCGAAAGTGACGAAAATAGTCGCCGTGGTGATGGTCTGTGCGATGAAGTGCCCGACGATCAGACCGAATGCGCCCGTGATCGTCGCGCCCATTCCAAGCTGTCCCCCCGCCAGCAAGCCCGATTGCAAAATGCGGTTCCGGCTCATGATCCCGTACCGGCCATGCCTGTTCAACCAGTAGGTAAGCGAGACATAGCTCGCCATGAGAATGGTGGCGGGACCCACCAGCCATAGCCAGGGAAGCAGGTCCGGAGTTCCCATCCCCCGCGCCATCGAAGGGCCCGCAATCGCCACGAGCAACGTGAACACCAACGCCGTCGCCACCGACAGGCCCATCGCTAGAAGGGTCAGTGCCACACCTTTCTGCCGGTTGGCAGGAAGAATGATGGCGAGGTCGTAGCGGCCCGTCGCAATGACTGCGAGGAACATGGTGAGAGAGAAATAGACAGCGAATACGCCGAGTTCGGCCGGAGTGTAGAGCCGGGTCAAAATCGGACTGATCAGCACCGGAATAGCTTGAGCGACCAGCGTCCCTCCCATCAGGACGGCTGCATTGCGGACAAATCGACTTTGGCCAATCTTGTCGAAAGCACCACGAAGCGCGGTCAGCATGCGATCCGCCCGTCACTTTTCGCGCCGCGGAAGCAACAGGTAGCCGAACTACGCGGCGAAGAACCGCTTCGATGCGGTAGTTCAGGCGAGAGCATTGGAAGTAAGTCCGTGCAGGTTCTGCGGTTGTTGACCACGCCGATTGCTGCGTGGGCCGCGGCACCGTTCCCTAGCGCGGGCAAGGCCCTGCAACAAGTGCGTGGTATTCTGCTGCGTCTAAACGGCCGGAAGTTTCTCTCTTCCGGGCATATGCTTGACCATGTCCCGACCCCCGTCCATAGCGCGCCGACGATATTGTTCATTGGAAACAACGATACACGGCATGGCAGCTCCCGTCACAATGAGCCCTTGGCCATCTTTTTCGGAAGAGGAAGTGGCTGCGGTTGCGAAGACACTTGCGTCGAACAAGGTCAACTACTGGACAGGTCAGCAAGGTCGTGAATTCGAGCGGCGCTTCGCCGAATGGTCCGGCACGGCCCATGCGATCGCCGTCACCAACGGGACCGTCGCGCTCGACCTTCCGCTCACCTGCATGGATATCGGACCGGGTGACGAAGTCATCGTCACCCCGCGCAGTTTTATCGCATCTGTCTCCAGCGTCGTGAATGTCGGTGCGACGCCGGTTTTCGCCGATGTCGATCCCGACAGCGGCAATTTGAGTGCGGCCACTATCGAAGCCGTCCTGACGTCGAAAACCAAGGCGATCGTCCCCGTCCATCTCGGCGGGTGGCCCTGCGACATGGAAGACATCGTGGCGTTGGCGAGAGCGCGCGGCATCAAGGTCATCGAGGATTGCGCGCAGGCGCATGGTGCGCGCATCGCCGGCAAGATGGTTGGCGGCTTCGGCGATGCCGGGGCTTGGTCTTTCTGCCAAGACAAGATCATGACCACCGGCGGCGAAGGCGGGATGGTCACAACCGACGATGCGGCGCTGTATGAAAAAATGTGGTCGTACAAGGATCACGGCAAGAATTGGGACGCCGTCTACAACAGGGATCACGCACCAGGTTTTCGTTGGGTGCACGAGAGTTTCGGCACCAATTGGCGAATGCTCGAAATGCAGGCAGCCGTGGGCCTGCTCCAGCTTGGTTACATGCCGACCTGGACGGAGCGCCGGACCGCTATCGCGAATCAGATTGCGGAAACCCTTGCAGTCCACGCGGATGTGGTCAGGTGCCCCTTGCCCGATGCGGACCGGGTCACACATGCGTTCTACCGGCTGTATGCCTATGTCCGGGAGGAGGCGCTCGCTCCCGGGTGGAGCCGGGACCGGATCGTTGCGGAAACCAATGCGCTGGGTGCCCCTCTGTTGCATGGGACCTGCTCCGAGATCTATCTCGAAAAAGCTTTCGACAATACCGGCTGGAGGCCGGCCGAGCGCCTTCCGAACGCGCGGACGTTGGGAGAGACCAGCTTGATGTTCCTGACCCATCCGACACTGACCAACGAGGAGATCGATCACGTTTGCCAAGCAGTCGGTAATGTTCTGGCGCAGGCGCGGAGATAGAAGCCAGGGTTCGGACCGCAGCGCAGGCTGCGTGGAGCGTTGGGTTAAGGAGTGCGAGCGGACGCGACCGATGTTGCGACCCGCATCTCTTGGATCACAAGGATAGCAAGGCCCCAGCCCAGTGCCGGCATTTCCCAAAAGACCGGTTTGGCGACGGCGACGAGCAATACATTGGACACGTTGATCAGGGTCGCCAGCATGGCGAGCCTGGAGGTCGGATTTTTCAGCAAAGCGACCAGAGCCACTGCCGTCGCCACGATGATGGTCACGACGTAGAGCAGAAATCCGGGAAACCCGAAACTCACCCAGGCAGAAAGCGCATTATGCGCATAATCGCCTTCGCCCAGCTCCCAATGGCCGCCGTAGATGCCGAAAAGAGGGTTCTCCAGCACCTGGTTCTGTGCGTGGATCAGCATGTACTCGCGCGCCACCCACGACGACGATTGCGACAGGTCGAGAATCTGCAGCTGACGCGAAGTCGAAAGGTAATCGAGGTTCTGCAGCACCAGCCAGGCAGTCAGCATCACTACCACCGCAAGCACGAACTGGGCGAGCAGCGAACGACGATTGATGATGGCTTCGACCACGCCGTATCCGGCAATGAAGCCGTAGAGTTCCGAGCGGGCTCCAATCGCAAACAACGCCGCGATCGTCACCGCCGCAATGCCGATCCTGCTGATGATATTACGCTGCACACAAAGTACGAAGGTGCCCACCACCATCAAGCCGCGCGCCAGGCCCTGATAGCTCGCGGCATCTTCGTCCATCATTGTCTCGGTCATCAGTGTCGACGCATCGACGAAGGCCATTGCAAGAAAGGCGATGAGGGCCCAGCTGCCGAGAAGGATCTTGTTGAAAAGCGGCGAATAAACCGGAATATTGAAGCACAGCGCCAGCATGCCGAGCCACAGAACGATGGTGATCCCAACTTGCGCGTGCGCGACGTTGTCGGGTGCCTGAGCGAAATGGATCGCCAGCCAGAAGCTTGCCCAGAGCACTGTGGCCGACACCCATACAGCCACTCCATTGCTGAAGATGCCTGGCAGGTTTCTGCTAGCCAGAAAGGTACCCCACAAAGTGAAGGGAAGCGATGCCGCCAGCACCGGGCCAAACATTCCGCCGAAAAGCTCCGGGATAAGATCTCGCGCGAGCAGGAAGTGATAGAGGAAGTATCCCGCGAACAGCAGCCAGAATGTGCCCCCGCCGATTGCCAGGCGCACGAGGCGAAAGGCATTTGCCCGTGATTGGTCCGCGTTCATGCCGGGAGCGCCGATGCCAGACGGAGCGTAGTGGGATGCCAAGCGGAAAACCGATCTCGAATTAGGACTGGAACTGCGCCTCCGACCATGGCGCGGCGAAAGTAGGTCCACAAGTGCAAAGACACGCAATGGCGGAAAGGAGAGGCCCTACCGACCGAGTTATCCCGCTCGCGTCCTCGTAGTCATGCACGCACCACATTGGGTTTGGGCTCGCGGAATTTCCCACGCGTGTCGATTACAAGCTTCGCTTTTTCGAGGATGAGGTCGTAGTCGAAGTCGGTGTGATCCGTCAGTAGCACAACCGCGTCGTATGAAGCGATCGTTTCGGGTGTGAGTTCGACCGACTCCAGATCGAAACTATGCTCCCGCATGCGCGGGAAGACCGGCGCATAGGGGTCGGAATATTCGACCACCGCTCCGCGGTCGCGCAACACTTCCATCACTTCGACCGACGGCGATTCGCGGCAGTCCTCGATATCGCGCTTGTAGGCGATGCCGAGTGCCAGAATGCGACTGCCCTTGAGCGCCTTGCATCGCTCGTTCAGGCCTTCGGCCACTTTCGAGACCACCCACTCGGGCATGGTGCGATTGATTTCACCGGCCAGTTCGATGAAGCGCGTTGACACGCCATACTCGCGAGCCTTCCAGGTCAGGTAGAAGGGATCGATGGGGATGCAGTGCCCACCCAGCCCCGGCCCCGGATAGTAAGGCGTAAAGCCAAAAGGCTTGGTCGCTGCGGCATCGATGACTTCGTATATATCGATTCCCATCCGATCCCCGATCAGCTTCATTTCGTTCACGAGACCGATGTTGACCGAGCGGTGGATGTTCTCGAGCAGCTTGGTCAGCTCGGCCGCCTGTGTCGAAGAAACCGGCACAACCTTGTCGATCACCGTGCCATACAGCGCCATGCCGACAGCGCTGCATGTTTCCGTGACGCCCCCCAGCACCTTGGGAATCGTACGGGTGGTGAAGTCCGGGTTGCCCGGATCTTCGCGCTCAGGCGAATAGACAAGAAAGAAGTCCTCCCCGACGGTGAGGCCGCGCGCATCGATATAGGGCTTGAGTACTTCGTCGGTGGTCCCGGGCCACGTCGTGCTCTCGAGCGACAGCAATTGCCCTTCGCGCAGGTGGCCTTTTACCGACTCCATTGTGCTGACGACATAGGACAAGTCGGGCTCGCGCTGTTCGCTGAGCGGCGTCGGGACACAGATGATGATCGCGTCGACTTCAGGAATTCGCGAGAAATCGTCTGTCGCCTCGAAACCAGTGCGCTTCATGCCCTCGATCTCGCTGGCGGGGATGTGCTTGATCGGAGATTCACCGGCATTCAGTTCGCGCACGCGCTCCCGATCGACGTCGAAACCCAGTACGGTCAGGCCGACTTCACTGAAGCGCAGCGCCAGAGGGATGCCGACATAGCCAAGGCCAAGAATGCCGATCTTCGCCGATTTGTTCTCGAAGCGGGCAATCGTTTCGCGCGCGATGGACGAGAGGGTCGCTGTCATGATGTAATGTCCTGGTAGCTGGTAAAATCAGGCGCGCACGGCCGAGATCACGGCGTCAACGACCTGGCTGGTTTCGTCGCTGGAAAGGTAGGGGTGCATGGGCAAGCTCAGCACGATTTCGGAGAGTCGCTCGGCCACCGGTAGCGAACCTTCGCCATCCCCGAACTCAAGGTAGGCTGGCTGCAGATGCATCGGGCGCGGATAATATACGTTGGCCGGCACGCCGGCATCCTTCAGCCGCTGCTGTACATCGTCGCGGTCTTCCACCTTGATCGTGTATTGCGCCCAAGCGAACCTTTCGTCCCCCTCGGCCAAAATCGGCGTCTGGACGTGATTGGCAAGGCCTTCGCTGTAAGAACGGGCCACTTCATGGCGCTTTTCCAGCTCATCGGCAAAAGCAGCCAGTTTGGGCAGGAGGATCGCCGCTTGCAGCGTGTCGAGACGGCTGTTCACACCGACACGGACAACATCGTATTTGGCAGCACCCTTACCGTGCAGGCAGATCGACTTCATCGCATCGGCCCATTCATCGTTGTCGGTGAACACGGCGCCGCCGTCACCATAGCAACCCAGCGGTTTGGCCGGGAAGAAGCTCGTGGTTGTAATATCGGCGAGGCCGGACCCTACCCGGCGGCCCTTGTAAGTCCCACCAAAACCCTGCGCGGCGTCGGAGATGAAGGCGAGGTCGTGCGTATCGGCAAGGCTGCGCGCTCGATCATAATCTACCGGCTGTCCGAACAGGTCGACCGTCATCAACGCTGCAGCACGATACTTTCCTTCCGCCTTGGTGCGCTCGATCGCTTTCTCCGCGCTGTCGAAGCATATGTTGAAGGTATCAGGATCGGAATCGACGAACACCGGCCGCGCGCCCAGGAGAAGAATAACCTCGGCCGTCGCAGTATATGTAAAGCTCGGCACGAAAACCGCGTCGCCCGGCCCGATGTCCAGCGCCATCAATGCCAGCTGCAAGGCATCCGTGCCGTTAGCGCAGGTGACTACGCGCTTCGCGCCGCAGAACTTGGCCAGCGCAGCCTCGAGTTCTTTTACTTCTGGGCCCTGGATGAAAGCCTGCCGATCGAGAACGTCGTCGATTCGCTGGCGTATTTCATCCTGCAGCTCCAGGTATTGCGATTTGAGATCGATGAATTGCATGTCTGATCCAGATTATCGGATGGAACGGATGTGATCGAGGAAACGATCGTGGGGAACGGCGAAATTGCCACTGACGATCGCGTCTTCGGCAAGATCGGTCGTGACAACTGCACCGATGTTGACGCGCGCTCGTGCGCCCAACACCAATCCGTTTTTCACGACACAAGATGGGCCCAGATAGGCTTCATCGCCGACAATCGTGCGGCCAAGCACATTGACGAGCGCGCAGATCTGGACCCGGCGTCCGATTTGCACGTCATGTGCGATGTAGACCAGATTGTCTGCCACCGTCTCTTCGCCTAGCGACGTGTGTCCGCCGAAAATGCCACGGGCGACCGTACAATTGGCGAGCATTTCGACATGCGGTCCAAGCCTTACACCACCCATTTGCGGAACGATCTTCAGCCTGCCACCGATGATCCCCGTGTTGAAGCCCGGCACACCCAGGGCAGTTCCGCTGTGGAGCACGCAGCCTTCGCCAACGTTCACCCCCGGCGTGATGGCGCAGTGCGGCCCGATCCAGGCATTGGGGCCGATTGTCACACCGTGATCGGCAATATGGGCAGACGGGTCGATCCGCGCGGAAGAGTCGATTTCGTTGGGCACCGACCGCAATTCTTGTGCGTGGTTTTCAGCCAGTCGGGCGTGAATTTCCGAATGCGCCGCGTCCGGATCGTCCGCCACAGCCACAGCCACATGTTCGCCCAACCTCTCGACGATCTCGGGCTTTGTGATGACCGCTGCGATTCGCGGATTTTTGCTGACCCCCACCGCATACTGCGCCGAGCGAAGCGGTACGCACAGGCCATCGAGAGGCGTCGACAGCTTGCCGGTAGTTTCGAACGACCCGTCACGCTCGACGCGCAGGCCGGCGATGCCAGCAAAGTCGGAAAGACGCCAAGTCATGCCTCTGCGGCTGCTTCCGCCGCATGCAGAAGACGCAGTACCGGAATGGCTTCTTCCGGTCCGGTGCGGCAGCCGTCGCCGCCGCGAACTGCGTCCAGAAAAGCAAGCATTTCGTTTTCCAGCGGCTCTTCCGCCGGCCAATTCACCGGTTCGCCGGGCCCCTTCGCGAACCGTGGCGTGGCTTCGCTGGTATCAACGTAGTCACGATAGATCACGAGCTTGCGATCGCGTTCGGCGGCCGTGTCCTCGAAGACCAGCGCGCCCTCTGTCCCGAGAACGGTCAACTTGTGTTCTTTGTAGGGCGACAGCCAGGATGCGACGACCTGCGCCGTAATGCCGCTCGGGAAACGTAACTGGACGAAGTACTGATCAGGGATGTTGGGGTTGACGACCCGGACCGGCAGGGTTGCGACCGAAATCGGTTCTTCGCCGGCCAGACCCAGCGTCATGGAAAAATCGTGCGGCCCCATGCTCCATAACGCGTTTTCCTCGGTTCGGATGGCACCTGGGTTCAATCGGTGCGAGGTGATGTGACGCACCTCGCCGATTGCGCCCTGATCGACCATTTGCTTCAGTGTCACGAACGCCGGATGGTATTGAAGGAGATGGCCGATCATCAACGGCAATCCCTTCTCGGCAGCAAGCGCTGCGACCTCCGAAGCTTCCGAAAGGTCGAGAGCAAGCGGTTTTTCTACATAAACCGGCTTGCCGGCTTCCAGCGCCAGTTTGGCGAGCCTGCCGTGGTCGACAGCCGGAGCGGCGATGGCGACGGCGTCGATTTCGTCCGCGAACGCCTGCGTCATGTCGGAAGTTACGCGCACGCCAAGCTCCGAAGCATAATCCGATAACGCGTCCGCCATGGGATCGACAATCAGTTCGAGAGCGCCCAGCCCGGCCAGGACGCGCGCAATGTTGCGGCCCCAACGTCCGCATCCGATCAGTGCAACCCGAGGTGTCGGTGCTTCGCTCACGTCATGCTTCCTGTTCCGGTTGCGGCCAAGCGCAATCGATTAGGACGCCGGACCGATATTCGTACTGATACTGCAAGATGATGACGTATTGCCTCGCCCGGCCCCGGCTTCCGCGGGGCATTCCGTTTGGTTGTCCAAACATGATCGGGCGGCGAAAATCACGCACATTGCAATTCGCCGGGGCCAGTAGGAAATTATTGACAGTATGGCAACACAGAGGGTCTGTTGCATCCCACGTGCCGGGCACCACGCAAACCTCGTCCTCGCTGCGCCGATGATCGATTGCGAAAGTAAAAGCGCCGCCACACTTGGGTGACCGACTTTAGCGATTTCTCGAGATGGGACTCAGGTACCTGTTCGTAGCAGTTTTGCCGGAACCCCGATCGCTTCCTGATCGGGCGCGCCGTGCCCGGGCCAAATGCCCCGCAAATCGTAAACGATCTTGTCGACGCGTTCGTCGAACGGCACTGCCTTGAACAAGTCGTGATTGACCAGGACGATCATGATCTCGCTTTGCTCAATGGCACTGTCGAGGTCGACAAGCGTGGCCCCGGTACCGTCGAACTCGGCGGGCAGCATGTTCGCATAGGGCTCTACGATACTCAGCCTGTCACCGAAGCGCTCGGCGAGCCGGGCCGCTACGTAACGAGCCGGGCTTTCGCGAAAATCGTCGACATTGGCTTTGAACGAAAGCCCGAGGCACGCGACACGTTTGTCGGGATGCGCCTCGATCAGCTGGGCGGCTCGCTCTGTGACGTGATGCATCTTGCGGTCGTTCACCTCGCGCCCTGTGCGGATCAGGACCGCCTCTTCGGGCGCGCCATGCACGATAAACCAGGGATCTACTGCAATGCAGTGTCCCCCTACGCCGGGGCCCGGCTCAAGGATATCGACCCTCGGATGACGGTTCGCCAGCCTGATTACTTCCCACACATCGAGCTTCATCGCCGCGGCAATCATCGACAGCTCGTTTGCGAATGCGATGTTGACGTCGCGATAGGCATTCTCGACCAGCTTGGTCATCTCGGCCGATTTGGCATCGGTCGCGATACAATCGCCCTTCACGAAGTGCTTGTAGAGAGAGATCGCCTTGCGCGCACAGCGCGGCGTGATGCCGCCGATGGATCGATCGTTATGAACCAGTTCTTCGATGATCCGGCCAGGGAGTACCCGTTCCGGGCAATAGGAGATTGCGATATCGGCAATGCCGTCGGAGAGACCGGGCATGGAGAGGTCCGGGCGCAGCCCAGCAAGCAAGTCGCGCATGGCATGGGTCGTGCCGACAGGACAGGTCGACTCCAGGATAATGCTGTCGCCTTTCTTGAGAACCGCAGCGATATCGGTCGCAGCGGCCATGACGTGAGACGTATCCGGCGTATGCTTGCCGTCTTTGGCGAACGGCGTCGGCACTGCGATGACGAAAACGTCGGCGGGCACGATGTGTGTGGACGCACGCAAGGCGCCGCGGCTGACAACGCCCTTCACCAGGCCGTCGAGGTCGACTTCCTCGATGTGGATAGCGCCGCGATTTATGGTGACGACGACCTCTTCGGAGATATCTACGCCGGTGACGGAGCATCCCGCCCGCGCCATCACCGCGGCAGTCGGAAGGCCGATATAGCCTAACCCGACAACACATACCTCAAGTGCGGACTCGTTACGCATTCAAAACCATCCCTCGTTAGGTTCGGTCTAATGGAAGTTCGCGAATTGCCTTCGCAGATCGGCGTAAACATAACGGTAACGACGTTGCGGCTCATTGTGGCCGACGGTCGATGAAAGGCATCAGCGATTTTTCGAAACTTCGATGCTAGAGAAGCTACTCGATCGATTCAGGGGCATGATGACAAAACGAATTCTCGTCACTGGCGCAGCAGGTTTCATCGGGGCGGCGCTGTGCGTCCGCCTCGCATCTGAAGGCCACCGAGTGTTCGGTATCGACAACCTGAACTCCTATTACGATCCGCAACTCAAGCGCGACCGGTTGTCGGAAATCGAGGCAATTGCCGGGGAGGCCTTTACTTTCAGCCAGTGCGATTTTGCCGACAGAGCTTCTTTCGCAAACTGTCTGGCGGACTTGGATATCTCGCGAATCGCCCACCTCGGAGCGCAACCCGGTGTCCGCTACTCGCTCGAGAATCCCCACGCCTATATCGAGGCGAACATCGTTGGGCACCTCAACATGCTGGAGTTTGCCCGAGAGCGGCAGGTCGAACATCTTGTCTACGCCAGTTCCAGCTCGGTCTATGGCGGCAATGAGAAAGTGCCCTTCTCCGTGGATGATCGCGTCGATCACCCTTTCTCGCTCTACGCCGCGACCAAGAAGGCAGACGAGTTGATGAGTGAAACCTACGCTCATCTCTACCGCATCCCCCAAACCGGTCTTCGCTTTTTCACTGTTTACGGGCCTTGGGGACGGCCCGATATGATGCCGTGGATATTCACCGCGAAGATCCTGCGCGGCGAGCCGATCCCCGTCTTCAACCATGGGAAGATGCAGCGAGACTTTACCTTTATCGACGATATCGTGTCTGGCATTGTCGCTTGCCTTGGCAGCCCTCCTGCCGACGACGGAACGCTGAAGCCTGGTGGCAGCACCAAGCCCCATGCAATTTATAACATCGGCAACAATCGACCCGAACAGCTTTTGGATGTCATCGCCATCATTGAGCGGGCGTGCGGACGCAAGGCGGAGATCGAAATGCTACCGATGCAAAAAGGCGACGTGCCCCGCACATATGCCGATATCGAGGCGATGGAGCGCGATCACGGCTATTCGCCCACTACGCCAGTCGATGTCGGTTTTCCGCGGTTTGTCGAGTGGTTCAAATCTTATCACGGGATCTGATAGTGCCGCTCAGCGCGCCAGCAGGTCCGCGATGCGCGCTGCGGATTTGCCGTCGCCGAAGGGATTGTGCGCCCGCGCCATGGCGGCGTAGGCGGAATCGTCGTCGAGCAAGCGCGTGACTTCGGCAACGATAGCATCTTCGTCGGTGCCAACCAGCCGCGCGGTGCCCGCTTCGACGCCTTCGGGGCGTTCCGTCGTTTCGCGCATGACCAGGACCGGCTTGCCCAGCGCTGGCGCCTCTTCCTGCACGCCGCCACTGTCGGTCAGCATCAGCGTGCAGATGTCGAGCAGCCGCGCAAAATGCGGGTAGTCGAGCGGCTCGAGCAAAGCGATATTGTCGAAGCCCGCCAGTTCCTCGTTCATGATCGCGCGGACATTGGGATTGAGATGCACCGGAAAGATAAGCGCTACGTCTTCGCGCGCGGCCAGGCGCTTGATCGCATTGGCGATTCCCCGCATGCCATCGCCGAAATTCTCCCGGCGGTGTGAGGTCACGCCGATGATCCGCTTGCCGGCGAAACGCGCTTCGACCTCGGCGAGATCGGCCACAAGCGCCGGCGTTTTCGCCACTTTAGTGGTGATCCAGTGTAGCGCGTCGATCACCGTGTTGCCGGTGACATGGATCGCGTCCGGAACGACATTCTCCGCGCGCAGCGACGCCGCCGAGGTTTCAGTCGGCGCCGCGTGCAGCTTGGCCAGCGTGCCGATGACCTTGCGGTTCACCTCCTCGGGGAAGGGATGATAGATGTCGCCGCTGCGGAGACCCGCTTCGATATGGCAGACATCGATCTGGCGAAAATAGGCCGCAAGCGCGCCGCACATGGCGGTCGCGGTATCGCCCTGCACCACGACCCAGTCGGGCCGTTCGCGATCCAACACTTCGCCGATCCCGGTCAGTAGACGGGCAGTCAGCGCGTCGAGCGACTGGTTGGGCTGCATGACATCGAGGTCGTGATGCGGCGCGATGCCTGCGATCTCCAGCACCTGGTCGAGCATGCCGCGATGCTGTCCGGAAACGAGCACGCGGCTGTCGAACCGCAGGTCGGCGTCCAGCGCGTGAACCAGCGGAAACAACTTGATCGCTTCGGGACGCGTGCCGAAGACAGTGACGATTTTGCGCGTGCCGCTCATGATCAGCGCCATTAACCAAAAGAAGTTAAGCGCTGCCTAGCCTTGGAGCGAATTATTGCTCCGGCGGGCGATCGAGACCGGAAGCGTCTTCGCTGCCATCGTCGGCGGCTTGCGGGTCAGGCAGCGGCGGATCGCCTTCGGCCCCGGTCTCGCCGGCACGCTCGCGCTCAAGCCGTTCCATATATTCGCGTTCGATCGCTTCGACACGCTCCTGCTCGGCAGCCGCCTCTTCGTCGATCTGCGACAGGCGTTCGGCCCGCGCGGCTTCGATCAGGCGGCTGAAGCGCACCGCGGAACCTTCCGCGCGTGCATCGTAATAGGCATCGATCAATTCCTTGGTGCAGCCGGTAAAGCCGGCCGCGCCGCTCGGCGAGCACGAAAAGGCCCCCGTGGGATCAATAAACTCCAGACTTTCGACCCGGCGCGCCCATGCGGTATTCGCCGGATCGTCGCTGAAGCGCAAGCTTTCCGGGATACGATAGCGCTCATCCTCCGGCAGGCGGGCGACGACGCAGATCGTTCCTGCCGGGCAGTCCGGCGCGGCATCCTCACCATAGACGATCGCGGTCTGGACGTTGTCCGGGATCGCTTCGTCCGCGTCCTGCGCAACCAGGGGCGCAGCGACAAGAGCCAACACGGTAAGGCCAAGCGGGAAAGCAAATGATTTCATGGGGCTGGTCCGTCGGTAGGAAAGCGTTGGCAGCACCATCGCCGCCAGGCGGTGAACTCTATATGAAGCGTGGGGCACGCGCAAAGCAGCGATGCAGGTCAGACACGTTCGCTAACCTTGATCGCCGCGCGGCAGCCGAGCCGGATCAGGCCGGAAAGGACCGGATAGGCGGGCGCCCTCTCGGCCCCCATTTCCAGCGCCGCGTCACGGTGTTCGCGCTCGTCTTCACGAAACTCGCGGATCATCTCCGCCAATTCGGGGTCGTCGCCGCTCTCTTCCAGCGCATCGAGCTGGTCGGAATAATGCTTGTCGATCTCGGTCTCGACCGCCGCGGTGCAGGCCATCGCCGCCTCGGGGCCAAGCAGGGCGGTTCCTGCGCCCAGTGCGTAGCCGGCGAAGGACCAGAACGGCTGCAGAGCGGTCGGCCTGACGCCGCGCCGGGCCATCAGCGCATCGAACTTTTCGCGATGCCCCTCTTCCTGTTGCGCCATAGCGGCAATCTCGCCCGAATGCGGTCCGCGATTGCCCATCACCGCGAGCTGGCCTTCGTAAATTCGGGTTGCCCCGAATTCCCCGGCCTGGTCGACGCGGATCATGCGGGCGATATCGGGCTTGCTCATGCGGCGGCGATTCCCTGGTCTGCTTCAGTGTCGTTCCTCGCGAGGAGGAACAGGATCACCAGACCAACGAGGGTCGAGATGACAAAGTTCCAGCCTGCCAGCGAGATCCCGAGGAAGCTCCACGGCGCGACGTCGCAGCGGACGATCGGCGCGTTCATGATCGCTTCGAGCGGATCGCCGCCCGCTTCGATGGCGGCGGTGCAGGCGGTAATCCCTTGCCACCAGCCATATTCGACTCCGGCATGAAAAGCGCCGATGGCCCCGGAGACCAAGATTGCGATGGCGGCCAGCGCGATCCAGAAAGTGTTCGGCCGGAAGAACGAGGCGAGCAAGCCGAAGCCGAGCGCCGCGAAATGCGGCCAGCGCTGCCACCAGCACATTTCGCACGGATAGAGTCCGAACGCGAATTCGCCGATATAGGCTCCGCCAAGCAGCAGCGCCGGAATGGCGAGCGCAAGCTGGCGGGCCAGCTTCTGGGAAGCCGTTTCGGTCATGCCCTTTTTATGGTGGGCCTAGCGTCGCAGCGCAACCGCGCTCGGCGTAGTGCGGCGCAGCGTTTCCAGCGCGTAGTGAAGCTGGAAATCCTCCACGCCCTGCTCCTTCAACTCGTCGGCGGTCAGCTTGAAGCGCGGATCGGCGAGGTTGTCTTCGACCAGTTCCTCGTCCTTCAGCCCGGCTTCGTTGATGAGCTTGTTGCGCAGGTCGGATTCGCGCAGCTGGTATTTGCGGCGTTTTTCCCAGTCCGGGTCGGACAGCTGCGGGACGGCGATATCGGGCTTGATGCCGCCTTCCTGCACCGACTTGCCCGACGGCGTGTAATATCGCGCCGTGGTCAGCTTGAGCGCGGCATCGCGACCCAGCGGCAGCAGCGACTGGACGCTGCCCTTGCCGAAGCTGCGCTCGCCCATCACCACCGCGCGGCGGTGATCCTGCAGCGCACCAGCGACGATCTCCGACGCCGACGCCGAGCCGGCATCGATCAGCACGATCATCGGAATGTCATCGGCGATTTCGCCGCGATAGACCGATTCCGCTTCGTAGAGCAGCGATTCGCCGCGCGCGCGGCCGCGCTGGGATACGATAGCGCCGTCGCTGAGGAACAGGTCCGACAGTTCGACCGCTTCGTCGAGCGAGCCGCCGGGGTTGGAGCGCAGATCGAGCACCAGGCCGTTGACCCGGCCGGCTGCCTCGCGCTGGATACCCTGCCATGCCCTGAAGACGTCCTGCCCGACATCGCGGGAAAATTCGTTAACCGTAATGACACCGATATTGCCGGCCTGCACTTCGAAAGTGACCGGCTCCAGCTCGATCACGCCGCGCGTGACGGACACGTCAAAGGGTTCATCGCGACCGGGGCGGAAAATCGTCAGGCGGATCGAAGTGCCGGCGATACCGCGCATGCGCTGGACCGCTTCATCGAGGTCGCCGCCATAGATAAGCTCGCCATCCAGGTGTGTGATATAGTCACCCGCCTTGATGCCGACTTCGTCCGCCGGGCTGCCGCGGAACGGGCTGATGACCTTGACCGCGCCGTCTTCCATGACGACCGAAAGGCCGAGGCCCGAATAATTGCCGTCGATCATGGTTTCGAGGCGCTGCAGGTCGCTGCCGTCGAGATAGGCGGAATGCGGATCGAGCGCGGCCAGCATGCCGTCGATCGCGCCGCGGATAAGCTTCTCGTCCTCGACCGGCTCGACATAGCTCGCCTTGATCCGCTGGTAGGTGGCGAACAGCTTGGCGAATTCCGGGCCCGCCCGGCCATCGACCTGGGCAAAGGTTGCCGTGGTTGCCGGGATCATGGCGACGGCGGTGACAAGAGCGGCAGAGCGCAACAATTCGGCAATTTTCATGCGGATTTCTCTCTCAGAACTAAGCCTGTGTATCGCGCAGAACGCCTTAACGCCAGATGATGCAGGGTCGTTCGTCCCGCTGCGGGGCAACGCCGGTCGAAAGACTTACCGGTAGGGAGGGCCGAGGAGGTCGCTAGCCGATGAAATCGAGCGGATTGACGGGGGTTCCGTCGCGGCGCAGTTCGAGCGTGACCGCAGGCTCGTCGACGGCGGCAACGCCGAGCGGTGCCCCGCCCACCAGTTCCTCGCCGACATCAACATCGCTGCGGGCGAGGCCGGTGACGAGGCTGGTCCAGCCCGCGCCGTGATCGATGATGACGATGCGACCGAATCCGCGATAGGGGCCCGCGAACACGACGCGCCCTGCTGCCGGGGCGATCACCTGCGCGCCAGCCCGCGGTGCCAGCGTCAGGCCTTCGCTGCGAATGCCGCTGTCCGCAACCGAACCAAAACCCGCAACGGTCCGACCGGTGACGGGCAACTGCAGCCCTCTTGGCGCGAGTCCGGCGGCGGCGGAGGCGGAGCCGCTCGGGGCAGGCGCAACGCGCGCGGCGGTTGGCGAGCGCGGGCGGATCAGCGGGCCCGGCAGCGCTGCCAGTTCGTCACGGAGCGAACCTGCTTCGGCCAGCCGGTCAATCAGGCCATTGAGGTCGCGCGCTTCCTCGGCCAGCGCCAGCGCTCGCTCGTTCTCGCGAGCAGCGGCACCGCTGCGGGCGCGTGATTCGATGCGCTGGCGGGTTTCCAGCGCGGCGAGTCGCTGGCGGCGGGCGTCGAGTTCGTCCTGCTGTGCGCGCTGGCTGGCGAGCGCGCGCTGCGCTTCGGCTTCGAGGGCGCGCCCGCGATCGATTTCGCTGCGCAGGGCAGTGGTCCGCCGCCTAACCTGTGGCACCGTCGTTTCCAGCATCGCGCGCAGGTAGACGGTCTCACGCAAGGACCCCGGCTTCAGGATCGACAGGCCGAGCGGGCGGCGGGCGAATTTCTGCAGCGCGCCGGTCAGCCGGACCATCGGCTCGCGGCGGTCGGCGAGCCTGCGCACCAGTTGCCGCCGCTGCTGTTCGATCAGCGCGACCCGGCCTTCGGCGGCAGCGATCTGCGCTTCGGATTGCTGGATTCGTGCAGCCAGCGCCGCGGCTTCCTGCGCGGTTTTCTCCGCGGCGTCGGTGGCTTCGCGCGCCCGGGTTTCGAGGGCCTCCCCACGCTCGGCAGCCTCTGCCGCTTCGGCCCGCGCACGCTCCATCGCCGCGCGGATTTGGTCGGGATCGCCCAATCCGCCATCCGCCTGCGCCACAAGGCCCGGCGCCAGCGCCGCGACACCCACCAAGGCGAGCAGTCCGAGCAGCAACAGGAGCAGGCGCGAGATCATGATGCCGTCACCCTGCCCGATGATAGGGATGGCCTGCAAGGATGCTGGTCGCCCGGTACAGCTGTTCCATCAGCATCGCCCGCGCCAGCAGATGCGGCCAGGTCGCCGAGCCGAAGGCCAGCAAGAGGTCGGCCTCCGCTCGTTCCTCCTGTGCATGCCCGTCCGCCGCGCCCAGCACGAAGCGCGTTTCGCGCATCCCGTCATCGCGCCAGCGCTCCAGCTGCCTAGCCAACCGATGGGAGGACAGGTCCTTGCCGCGCTCATCGAGCAGCACGGTCTTGAATGGGGTCTGCGGATCGGGGATGCGTCCCCCGGTTTCCGGCAATTCTGTCAGTTTCACCGGCCAGGTCAGGCGTTTCTCGTAACGCGTGACCAGCTCCTCCTCCGGCGAGCGGGCGATCTTGCCACGTGCGATGATGTGGAGGAGCATTTTGTTTGGGCCTCAAGCGCCGGCGGCTGCATCCGCAGCCTTGGCTATCCTCGCTCACGCGACCTTCGGTCGCATCCCTGCGGGCGGGCGGTCGCCCTTGCGGTTCGCTGGTCGCGAACCGTGCTCCGCGAAATTTCCTGTTTCGTCGCGCTAAGCGTTTCCTGCGGCGGCGGGCGGCGCTTCGCCGAAGGCCCACATGCGTTCGAGATTGTAGAAGCTGCGCACTTCGGGGCGGAACAGGTGCACAACGACATCGCCCGCATCGACCAGCACCCAATCGGCTGCGGGCAATCCTTCGAGCCGGACGGGGCCGTGCCCGGCCTGCTTGATCTTTTCCGACAGCTTCTGCGCGATCGATGCGACCTGCCGGGTGGAGCGGCCCGAGGCAATAATCAAGTGATCGGCGATCGAGGAGCGGCCCTCGAGCGGGATCGAGACGATTTCCTGCGCCTGGTCCTCGTCGAGCTGCTCTAGCACCAGAGCGTGCAGCGAGCCGGGTTCGGCATCAGCCATGGGAGACATGAGGCCGTGGTCGGACGTGATGGATTGCGCCGGTGTCATGGGCGAATTGGATACTCCTGTCATGATGCGTAGGTAGGAAGCGACCGAGCCGTTTGCGAGTCTTGCCGGGGTATGCGCCTGGATCGATCATGCAGGGGGCTCACGCTCCCCGAAAATGGACCGATGCGTGACCTGGTCGAACAGCAATCCGGAACGATACCGGCTCGGCCAGTCCGGGTCGGCGCGGCGGATGGCCGTGGCCGAGCGTGAATCCGGATCGAAACGCAATGTCACCAGGGTCGGTGCGCTCCATCTGCCCCGGCTGCGAAATTCGGCGGCTGAGGTACGATGCCCCCGCAGCCACGCCATTGCGGGGCTTGCAATGGCATCCTTATCATAACCCGGCCTGGCGACGACTGCAATCGGCATCGTCCTCGCAATGTCGCGCCAGGCCTTCCATCTGTGGAATGTCGCCAGGTTGTCAGCCCCCATCAGCCACACGAACTCGCGGCGTGGATAGCGTCCCCGCAGCGTGCGCAGGGTGTCGACGGTGTAGCGCGTACCCAATTGGGCTTCGATCGCCGTCACACGGATCGGGGCGCGGCGGGCCTGCTCAAGCGCTGAACGATAGCGCGCTTCGTGCGATGCCATGCCGTCCGCAGATTTGAGCGGATTACCCGGCGAGACGAGCCACCACACTTCATCGAGGCGTAGCGCCTGCAGCGCAAAGAGCGAGATGCGCCGGTGCCCGCCGTGGGCAGGGTTGAAGCTGCCGCCGAGAAGCCCTGTGCGGATGGTCGCGCTCAATCTGCGACACACTTCGAGACGGTCAGGGTTCGCACGCGAAATGCTGTATTCGCTTCCGGCGAATCTTCCAACCGCACGATTGTTGTAGATTCCCGACAGTTTTGGGAGCACTGACGGTGTAGAACGATCCGAAGTTCGCAATGTTCCTGCAGTTCGTCGCGCGACTCGCCCGACTCACCGGTTACAAATAATACCGGATTCGACCTGCACCGATTCGCTTGCTAGCGCCCCGGCGGGATCAAGAAAACAGACCGAAAAGCGGGGTCGCTTTGCAAAAATCACTCTCAACCGGCGGGTTTGCCGCGCGCGTGGCAAACTGGTTTCCGGATCGCGAGTTCTTCATGCGCTCGCAAGGACAAGTCCGTTTCATCAAGGTATCGTCGCGCCTGCAGAAGATGGCGGCCACCGCCGTCGTGGCTGCGTTGCTGGTGTGGATCGTCAGCATGGGCGTGATGAGCTTCCTGCAATATCGCGCACAGGCCGACCGGCTCTCTTTGCTCGAGCGCGAGGCGGAAGTCGCCACGGCGCAAGACCGGGTCGACGCGTATCGCGACGACCTCGGTGCCGTAACCGAAGACCTGCAAAAGCGGCAGGAATTTCTCGAAGCCATGGCTGCCGCCATCCCCGACGATGTGAAGGCGGAAGAAGGCGACACCGTCACCGACAGCACGACCGAAGCCGCCGCGACGATCGACAAGGTCAGCGCGTCGATCCCCGAAGCCGCTGCGCTCGCCGAGCTCGAAGCGCGCCAGATCGCTTTCGTGGAGAAACTGACCCGCTTCGCAGATCGCCGCGCCCTTCGGGCCGAGCGCGCTCTGCGCCAGCTCGGCCTCAACCCGCAATCGATGCTGCGCGGCGCCGAACGCGAAGCGATGGGTGGTCCGCTCGAACTGCTTGCCACCAGCGCAAGTGGCGAGATCGACCCGCGCTTCGAGCGGCTCGGCCTGAGCCTGGCGCGCATGTCCGCTCTCGAACGCGGTCTCGACGCAGTGCCGCAGTTCACCCCGACCAATGTCGGCCAGACCAGCATTTCCTCGGGCTACGGCTATCGCCGCGACCCGTTCAACGGCGGTGGTGCAATGCATTCCGGGCTCGATTTCAAAGGTCCGAACGGCGCACCGATCTACGCCGCTGCCAAGGGCACCGTCAGCTACGTCGGCTGGAAGTCGGGCTATGGCAAGACCGTGGAGATCGATCACGGCAACGGCCTGATGACCCGCTACGCCCACATGTCGCGCTTCGTTGCAAAGCGCGGCCAGAAGGTCGATGCGGGGTCGCCCATCGGCGCGATCGGCAGCACCGGCCGCTCGACCGGCCCGCACCTGCACTTCGAAGTGCGCATCAACGAGCGCGCGGTCAATCCGCGCCCCTTCCTGGAGGCAGCCCCCAATGTTCTCAAAGAAGCCCGCCGAGCCGGCACCGAGGCCGACACCAATGGCTAAGAGCCCCAATTCCTCCGGCAGCTTCTCTGTCATCGGCGGGGACGTGACCATCACCGGCAATATCAGCGCCTCGACCGAATTGCATGTCGATGGCACCATCGACGGCGACATTTCCTGCTCCTCGCTGGTGCAGGGCGAAACGTCGACGGTGAACGGTGCGATCAAGGCCGAGAATGCACGGCTGGCCGGTACCGTGGACGGATCGATCGACGCCCGCGAACTCGTGATCCTGCGCACCGCTACGATCAAGGGCGACGTGCATTACGATGCGCTGACCATCGAACAGGGCGCCTCGGTCGACGGGCGCTTCGCCCCGCGCGGCCATGGCAAGACGCCGGTCGCACCGCCCGTGGCCGAGCGCAAAGCCGACGAAGTCAAGCCTCGCGAGGGGCTGGCGATCGCCAACGCCCAGTAATCGCTTGCTTCAAAGCAAAGTTGCGGCGCGGAGCGATCCGCACCCTTTTTCGTGCCCCTTGCAGCAAAGAGCGGTCTATCCGAGAACTTCCGCCCTTAGCGCCTTGCGGTCGAGCTTCCCGATCAGCGTCTTGGGCAGTTCCTCGCGGATGACGACGCTGTCGACCCGTTCATGCTTGCCGACCCGTGCGTTGAGCCAGGACCGCAACGCATCGCCGCCGATATCGGCATCGCCCGCCAGCGTGACATAGGCGCGCGGCTTTTCGCCGGTGTAATCGTCCGGCACGCCGATCACGAGCGCTTCCCTGACCGCTTGGTGTTCGAGGATGACGTCTTCGACCACGCTCGGAAAGACCTTGAAGCCGCCGACCGCGATCATGTCCTTGATCCGGTCGACGATCGACAGGAACCCGTCTTCGTCGATCTCCGCGACATCGCCGGTCCGCAGCCAGCGCTTGCCATGGTGTTCGACGAACACATCGGCCTCGGTTTCGGGCCGGTTCCAATACCCGCGCATGACCTGCGGGCCGTGGATCGCCAGTTCGCCCGGTTCACCCTCCGGCGCGAGTACGGTGGGGTCTTCCTTGTCGAGCAACAGCACTTCGGTGCCTGCCACGACCTGCCCGATCGTGCCGCGTTTGCGCGTACCTTCGTAAGGATTGACCGAGACGACGCCGGCGCTTTCGGTCAGGCCGTAGCCCTCGACCAGCCGCACCCCGGTGGCCTCTTCGAACCTGGCATGGACCGGCGCCGGCATCGGTGCGCCGCCCGAAATGCAGACCTTTAGCGAGGAAAGGTCGGTCTTCGCGAGGTCGGGATGGTCGAGCATGGCCTGGAACATGGTCGGCACGCCGGGGAAGCCGGTCGCGCGGTGCTTCTGTATCGTGTGCAGCACCTGCTTCGTGTCGAAACGCGGCACCATGGCGATCGAAGCGCCGCTCGCCACTGCATGGTTAAGCAGCGCGGTATTGGCGAAAACGTGAAAAAAAGGCAGCGCGCCCATGAACACTTCCGCGCTGGGGTCTGCGTAAGGATTGATCGCTGCGACCTGCTGCGCGTTCACCGCCAGCTGGCTGTGGCCGAGCATCGCCCCCTTGGGTCGTCCGGTCGTGCCACCGGTATATTGCAGCAGCGCCAGATCTTGCTCAGCATCGAGATCGGGCAGGTCCGGTTCGCGTCCGTCGAGAAACAAGGCCCAGTTCCAGTCGGCCTGTACCGACGACCATCGGCGCACGGGATCGCCGAGCTCGCCATAGGGCACCGATGCGATCTGGCTGCGCTTGAACAGCCGGAGCGCAATACCCTTGAGACGCGGCAGCATTTCGGCGAGCGAACCGACCACGAGCGTTTCGAGATCGGAGCCCTCAAGGACTTTCTCGGCAGTGGCGTAAAGCTCGGGGACATCGACCGTCACCAGCAGCCGCGTACCGCTGTCGCCGACCTGCCAGGCCAGCTCCTCGACCGTATAGAGCGGCGAGAAATTGACGACGATCGCGCCCGCCATCATCGCGCCGTAGTAGGCCGATGCGTAGATCGGGACATTGGGCAGGAACAGCCCGACGCGGTCGCCCTTGGCGATCCCCATCTCGACCAGTCCGGCGGCAAAACGGCGCGCCTCGGTGTAGATTTCGCGATAGCTGTAGGTGCGCCCGAGGAAATGGAGAAACGGTGCCTCGGGCTTGCGAGCGGTCGCCCGCTCCAGCAGTTCGGGCAGCGTCATCTGCGGGAACTGCGTGTCCCACGGCGCGGGGTGATGATAGGCGACCTTACTGACATCCATGTCAATGGAATGACGGCAAAGCCCGCCTCTCGCAAGGCGAAAGACGGGCTTGCCGTGATTATCCGATTGAATGCGCGATACGCGCAGCAGGTCCAGATGGACGCGGCGCGATTATGCGGGCGTTTCGCCGCCGCTTTCCTCGCCAGCTTCCTCTTCCGCGCGCTTGTTTTCCAGCCACGCGGCAGCTTCGGCTTCCTGCGCTGCTTCGGCGGCGGCCTTTTCGGCGGCCTGGCGCTCGGCGCGCAATTCCTCGATCAGCTTGTCCTTGTCGCTCGCACCTTCGGCAACCGGAGCGGCTTCGCCCTCGGTCACGCCGGCCTTCTTCGCGGCCTTGGCGACCACGGCATCGAGCTCGCGCTGCGAACACAGGCCGAGAGTGACCGGATCTTTCGGCTGGATGTTCTGGATGTTCCAGTGGGTACGGTCGCGGATGGCACCGATCGTGTTGCGGGTGGTGCCGATCAGCTTGCCGATCTGCGCGTCGGAGATTTCGGGGTGATTGCGCAGGATCCATGCGATCCCGTCGGGCTTGTCCTGTCGCTTCGATACCGGCGTATAGCGCGGGCCCTTGGTGCGGGTAACTTCGAGCGGAGCTTTCTGCATTACCAGTTGATAGCTGCTGTCCGCCTCGCCCTTGTGGATTTCGTCCTGCGTCAGTTCGCCGGCATGGACCGGGTCGCGGCCGGTATATTTGGAACCGGCCAGATCGTCCGCCATGGCCTGGACCTCAAGGATGTGCAGGCCGCAGAACTCGGCGATCTGCTCGAAGGAAAGGCCGGTGTTGTCGACCAGCCAGGTGGCGGTCGCATGCGGCATCAGCGGTTTGGGTTGGTCGGCCATGTCTACCTCTTGAAAATAGAAGGGCCGCCCCTTCCGGAGCGGCCGCTTGCCGGATCATGTAGGCGATATGGTCGGTGGCAGCAAGGGACAGATTGCGTGCTGGGGTGCGCCTCAGAGCATTTCCGGCTCGAAGGCGCGCAGACCGGAAAGGAATTGCAAGGTGGCCGCTTCCCAGCTGAATTGGCGGCCATGGGCGACGCAGTCGGCGCGCTTGCAAAAGGCTGCTGCGGCGATGGCGCGGTCGAGATCGTGCGAGAGCGCTCCAACCCTGTCGGTGACGATATCGACCGGGCCGGGGACCGGATAAGCGGCCACCGGCGTGCCGCAAGCGAGCGCTTCGATTATGACCAGTCCGAACGTATCGGTCTTGCTCGGGAACACGAATACCCCGGCACCGGCATAGCATCCGGCGAGCTCGCGCCCGCTCTTGCGTCCGAGAAAACGAGCCTCGGGATAGCGCGCTTCCAGCGAAGCCCGCGCCGGTCCATCGCCCACCACGACCTTGGTGCCGGGATAGGCACAGTCGAGAAAAGCCTCGATGTTCTTCTCGACCGCGATGCGACCGACATAGAGCAGGATCGGGCCGTCCATACCGGCAAATTCGGGCGGCGGCGGTGCATCGGGCGAAAAGCAGGCGAGATCGACGCCCCGGCTCCAGTGATGGAGCTTCTCCAGCCCTTGCTCGCGTAGTTCGCAGCGGATGCTCTCGGTCGCAACCATGATCCGCGCAGCCGGTCCATGAAACCAGCGAAAATAGGGCCAGAACAGATCGGCGGGCAGGCCGGTGCGGCGCGCGAGGTAATCGGGGAACTGGGAGTGATAGGCGGTCGTAAAGGGCACGTCCCGTTTGCGGCACCAGCGCCGCGCGGCGAGGCCGAGCGGGCCTTCGGTGGCGATATGTACGGCGTCGGGTCGCAATTCGGCGAGCCTGCGCCCGACTGCGCCCGGCCACGCGAGCGCCAGACGAATCTCAGGGTAAGTCGGGCACGGCACCGAACAATACTGATCGGGCGAGACGACCGAGACGGTGTGCCCAAAACCGTGTAAGTGCTTGATCGTGGTCGTGAGCGTGCGCACGACGCCATTCATCTGGGGAAACCAGGCATCGGTCACGATGGCGATATGCTGGCCCGCGACCGATCCCATGCGCTCGGCAGCGCCGACGGGGAGCGGATGGTTCATGCCGCCTCGCGCGCCGCTTCGTCGGCGGTGGCGATTGACTCGCGTCGCGCCACTTCCTCGGCCCAATGAAGAATTTCCATGCGTCCATCGAAATGCTCGACCAGCGCGTTGCAGCCTTCGACCCAGTCGCCATCGTTCCAGTATTCGACCGGCCTGCCTTCGTGCTCGAACACGCGCGCCTCCGCAGTATGAATGTGGCCGCAGACAACGCCATCGACACCGCGCTCGCCAGCGGCGCGGGCAACGACCTCTTCGTATTTCGAGATGAACTCGACGGCGTTCTTGACCTTGTGCTTGGCCGCTTTCGAGATCGACCAATAGGGCAGGTCCAACACCTTGCGCACCGAAGCGACCCAGCCGTTCAGCTTCATCATGACGTGGTACAGCGCGTCCCCGACGAAGGCGAGCCAGCGGTGGGCGAGCATGATGGTGTCGAACTCGTCCCCGTGCAGCACCATCAGCCGGCGTCCGTCGGCAGTATCGTGAAAGGCGGCGCGGGCGATTTCGATGCCGCCGAAATTCATGCCCGAGAAGGGTCGCACCATCTCGTCGTGATTGCCGGGAATGTAGACGACGCGCGTGCCGCGCCTGGCGCGCTTGAGCACCCGCCAGACGATGTCGTTGTGCTCGGGCGGCCAATAGAACTTCTTCTTCAGCCGCCAGCCGTCGATGATGTCGCCGACCAGGTACATCGTCTCGCTGTCGGTGTGGTCGAGGAAGTCGATCAGCAGTTCCGCATTGCAGCCCTTGGTGCCGAGATGGACATCGCTGATCCAGATCGTGCGATACTTTCGCCGTTCCTCGACCTGCCGCTCGGGCACGGACGGCGCGACCGGGGGGAATTCCGCGATGTTGGAAAGACCGGCCAGACCGGCGGGCAGGTGCGCAGTGCCATCGTCGAGCATGAAAGCTCCTCGTGTCCGATGAATATATCGGACGCACTACGGCGAAATTGTTACAACCGATTCACAGTTCGGTGACGGATCGAATGCTTTGAGACGAAACTGCGACACCCTCGGCGTCGATCCGGCCTCAGGCCATTTCAACAAAACCCGGGAGCGACGGTACGCGCTCCAGCCAGCTTTTGATCGCCGGATAGGGTGCAAGATCGAACCCGCCTTCATTGGCGACATGCGTGTAGGCATAGAGCGCGATATCGGCGAGCGACGCAGCGCTGCCCACAAACCATTCGCGTTCCTGCAAGTGGCGATCCATCGTCGCCAGCGCCTCCTGCCCAGCGATGCGTTTGGGCATCATTTGAGCCTTTTGCGGCTGCGACAGATTGCTCTCGCCGATAAAACGACACCAGAATCGCAAGGTCGCGATATTGGGTTCGTGGCTGTATTGCTCGAAGAACATCCAGCGGAGCATCTGCGCTCGATCGAAGGGCTCGTCGGGGATCAGCGCCGACCCTTCCGCAAGATACCAGCAGGCGGCATTGCTTTCCGGCAGCATGCGCTCGCCGACCTGGAGCACCGGGATGCGGCCGTGCGCATTGATACCGGCGAGAAACTCGGGCGTTCGTGTTTCGCCCTTCATGATGTCGTATCGCCGCGTATCCAAGGGCACGCTCAGGAGCGCGGCGGTCAGCTTGATCTTGTAGCAATTGCCGCTGCGCGGGTCTTCATGAAGGAGCAGTTTCTCACCCACCGGCAACCTCCAGCACGATCTTGCCGATGTGATCGCCCGCCTCCATCCGCGCATGGGCGGACGCCGCATCGGCAAGCGGGAAGCTGCGGTCCATGACCGGGCGGATCGTGCCGTTCAAGATGAGCGGCCAGGCGATCTGGCCGATCTCGTCGCAAAGCGCGGTCTTGAAAGCGTCGCTGCGCGGCCTGAGAGTCGAGCCTGTCAGCGTCAGGCGACGGCTCATGATGAAGGCCATGTTGAGCTCTGCCTGCATTCCGCCGAGCACCGCGATCGTCACATGCCGCCCGTCTTCTGCCAGGCACTTGAGGTTGCGCGCGACATAATCGCCCGAGACCATGTCGAGCACGACCTCCACGCCCTTGCCCCGCGTGATCGCCTTCACTTCCTCGACGAAGTCCTGGGTTTTGTAATTGATCGCATGATCCGCCCCGACCTCGCGCGCAGCCTCGCACTTGGCATCGTCGCCGCACGTCACGATGACCTGCATGTCGAAAGCCTTGGCGAGCATCGTCGCCATGGTGCCGATCCCGCTGGTGCCGCCGTGTACCAGCAGCGTTTCGCCCTCACGCGCGCACCCGCGCTGGAACACATTGTGCCAGACAGTGAACAGGGTTTCAGGAACAGCGGCCGCCTGGTCGAGCGGCAGGTCGTCTGGAACCGGCAGGCAGTGGCCGACCGGCACCTTGCAATATTCGGCATAGCCGCCGCCCGGGGTCAGCGCGCAGACGGTCTCGCCGAGCAGCGTTTCGGGTACGCCATCGCCGAGCGCGATGATGCGGCCCGAGACCTCGAGCCCGAGGATCGGCGAAGCTCCCGGAGGGGCGGGATAATGGCCCGCGCGCTGGATGCAGTCGGGCCGATTGACCCCGGCCCAAGCAACTTGGACCAGCACCTCGCCGGGGCCGGGCTGCGGCACATCTGCGGTCTCGGTTCGCAGCACGTCCGGCGCGCCGGGCCGGTCCATGCCGATGGCCGTCATATTCTTGGGAAGCGTATCCACCATTCGTTCCTGTCCACCACGATGCAGAACGCGATCCGGTTCTCTTCTTTTGATGGGCACCTAGCCTTACGGCGTATTGACAGCAAGCATCCAGCCCGGCGACACTGCTGCCAATGGAAGATGATGACCTTCCGCGCCCCAGGGGCGATGCCGCGAGCAAGCTCGCCGCAGAAGACCTCGGCCCCTATTCGCAGGACGAACTGGCCGAGCGGATCCGCTTGCTTCAACTGGAAATCGCGCGGGTCGAACAACACCGGGCCAAGGTCGACGCCCACCGCGCAGCCGCCGATGCCTTGTTCGGAAAGCCTGGGTCGTGAGCGGCGAGAGTCGCAATCTGGCCGGCGGTTCCTATATCTTCCAGAGCCCTTCCACGCGTCCCCCGACACACCGCGATTTAGGATTGGTTAACCATACCTTCTCATACTCTCCGTTCGGAGAGGCATTTCTCCCGCAGTGAAAGTGATCTGATGCCCAGTTTCGCCCAGAACCTCGAAAAGACGCTCCATGCCGCGATCGATTCAGCGCGCGAGCGTCGCCACGAATACGCCACGCTCGAGCACCTGCTGCTCGCGCTGGTCGCAGACGAGGATGCGACCGAGGTGATGACCGCTTGCGGGGTCGACCTGGAAGAGCTGTCCAGTGTCGTGAAGGCCTATCTCGACCAGGAATACCAGTCGCTGCAGACCGAGGAAGGCAGCGAGCCGCAGCCGACCGCCGGATTCCAGCGCGTGATCCAGCGGGCGATCCTGCACGTCCAGTCCTCGGGCAAGGACACCGTGACAGGCGCCAACGTGCTGGTCGCTTTGTTCAGCGAGCGCGACAGCTATGCAGTTTATTTCCTGCAACAGCAAGACATGAGCCGGCTCGATGCCGTCAGCTTTATCAGCCACGGCATCGGCAAGGGCGGCAAGCAATTGGAGAGCCGCGCGCCGCAGGGGTCCGACGAAGGCCAGGCCGAAGACAGCAAGTCCGACGGCGGCAACAAGAAGGAAACCGCGCTCGACCAGTTCACGGTCAATCTCAACAAAAAGGCCGAGGACGGCCGCATCGATCCGCTGATCGGCCGCGGGCCCGAAGTGGACCGGACGGTCCAGATTCTGTGCCGCCGCAGCAAGAACAACCCGCTCTATGTCGGCGATCCCGGCGTCGGAAAAACCGCCATTGCCGAAGGTCTCGCACGCAAGATCGTCGAAGGCGACGTTCCCGAAGTCTTGGAAGACGCTGTGATCTACTCGCTCGACATGGGCGCGCTGCTCGCCGGGACGCGCTATCGCGGCGATTTCGAGGAGCGTTTGAAGCAGGTCGTCTCCGAACTCGAAAAGATGCCCGAAGCGATCCTGTTTATCGACGAGATTCACACGGTCATCGGTGCCGGTGCGACCAGTGGTGGGGCGATGGATGCTTCCAACCTGCTCAAGCCCGCGCTTTCGGGCGGGACCATCCGCTGCATCGGATCGACCACCTACAAGGAATTCCGCAATCACTTCGAAAAGGATCGCGCGCTGCTGCGCCGGTTCCAGAAGATCGATGTCAACGAACCGACGATCGAAGATACGGTGAAGATCCTCAAGGGCCTCAAGAGCGCCTTCGAAGATCACCACAAAGTCAAATACACGCTCGATGCGCTCAAGACCGCCGTCGAGCTCTCGGCGCGGTACATCAACGACCGCAAGCTGCCCGACAAGGCGATCGATGTGGTCGACGAAGTGGGCGCGATGCAGATGCTGGTGCCGCCGAGCCGCCGCAAGAAGAAGATCACCGCCAAGGAGATCGAGCAGGTCATCGCGACCATGGCACGCATCCCGCCGAAATCGGTATCGAAGGACGACAAGAAGGCGCTGGAAAATCTCGAGCGCGACCTTAAGCATGTCGTCTTCGGGCAGGATCCGGCGGTGAAGAAGCTCTCGACCGCGATGAAGCTCAGCCGCGCGGGCCTGCGCGATCCGGACAAGCCGATCGGTTCGTTCCTGTTCTCCGGCCCGACCGGTGTCGGCAAGACCGAGGTCGCGCGCCAGCTCGCATCGATCATGGGTATCGAGCTCAAGCGCTTCGACATGTCCGAATATATGGAGCGCCACAGCGTCTCGCGCCTGATCGGCGCGCCTCCGGGCTACGTCGGTTACGACCAGGGGGGGCTGCTGACCGATGCGGTCGACCAGAACCCGCATTGCGTGCTGCTGCTCGACGAGATCGAGAAAGCCCATCCGGACCTGTTCAACATCCTGCTGCAGGTGATGGATAACGGCCGCCTGACTGACCACCACGGCAAGACGGTCGATTTCCGCAATGTCGTGCTGATCATGACGACCAATGCCGGTGCCGCCGACATGGCGCGCCAGGGCATCGGCTTCGGCGACGTGTCGAAGGAAGACGCCAGCGAAGAGGCCGTGAAGCGCATGTTCACGCCGGAATTCCGCAACCGCTTGGATGCCATCGTGCCGTTCGGCTATCTCGGCAAGGACACCGTCGCCCGCGTGGTCGACAAGTTCATCCTGCAGCTCGAATTGCAGCTGGCCGAGCAGAATGTCGATATCCAGTTCGACGCGGACGCTCGTGCGTGGCTGGCCGACAAGGGCTACGACCGTCTCTATGGCGCGCGCCCGATGGGCCGCCTGTTGCAGGAGAAGATCAAGCAGCCGCTGGCCGAGGAACTGCTGTTCGGCAAGCTCGCCGATGGCGGTGAAGTGCAGGTCAGCATCAAGGACGGCAAGCCGAATTTCGAGCTTACGCCTGCACCGCCCAAAGCTAAGCGCGCTGCGCCCAAGCGCAAACCTGCGGCGAAGAAAGCTTCGCCGAAGAAGGCCGAACCCGAAGCTGGTGACAGCAAGGACGAAGGCGGAGGCTGATTCCCCGCTTGGGGAAAACTCCATCACGACTATTTGACCGAATCGCCTCAATCAGCCTTCATGGCTGATGGTCGTGTGACCCCTTTTTTCTGAACCTCCGAACCTCGGTGCCGCTTGATGCCGCCCGAGGGGCACGAGGCCCCTCGGAGGAGTCGGCAACTTTTTGTCGGCGTTCAGAGCAAAGGAGCCGACTATGGAGCGACGTGTGCACGTTTGTGCGTATCGCCGTTGGCGTTTCGGTCGGTGGGAAGATGTGTGCGAGCACACCCGCCGTTGGCCGCGCCAATATTCGTTCAACTTTTAAATCAACATAGACTGGTCACACGGCCACTTTTTGCGGTCTCGCGGTCCGTATAGGACGCATCCTATTTGGCATACGCCGAATCGCCGATCAAGATAACCCAGAGCTATTTTTTCGAGAGTCAATGACTCTGATTGATGGAACTCCACAGGTTTCTTCACATTTCATCCATTGTGAGCCCTCCCTTTTCCTGGATCAGGCCCGAACCGTGGGGCATCCATATCGAGCCTGCCGATTGCTGGATCGATCCCGGCCGCCCGGTAGAGCGCGCGCTGGTGACGCATGGCCATGCCGATCACGCGCGCGGCGGCCACGGCGAAACCGTCGCCACGCCTGAAACGCTGGCCATCATGAAGCTGCGCTATCGCACCGGGGCCGAGGACGAGAACGGCGAGATCCCGACCAAGGCGGTGCCGGTCGAATATGGCGAAACCATCCGGCTGAAGGGCGGCGTCGATGCGACCTATGTCCCAGCGGGTCACGTGCTGGGCAGCGCGCAGATCCTGCTCGAACATGCCGGTGAGCGGGTCGTGATTACCGGCGATTACAAGCGCCGCCCCGATCCCACCTGTCCGCCCTTCCAGGTCACGCCCTGCGACATCTTCATCACCGAGGCGACCTTTGGCTTGCCGGTCTTCACCCATCCCCCGATCGAGGACGAGATGGCGAAACTGCTCGAGCGGCTGGCGGCGCACCCCGAGCGATGCGTGCTGGTCGGTGCTTATGCGCTGGGCAAGGCGCAGCGGGTGATCGCGGAACTGCGCGCCGCAGGGCACCACCAGCCGATCTATCTCCACGGCGCGATGGAGAAGATGTGCAGGCTCTATGAGGAGCACGGCGTCGATCTCGGCGAATTGCGGCTGGTGAGCGACGCCAAGAAGGACGAGATGCGCGGCCACATCGTCGTCAGCCCGCCCAGCGCGCTGAACGACCGCTGGAGCCGCCGCCTGCCCGAACCGATCACCGCCATGGCGAGCGGCTGGATGCGCGTGCGCCAGCGCGCCCGCCAGCGCAACGTCGAGCTGCCGCTCGTCATCTCCGACCACGCCGATTGGGGCGAGCTCACCCGCACCGTCGAGGAAGTCGATCCGCACGAGACCTGGATCACCCATGGCCGCGAGGAAGCGCTGCTGCGCTGGCACCAACTGCACCAGCGCCGCGCTCGGGCGCTGGCGCTCGTAGGCCGGGAGGATGAGGATGAATAGAATCCACCCCTCATCCGTTCGGGCTGAGCCTGTCGAAGCCCAAGCCTTTTTTTTGGCAATCGGGGCGCTTGAAGAAAGTACGGCCCTTCGACAGGCTCAGGGCGAACGGGGTTTTTGAAGCTGTGCAAGCCTTCGCCGACCTGATCGACGCGCTGGTCTATACGCGCAGCCGCAACGAGAAATTGCGGCTTATTGCCGCATATTTGCGTGAAACGCCCGACCCGGACCGCGGCTGGGCGCTGGCGGCACTGACCGACGGGCTCGATTTCCCGGCGGTCAAGTCGAGCGCGATCCGCACGATCATGAAGGAGCGGATCGATCCGGTCCTGTGGACACTCAGCCGCGATTTCGTGGGCGATACGGCGGAAACCGCGAGCCTGCTCTGGCCCGCCCCCGATAGTGACGTCACGCCGCCTCCCTCGGTGAGCGAAGTGGTTGATCTACTGTCGAAAATGACGCGCCAATCGGTGCTCACCGAGCTGCCCGCGCTGCTCGACAGGCTCGATCCGTCGGGCCGGTACGCGCTTCTAAAGATCGCAACGGGCGCGATGCGGATCGGCGTGTCCAGCCGTTTGGCCAAGGTCGCTTTCGCGCAAGCCTTCGGCGTCGATGTCGAAGATGTCGAGGAGTATTGGCACGGGCTCGAGCCGCCTTACGAGGAGCTGTTCGCCTGGGCCGCCGACGGGGCCGACCCGCCCGATACCGAGAACAAGCCGACCTTCCGCCCCTTCATGCTTGCGCATCCGCTCGAGGACACGGTGGTCGACATGGCGGACTATGCTGCCGAGTGGAAATGGGACGGCATCCGCGTCCAGCTCGTCCATGCCGGTGGCGAGACGCGGATTTATTCGCGCAGCGGCGACGATATCAGCCGCACCTTCCCCGAAATGGTCGACGCGCTGCAGGTCCCGGCGGTGCTGGACGGCGAGCTGCTGGTGCGCGGCGATGCACAGGGCGGTGAAGCGGGCGGCGCTGCAAGTTTCAACGCGCTGCAGCAACGGCTGGGGCGCAAGACGGTCAGCAAGAAGATGCTGAGCGAAAGCCCTGCCTTCGTGCGGCTCTACGACGCGCTGATCATCGAAGGCGAAGACCTGCGCGACCAACCGTGGGAGAGGCGCAGAGACCATCTCGAACGCTTCGTGCCGCGCCTGCCGGACAGCCATTTCGACCTCAGCACCATCGTCGATGCGCGTGATTTCGAGCACCTGGCCGAAATCCGCGAAGGCACGCGCGAGGACGCGATCGAGGGCCTGATGCTCAAGCGCCGCGACAGCCCCTATATCGCCGGACGCAAGACCGGGCTGTGGTACAAATGGAAGCGCGATCCGCTGCTGGTGGATTGCGTGCTGATGTATGCCCAGCGCGGCAGCGGAAAGCGCTCGAGCTTCTATTCCGATTACACTTTCGGCTGCTGGGACGGCGACCCCGACAAGGGGGCCGAGCTATTGCCGGTGGGCAAAGCCTATTCGGGTTTCACCGACGAGGAGCTCAAGAAACTGGATCGGCTGGTGCGCCAGAACACCCTCAACCGCTTCGGTCCGGTGCGCGAGGTCGAACGCACGCTCGTTTTCGAAGTCGCCTTCGACAGCGTGCATACCAGCAAGCGTCACAAGTCCGGCCTCGCCATGCGGTTCCCGCGGATTCACCGCATCCGCTGGGACAAGCCGGTGCACGAAGCGGACCGGCTCCAGACGCTCAAGGCCATGATCCAGGACTAAGCGAAAGTCGCGCCGCGCGACTTTGCGTCAGTTGCCAGTCGCTTTCACCGCAGCCTTATGCGCGCGACCATTTTCGACATAATGCGCCACGCCCATGCGCATGCCGGCGATGGCCGCATCGCTGAGGTCCTTGAGCGGCTTGGCCGGTCTGCCCGCCCACAGGCTGCCCGGCGCCATTGTCTTGCCTTCGGTCAGCATCGCGCCCGCTGCCAGCATGGCGTCGCTGCCGATGACCGCCTTGTTCATCGCGATCGCGCCGAGACCGACGAAGCCGCGGTCCTCGATGACGCAGCCGTGGACCATCGCCATATGGCCTATCAGCACGTCGTCGCCGATCAGCAGCGGCGAGCCGTCGGGATCGCCCGGACGTTCAGGATCGCAATGCAGAACACTGCCGTCCTGAACATTGCTCCGCTCGCCGATCACGATCCGGCTGACGTCGGCGCGCAGCACGCAATTGTACCAGATCGAGCTGTCCGCACCGATCGTCACGTCGCCCACCAGCACGCAGCCGGGCGCGACGAAAGCGCTGTCGTGGATCTGCGGCGTGTTGCCGTGGATCGGAATGATGCGGACACCTGGTGGCGGAGTGGTCATTGCTGCTGCTCCCATTGTTTTCTGGTCAGCGAATACTGGATCGTGGGGTTGTCGTCGGGCGGATACTTAGGATCGTCGAAATCCAGGTCTTGTCGGCGCTCCATGCCGAGTTTCTTCATCAAGCGCCAGCTTGGCGCATTGCGCTGCGACGTCAGCGCCACGAGATGCGGGACGTCGTGGCGGGTGAAGGCCCAAGCGACGACTGCACGCATGGCTTCGATGCCATAGCCCCTCCGCCAGCGGTCCTCGCGCACCAGCCAGCCGATCTCGAAATCGCCCTGGTTCGGCGCGGCAGGGTGATCGACGCGCTTGAGGCCGGCATGGCCGACGAGGTCGCCAGTGGCTTTCTCCACCATCATCATGAAGCCGAAGCCGTGCCGAGCGAACAGGGCCATGGTTTTGGCGTGCTTGGCCTCGATCTCGTGCAGCTCCTTCACCCCGCCGAGATGTTCCATCACCGCCGGGGTGTTGAGCAGGCGGAATTGCAGCTGTGCATCACCTTCGTCGATCGATCGCAGCACCAGCCGATCGGTTTCCAGCACGATATCAGCCATCGCGCGCTGTCCAATGGTCGCGGTCGATGGCATGCACGATAACCTTGCCGTACCCCCTCGACCAATGGCTCTGGCCGAAATCGAGGTCGGGTCGGCGCCGCATGCCCAACGCACGCATGAGGCCCCAACTGGCTCTGTTGCCTTTCACCGTGAGGGCCACGATTTCATCGAAACCGAAATCTCCGAAGCCGACCGCGAGGCTTGCCCGGGCGGCCTCTTTCGCAAATCCCTGACCCCACGCACTTTCACGCAAGCGCCAGCCGATTTCCGGCATCCCGAAAGGGCCGTTTTCGTCGGTGCAGCGTTTCAGACCGCAAAATCCAAGGATGGCTCCATCGTCCTGCCGCTCGACCACCCAAAACGTATGCCCGTAATCGGCCTGATACTTCTCCAGCCGCGCTCTTGCTGCGGCCATACCGGACACATCGAGCTGACCGCCCAGCCAGCGCATCACAGCCGGTGTATTGGTGCCTTCCCAGAACTCCGGCCAATCCGCGTCGCGCCAATCGCGCAGCACCAGTCGCCCGGTCTCGTGCCGAAATTCAGCCATCGAGCATTTTGGCAGCGACCGGTGCGTGATACGTCAGGACCCCCGCACAACCGGCCCGCTTGAAGGCAATAAGTTTTTCCATCATCAGCGCGTCGCGATCGCCGACGCCTGCCGCAGCACCCGCTTCTATCAGCGCGTATTCGCCGCTGACCTGGTAAGCGAACACCGGCACGCCGAAAGCTTCCTTCGCGCGCCAGATGATATCGAGATAGGCGAGGCCGGGCTTGACCATCACGCTATCGGCGCCCTCGGCGATGTCCAGCTCGATCTCGCGCAGTGCCTCGAGCGCATTGGCCGGATCCATCTGGTAGCTTTTCTTGTCGCCTTTGAGCAGCCCGCCGCTGCTGACCGCATCGCGAAACGGTCCGTAAAAGGCTGAGGCATATTTCGCGGCATAGGCCATGATCTGGACATTGGGATGCTCGCCCATCTCCAGCGCCATGCGGATGGCCTTGACCCGTCCATCCATCATGTCCGACGGAGCGATGATATCGGCCCCCGCTTCGGCCTGATTGACGGCCTGGTCGACCAGCACGGCAACGGTATCGTCATTGACGACATAGCCCGCATTGTCGAGCAAGCCGTCTTGCCCGTGGCTGGTATAGGGATCGAGCGCGACATCGGTGAGGATGCCGATATCGCTGCCGCAAGCATCGCGTACCGCCTTGATCGCGCGGCACATCAGATTGTCGGGATTGTACGCTTCCCTGCCATCGTCGCTGCGCAACTTGCTCGGCGTGTTGGGAAACAGCGCGATGCACGGGATGCCCAGGTCGATCGCCTCTTTGGCCCGCGCGACAATCCCGTCGACCGACCAGCGCGAAACGCCGGGGAGGCTCTCGACCGGCTCCTCCTGTCCCTCACCCTCGATGATGAACAATGGCCAGATCAGGTCGGCTGGCGTAAGCACGGTTTCGCGAAACATCGCGCGACTCCAGGCGGTGGCCCGGGTGCGGCGCAGGCGCGTTGCAGGATAGGATGCTGACATGCGGCAAGTGTTGCCGCATTCACTATGCCAGCGCAATGCGCGGATTGTCTAAGGGCCGCCCGCGATCTGGCGCGTCTGTGCGACGGCCAGCTTGTCGATCTCGCGCTCGGGCTCGTCGCGCTCTTCCGGGCGCGGGGCGAGATCTACCAACGCCGCTCCGGCCTCTACTGTCTTCAACTGCGCCAGCGAGGAGCGGAAACGCTGCAATTCGTCTCCCGAAAGCTGTGCGCGGGTGACATAGTTCACCGAAGCCGGATTGATCGCGCGGCCGTTGCGATACATCTCGTAATGAAGGTGGGGCCCGGTCGAAAGGCCGGTCGAGCCGACATAGCCGATCACCTGCCCGCGGCGCACGTTCTGTCCGTTGCGCACCGCCATCCGGCTCATGTGGCAATAGCGGGTCTGCAGGCTGCCCGAGTGCTTCAGGCGGACCGCGATCCCGCAGCCGCCCATGCGTCCCGCGCCGGTCACCTGGCCATCGGTGACCGCGCGGATCGGCGTGCCGTGGCCCGCGCGATAGTCGAGGCCGCTGTGCATGCGGCGGTATCCCAGGATCGGGTGGCGACGCATACCGTAGCGCGAGCCGACAGGGCCGTTGACCGGCGCGAGCAGGCCGCTGCGCTGTTCACCGACGCCCGATGCCTCGTAAAAGCGCCCGTCTTTGCCCCAGCGCATCAGTTGGGTCTGCGCTTCGCCGCCGCGTTCGATGCCGGCATAGAGCAATTGCCCGGCCTGGCGTTCGCCGGTGGCAGCGCGGCGGTAGGAGACGATCATGTCGAACGTGTCGCTCGCGCGGACCGCGCGGTCGAAATCGGCGTGGTCGCCCACGGCCTTGAGATATTGCTGCACAGCGCTGGCAGGCGCTCCCGCGGCGCGAGCCGAGCGGTAAAGGCTCGAGCCGACCGTACCGCGAATGCGCAGCGGCGTGTCGTCGACGCGGATCGGCTTGCGCAAAAGCGCGAGATTGCCGTCGTCGCCGCGCTGGATACCGAGCGCAAGATCGAAACGGGCGCGGAATTCGATCGCTTCGAGCGGCCGCGTTTCGCCCGGCGCAGGGCGGCGGCCCAGGGTAATGTCAAGCTGGGTGCCCGACTCGATGTCGTCCAGCGGTATGGCGCGCGAGATCAGATCGACGACGCGGTCTGCATCGCCGGAGCCGACACCGGCGCGGCGGAGCATGCGGGTGAAACTGTCGCCCTGGGCGAGCGTTGCAACAAGCTGGACCTG
The DNA here is from genome assembly GCF_000013005.1 of Erythrobacter litoralis HTCC2594. Taxonomy (GTDB): domain Bacteria; phylum Pseudomonadota; class Alphaproteobacteria; order Sphingomonadales; family Sphingomonadaceae; genus Parerythrobacter; species Parerythrobacter litoralis_A. Next base: position 2,645,778 of record NC_007722.1, on the reverse strand, counting down.
CGGGCGTTCCGGCGCGGAAGGCAGCTCTTCCACCAGAGCACTGGCACCCATCCGGCTGCCGGTGTCCCCCCCGAGGGCCAGCGGCGTGATGGCATGGCTACGAAACTCTTCGCGCGCCGACTGGTCGATGGCGGCGGCAGGCGCGGCTTCTAGCGGTTCGAAGCTTGGCCAGAATGACAGCGCGACGGCCGAAAGGCCAAGCAGGGTCGTCAGGCCACGAAACCAGCGCTTGCTGCCGATCCGTTCGGCAAGGTCGGGCGCGAGATCGATCCGGTCGAGCTTTTCGCCCGTTTCGAAACGCCACGTATGGAATCTTTCGCGCAGGCTGTCGGCGCGCTGCAGGGTGTGGTGACGCTCGGATCCGATGATCTGCGCATGCGACAGGGCGGCAGCGCGCCAGTCGCCGCCGCCTTCATCGCCGGTCATAGCGCCGACCCCCGTTTCTGCACGCGCCTGGTACAGTGCGCCCTCCTCGATCCAAGGAGCCGCTGGCAATATTTGCCGATTGCGACCTCACCCTTAGCGGGTGTCGCAGGCTCCATGCCCCAGCACGCTGGCAAATTAAAGTTAATACCGGTTTAAAGCCCGCTGAAACGACTGTCCGATGCGACGAATTTATGGTCCGGTCCAACGGGTTGCGGGTTGAGCGGTGCGCTGCCACAAGCGCCGGGTGAGTGGCAGCACCATCAGGGCGGTCCTCGGGCCCACCAATACCGGCAAGACCCATCTGGCGATCGAACGGATGTGCGGCCATTCGAGCGGAGCGATCGGCTTCCCGCTGCGGCTTCTGGCGCGCGAAGTCTATGACCGGGTGGTTGCCATCAAGGGTGAGAGCCAGGTTGCGCTCATCACCGGCGAGGAACGGATCGAGCCCCCGCATGCACGTTATTTCCTGTGCACCGCCGAAGCGATGCCCAGCGACGGCGGCGGCCATGCCTTCGTCGCGCTCGACGAAGCACAGCTCTCGGCGGATCGGGAGCGCGGGCATATCTTCACGGACCGTCTGCTGCACGCGCGCGGGCGGGAAGAGACGATGCTGCTGGGCTCGGCTACGCTGGAGCCGGTTCTCAAGTCGCTCGTGCCGCGGGCGCAGGTCGAGACCCGGCCGCGCTTTTCCACCCTTACGCATATCGGCCCGCGCAAGCTCTCGCGCTTGCCGCCGCGCAGCGCCATCGTCGGGTTCAGCGCAGAACAGGTCTATACCGTGGCCGAAATGCTCAGGCGCCATCGCGGCGGGGCGGCAGTGGTGATGGGCGCGCTGAGCCCGGAGACCCGCAACAAGCAGGTCGAGCTCTTCCAGTCGGGCGAGGTGGACTACATCGTCGCTACCGACGCCATCGGCATGGGGCTGAATCTTGACGTCACCCACGTCGCCTTCGCCTCTCTCGTCAAATTCGACGGTGTGCGCCAGCGCCGCCTCACGCCGGCCGAAATGGCGCAGATTGCCGGACGTGCAGGGCGGCACCAGAAGGACGGCACCTTCGGAACCCTCTCGGGCGGGCGCGGCGGGGCGGCCGAACTGGACGAGGAAGAGATCTTCGCCATCGAAGAACACCGCTTCGCCCCGCTCACGCATCTTTACTGGCGCGAGGCCGAACCGCGCTTCGATACGATCGGCACGCTGATTGCCGATCTCGAACGCAAGCCGGGCGAACCGGAACTGCGCGGCGCGCCGGAAGCCATCGACCTCGCGGTGCTCAAAAAACTGGCGGACGAGCCGCTCGCGGCGTCCATCAAGGGGGCCGGCGCGGTGCGACGCTTCTGGGAAACATGCTCGCTGCCCGATTTTCGCCAGTCCGGGGCCGACACCCACGCGCGCTTCGTCGCGCGGCTGTGGCAGGACCTGCGCGAAGGCTATCTCGGCGCGGACTATGTCGCGACCCGCATCGCCGAGCTCGACAATATGCAAGGCGATATCGCTACGCTACAGGGCCGGATCGCGGCCATTCGCAGTTGGGCCTATATCTGCCAGCGGCCCGACTGGGTGTTGGCGCGCGACGAGATGGCGGCGCGGGCGCGGGCGATCGAAGCCAGATTGTCGGACGCTTTGCACGCGCGGCTGACCGAACGTTTTGTCAATCGGAGGACGGCGATCCTGATGAAGAACCTGGGCAACGATCCCAATTTGCTCCCCGTGTCGCTGGCCGACGACGGGACCTTGCTGGTCGAGGATGAAGCGATCGGCACGGTCAGCGGCTTTCGCTTCGCCGTCGATGGCCAGGCGCGGCTAGCGGACCGGAAGATGCTGCTATCGGCGGGAGAAAAGGCACTGCCGCGTATCCTGGCAGAGCAAGCCGTCCGATTGCGCGAAAGCGGCTTTGCGGGCGTTTCGCTCGAAAAGGGCAAGGTTGTCTGGGCAAACCAGTCTATCGCCACGCTCGAACCGGGTCAGCTGGCGACCAAGCCTACGATCTCGGCCGCGCGCGACCTCGACCGGATTGCCGAACCGGAGAAGACGACTTTCCTTGCGGCGCTGACCGACTGGATCGAGACACGGCTCAAACCGCTCGAAGCGCTCGACAAGCTGCAAGCGGCTTCGGCGGACCCCGAAGCGGGATCGGAGGCGCGTGCACTGCTGCTCGCACTGATAGCGGGCCATGGATATGTCACGCGCGACGATGCCGGTATCAGGCACTTGCCCAAGGAAACGAGGCCTTTTCTGCGCCGTCTTGGCGTCGTTTTCGGTGCGCTGGATGTCTTTGCCCCCGCCTTGCTCAAGCCCGCACCGCGTCTTGCACTGCATGCGAGCGGGATGGACAAGCGCCCGCTCGAAGAGGCGATGCGATCCGTTTTGCCTGCAACCAAGAGCATCCCTGCAGGCTATCGCCCGGCGGGCGAGCAGCTGATCAGGGTGGATGTGGCGGAAAAGCTGGTCAAGGCGGCCCATGAGGCGCGTACAAAGGCGGGCGAAGCGAAATCGTTCATGCTCGACGCGTCCCTCGCTGTGTCGACGGGCTTGACCGAAGCCAGTTTCGCAAGGCTGCTCGGCGCGGCCGGTTTCCGGATGCACAAGGCGAAGCCGTTGCCCGAGAATGTTTTCGGCCCGCCCTCCCCTGACCGATGGAGCTGGCGGCCGGGCAGGGGCGGCACCGCCCGCGCCAACAGGCATGGCAAAGGGCGCGGAAAACGAAACGGTGAACCGAGGGGTAAATCCACCGACAAGGCTCGCCGCGACAGCGGGCCCGCTCCGGGCAATCCCTTCGCCGACCTTGCCAAGCTCGTGCGCTAATGCGGATCGACCTGGTTCTGTGCCGCCTGCGTTTCTTCAAGACGCGCAGCGCGGCACGCAACCTGATCGAAGCCGGCCATCTTCGCGCCAACGGTCGCCGCGTGGTGCAGGTCAGCCATCCGGTGGCCGAGGGAGACATCCTGACGGTTCCGCTCGGCAAGTCGGTCGTCGTCATCGAAATCCTGCATTTGCCCGAACGACGCGGTCCTGCCGCGGAAGCGCGGGAATGCTATCGCGCGCTTGACCCGAGGGAACAATCCGCATTAGCGGAGGGTTCAACGCACGAACTCAAGGGGAAAAGCTCGTCATGACCTACGTCGTCACCGACGCCTGCATCAAATGCAAATACACCGATTGCGTCGAGGTCTGCCCGGTCGATTGTTTCTACGAAGGCGACAACATGCTCGTCATCAATCCCAGCGAATGCATCGATTGCGGCGTGTGCGAGCCCGAATGTCCGGCCGAGGCGATCCTGCCCGATACCGAGGACGGGCTCGAAAAGTGGCTCGAGATCAATACCAAATTCTCCGCCGATTGGCCCAACATTACGCAGAAGAAAGAACCGCCTGCCGACGCCGACGAGCATAAGGGCGAAGAGGACAAGTACGAGAAATACTTTAGCGCCGAACCCGGCGAAGGCGACTGAGCTTTATCGCGACACTCCAGAACGGCATCGCTATAGTCAGGGACGCGCTCGACCAGGCCGGGCGCGACAATGTGGGGCTGGCCGCGGCCGGCGTGGCTTTCTTCGCCTTCCTCGCTTTCGTCCCGCTACTCGGGGCGATCGTGCTCGCTTACGGGATTGTCGCCGATCCGCTGATGGTTGCGGAGAATATTCGCGCATTGAGCTCTTTCCTGCCGGCATCGGCGGCCGAACTGATCGGTAGCCAGCTGGAAGGCGTCGTCGAAGGGCCCGACAGCAGCAAGGGCTTTGGCCTGCTCCTCGCGCTGGCGATCTCGCTGTTCGGGGCGCGTAGCGGAGCCACTGCGCTGATGGCCGGTCTCGATATCGCTTACGACACTACGGAGACCCGCGGCTTTGTAGAAAAGAACGCGCTGGCATTGCTGATCACCGGCGGCGCGGTCCTGGGCTTGGGCATCGTTGCGCTAGCGCTCACTGTGGCCGGATTGATTGGTGATGCCCTGGGGTTGGCCGCAAGCTACCTGGTGCTGTTCTCGTCCGGCGCGCTCGGTGCGGTTCTGCTTTACCGCCATGCGCCCGATCGTCCGACCGCAACCTGGAACCGGACATGGCCGGGCGCAGTCGTGTTCGCCGCCCTCTGGCTGTTGGCGACTTCGCTGTTCGGTTTCTATGTCGCGAATTTCGGCAATTACAACGCGACTTACGGTTCGCTGGGAGCGGTCATGGTCTTGCTGACCTGGCTCTACCTGTCGGCCTATCTTCTCCTGCTCGGTGCCGAACTCAACGTGCAGGTCGCCGCCAGGCGCGCCTGAAACTGGTGCATTCGGACACGCACTGGCAATTTTGTTGCGAATCTGTTATATAATGATGCAACCGCGAGCGCTCCGATTCCGCTCCGGCTTGAAATGGAAAGGCAGGATCGCGAATTTTCGACAAGTTGAGGCCCATGCCGGCGCGCCTCGCGCGGCCGATTACGGGGCGACTGTCGGAAACACGCCTGTCTTTTGAAAGGAAGGATACTTCATGGCAGCCAAGGCCCTCGCCTTCGACGTAGGCGATTATGTTGTTTACCCCAAGCACGGCGTCGGTCGCGTGATCGAGCTTCAGAACGAGGAAATCGCCGGCATGCAGCTCGAGCTTTACGTGCTGCGCTTCGAGAAGGAGCGCATGACGCTCCGCGTGCCCACCAACAAGGTCGAATCGATCGGCATGCGCAAGCTGTCGAGCGACAAGACGCTGAAGGAAGCGATGGAAACGCTCAAGGGCAAGCCCAAGGTCAAGCGGACCATGTGGAGCCGCCGCGCGCAGGAATACGAAGCCAAGATCAATTCGGGCGAAATCGTGCTGATCGCCGAAGTGACGCGCGACCTCTTCCGCCCGGACGACCAGCCCGAGCAGAGCTATTCCGAACGCCAGATCTTCGAAGCCGCATCGAGCCGCCTCGCTCGCGAACTCGCGGCGATGGAAAAGACCGACGAAGCGACCGCGCTCGAGAAAATCCTCGACGTTCTGCGCGAGCATGCGCCGCAATATTACAACAACGAGGAAGAGGACGCCTGATCGAAAGGCGACAATCCGACTTCGATGAGGGTCGCTACCGCAAGGAGCGGCCCTTTTTCGTGGGTTGAAGATATGCCCGCAGTGTATTACGTCGGCAATACACATTCGGGAGGAAACGATGCTCAACACCCTATTCAAGAAAATCGCACCCCTTGCCGCGATCGGCATGGGGCTGGCTCTGTCGGCCTGCGACGGGATGGACATTTCCATCGGTGGTAGCGACGGCGTGCCGCTGTCCGAGCTCGATATGACCGGCCCGGCACCGACTGAGCTCGTGCTCGCCGGACCGGACACGGTGATCGTGACCGAAGGCGAAACGCTCGACATCGATGTCGAAGGCGATCCCGAGATCGTCGAGGCGATGCGCTTCACCAATGACGATGGTGCCTTGGGCATCATGCGCGAACAGGAAACCTGGAGCATGGATGGCAAGGCCACCGTGCGCGTGACCATGCCGCTGCCCGCCGAACTGGTGATTGCCGGCTCGGGCGATGTGCAATTGCCGGGTATGGACCGCGAAGCCGACGTTACGATCGCGGGTTCGGGGCGGGCCGATGTCGGCAATCTCGCCGCTACCCGGCTCGAAGTGACCGTCGCCGGTTCGGGCACACTGGTCGCAGCCGGGACGGCTGAACGCATGGAGCTGACCATTGCCGGGTCCGGCAAGGCCGAAATGGACCGCCTGACAGTCGAGGATGCGGAAATCACGATTGCCGGATCGGGCGATGCGAGCTTCGCTTCCGACGGTACGGTTGACGCCAATATCGTCGGCTCCGGCGATGTCGTCGTTACCGGTGGCGCGACCTGCACGGTCGAATCGATGGGATCGGGCACGGTCACGTGCAGGCAAGGCACTACAGCGCCTCCTGCTGCGGCGGATGCTGGGAGCGACGACGCCGACACCGAACGCGCCGGCGGCACCTGAACGGCGCAAATTCATGGACGGCTCACTTTGCGGGGCTTAGAGGAACCCCCTGCAACAAGGAGCCGTTCATGCGCCCCCTCCCCCTGATCGCCCTGGCAGCTGCCGGTTTCTCCCTGTCCGGATGCCTCGCCGCCAGCGCTGTCGGTGCAGCGGTCGATGTGGCGACACTGCCCGTCAAAGCCGCCAGCATGGGCGTCGATCTCGCCACCACCAGCCAGTCGGAAGCCGACGAGAAGCGCGGCCGCGAAATCCGCAGGCGCGAAGAGCGGCTCGGCAAGCTCGAACGGCGTTACGACAAGGAGCGCGCCGAGTGCGCCGAAGGCGATCGCGAGGCCTGCGCCGATGCGCGCGCAACTTATGACGAGATTCGCGATCTGCTCCCGAGTGTACCGGTCGAACCCGACGAATAATCAGGCTGCGGCGCGGCGGAGCCGGTCGTTGATGGCTGCGCCCAGCCCTTCGTCGGGGATCGGCGCGACGGCAATCCGCGCTTTGTCGCTCTCCGCCCCGCGATGCAGGCCCGCGTAAAGTCGCGCCGCTGCTTCGGCCGGATCGCCGCTGTCGGATAGCGACCAGTCTCCTGCGGTGTTTCCGAAGCCGAGGAGGAATTCGTCCTCGGCAGCCTCGACAGCGCCCAGTCTCACGGGCTTGCCCGGCGAGTAGTGCCGCGCCAATTGACCGGGCGCCTCGACGCCCTCCGTTGTGCCGGAGGGCTCGGCACCGAGCGCCTCGATCAAGGCTTCTTTGGCAATCGGTCCGGGTCGCAGCAAAGACCACGCACCATCGCCGCGCAGAGCGACGATCGTGGATTCCAATCCGGCAATGCATTCGCCCCCGTCGAGCACGGCGTCGATCCGGCCGTCCAGCGTCTTCAGGACATGGCCAGGCGATGTCGGGCTGACGCTTTCGCTGACATTGGCGGATGGCGCGGCAAGCGGCGCTTCGGCCAGAGTCAGTAGCTCGCGCATGAGCGGGTGCGCCGGTACACGAACGGCGAGCGTGGGCAGGCCTGCCGTCACGGCGCCGGCAACATCCGCAGCATCGCGAAGCGGCAGGACCATCGTTAACGGCCCGGGCCAAAAGCGCCCCGCCAGAGCCTGCGCCTTGTCGTCCATCTCGACCAGCCGACCGGCAGCTGCCGGATCGAGGACGTGCACGATCAACGGATTGAAACTGGGGCGCCCCTTGGCAGCATAGATGGCGGCCACCGCGTCCGGATCGTCCGCGCGTGCGGCGAGGCCGTAAACGGTTTCGGTCGGAACGGCGACTAGGCCGCCCGCGTTGATGATACGTGCAGCCTGCGCCACGCCATGGCGGTCGCCCCGCAGCACTTCCGTAGCGTTCTTGTCGCGCATCCCCGAGCGCTATATCTGATACCCAGCTAAGCCAAGAGGACTTTCCGCGCCGTGACACCCTATACGCCCGCCACTCAGGACCAATTGCTATCGATCCGCGTCAATGCGGGCATCGCGGAGCTGGCCAAGAGCGAACGCTTCGCCGCCGCCGAGCCCGACATGGTCGAAGCCATCGTCGAAGGGGTCGGCCAGTTCGCTGCCGGCGAATTCGCCCCGCTGAATCGCGTCGGCGACCTCGAAGGTGCCAAGCTGGAGAACGGCGTCGTGCGTCTGCCCAACGGCTTTGCCGAAGCCTATGACCAATATGTCGAGCAGGGCTGGAACGCGATCGCCTCGCCCGCGGAATTCGGTGGCCAGGGCCTGCCGTTCACGCTCGCCTGCAACGTGCTGGAGAACCTCGGCACCGCGAATATGGCGTTCAACCTGCTTCCGATGCTCTCGGTCGGCGCGATCGAAGCGATCGAGCATCACGGCAGCGAGGCGCAGCAGTCCAGATACCTGCCCAAGCTGGTCAGCGGCGAATGGTCGGGAACGATGAACCTCACCGAGCCGCAGGCGGGAAGCGATGTCGGGGCATTGCGGTCTACCGCCGTGCCGATCACCGAAGGCGAGCATGCGGGCAAATACCGTGTCCGGGGGCAGAAGATCTACATCACCTGGGGCGATCACGAGCTGGCGAAGAACATCATCCACCTCGTCCTTGCGCGAACGCCCGACGCGCCGGAGGGAAGCCGCGGCATCTCGCTTTTCCTCGTGCCCAAATATCACGTGCACGACGACGCCTCGCTGGGCCCGCGCAACGACCTGCGTCCCGTCAGTCTCGAGCATAAGCTCGGCATCCACGCCTCGCCCACTTGCGTCATGAGCTATGGCGACAATGACGAATGCATCGGCGAGCTGGTCGGCGCGGAGAATCGCGGTCTCGTGGCGATGTTTACGATGATGAACAACGCGCGGATCAATGTCGGCAACCAAGGAGTGCAGATCGGCGAGCGCGCGACGCAGCAGGCGCTGCATTATGCCAGAGACCGCATCCAGTCGGCCCGCGCCGGATCGCCCGACAAATCGCCGGTGGCGATCCTCGAACACCCCGATGTCCGCCGGATGCTGCTGCGCATGAAGGCGCTGACCGAAGGCGCGCGGGCGCTGCTCTATTACACGGCAGGCCAAGTCGACCGAGGCACAATCGGCGATGAGGCCGCCAAGGCTCGCGGCGAAATCCTCACCCCGATGATAAAGGCCTGGGGCACCGATATAGGCATCGAAATAGCCTCTATCGGCGTCCAGGTGCATGGCGGCATGGGTTTCGTAGAGGAAACCGGCGCGGCGCAGCACTATCGCGACGCGCGCATCGCGCCGATCTACGAAGGCACCAACGGCATCCAGGCCGCGGACCTCGTGACCCGCAAGCTCGGGCTGGAAGACGGGCAGGCCCTCATCGGCCTGCTCGAAGACATCGCGCGTGACGCCGCCGATGAGCCCAAGCTGTTCGCGCTTGCCGGCGATTGTGCCGCCATCGCACGTTGGATGCGCGAGGAAGCGAGCCTTGATGATCGACTGGCCGGAAGCGTCCCCTTCACCACCATGTGCGCTGTCGCTGTCGCTGGCTGGCAGATGCTGCAACAATTGCGCGCCGTCGCAGCAGGAGCATCCCCTGCCCTGGCAGAAACCAAGCCGGTCACTGCCCGCTTCTTCCTCGACCGCATCGTGCCAGAAGCGAGCGGCCTCAAGGCGTCAGCCATTGCCGGGTCGGATTCGCTCTACGCACTCCCTGCCGACAAACTGATCGCCTGAGGCAGCGCTAGGGATGGCGGACCAGGGCGACCCGCTGGCACGAATTGCCGATGCCCTGGAGCGGATTGCGCCTGCGCCGTCGGACACCAACTGGCTCGCCCATCCGGCCTATGCGTGGGACGGCGCGAGCGGACGGCCTATCGCAATGATCGATGCGCCTGGTTTCGATCAATTGCGCGGCATCGACCGACAGAAGGCTGCAGTCGCGGAAACCATTGCGCGCCATGCTAAAGGCGCGGCAGCGCACGACATGCTGCTGTGGGGCGCGCGCGGAATGGGCAAGTCCGCGCTGGTTCGGGCTGCAACCGTCGAGAAGCAGGCGGAAGGGCTACCGCTCGCGCTGGTCCAGGTACCTGTCGATCGGCTCGACACGCTCCCGGCATTGTTCGCACAGATCGCCAATCTCGACCGCCGCTTCCTGATCCTCGTCGACGATCTCGGCTTCGGCGCGGACGAAAGTGCGGCTCTCAGGCGCCTGCGCAGCTTCCTCGAAGGGGGAATCGAGCCGCGGCCCGACAATGTCCGGCTGGCCGTGACGGCAAACCGCCGCGCGCTTGTCGAGCGGGCCGACACCGCCGATGCCATGCATGAAAGCGACGAGCTCGACGATGCTATGGCGCTCGCTGATCGGTTCGGACTGGCGATCGGTTTTCACACGGCGTCGCAAGACGACTATCTTGCCATGGTCGACTCTTACGCGGCACCGCTCGGGCTGCAGTATGCGCCCGAAGACGCGCTCACATGGGCGCGCCAGCGCGGTGCGCGGTCGGGGCGCACGGCTCGGCAGTTCGTCACCGAACTGGCCGGGCGTGCCGGAAAATCCCTTTAGTACCTAGTTGACGTTCGGATTGCTTTCGCGCGCGAAGTCCTCGCCGAAGCTCGCGCGCGGATCGCCACGGAGTTCGGTCTGGGGCCGCAGGCTCTCGCTGCGGAAGCGCGCCGGTGCCGTGCCCGGCTCGGCGCCCGGTGCCACCACGCGCCAAATAATGCCTGCGGTGTCGTCGCTCACCAGCAGCGAGCCATCGCCGGCCCATTCGACCCAGGTCGGGCGGCCGCGCGTAGTGCCGTCTTCTTTGAGGAAGTCGGTCAGCACCGGGATCGGCTTGCCCTGCGGATTGCCGCGCTCGTCGAAAGCGACATAGACGACGTCGTAACCCGAAGGCGGCTTGCGGTTCCATGAGCCGTGCCGTGCCACGAAGGCACCGCGCGAGAAAGCTTCGCCCACGCGGTGACCGTCCGCCGTAAAGACTAGTCCCAACGCCGCCACGTGCGGCCCCATCGCGTATTCCGGACGGCGGGTATATTCGACGAGAAAGGCAGGACGCGGCGCATCGACGCGGGTGTCGATATTGTCCTTCCAGTATACCCAGGGCCAGCCGTACTGCGCGCCGACGGGAACATTGGTCAGGTAGTCCGGCACCAGATCCGAGCCCAGCATGTCGCGCTCGTTGACGGTGGTCCACAGCTCACCGGACATCGGGTTCCAGTCGAGCCCGTTGGGATTGCGCAGGCCGAGCGCGAACTGGCGCGGGGTGTCGGTCTCGAGATCGTATTCCCAGATCATGGCCCGGCCCTGTTCGACCTCCATACCCTGCTCGCCGATATTCGAGACCGAACCGACCGCGATGTAGAGTTTGGTGCCATCCGGATTGAGCTCGATATTGCGCATCCAGTGCCCGCCGCCCGGCGGCAGGTCCATCAGCTTGCGCGGGTCGCCAGTCAGCGTGGAGGCGCCGAGCTCGTAAGGGAACGCGAGGACCGCATCGTGATTGGCGATATAAAGCGTTCCGTCGGACCACGCGATGCCCGAGGGCGAATCGAGGTCGTCGGTGAGCGTCTGCCTGATCTCGGCCACCCCGTCGCCATCCGCGTCGCGCAGCAGCACCAGCTCGTTGGGCGATTCGCCCGCGGCCCCTGCCCGTTCGAACAGCAGGCCGGCGACGAAATTGCGGATGCTCGCCATGATGCCGCCATCTCCTCCGCCATCGCCCTTCGGCGCGCGGGTCAGCGTGACGAGGACATCGCCGTTCGGCAGGCGATGGAGCACGCGCGGATGATCGAGACCCTCGGCAAAGCGCACCACTTCGAGGCCCTCGGCCGCTGTCGGCACTTCGCCTTCTGCCCAACCGACAGGCTTGGCGATCTGCACGGTCGGGAAGGCTTCTTCCTCGGCTTCCGCCAGCGTCGGATCGGTGCCGCTGACCGCCTCGACGGAAAGATCGGCAGTGTCGCCCCTGGTCAGCCAGAACCCCAGCAGACCGAGGACGATGAAAAAGACCAGCAGGGCGATAAGGATTTTGCGGAAGGTGCTCATGCAACAGGAGATAGTCACGCTATCACAGCGCGGCAACGATTTTGCTCGCCCGGGCGCTTGTGTGGCGGGTGCGAGCGGCTAAATCACCCTGCATGTTCGACTTCGCCCCCGATGAAACGTTGCCCGCCGAAGAGCGCTATCGCCAATTGGTCGATGCCGCCGACGCCCTCACCGCAGGGGAAGGCGATGGCGTTGCCAACATGGCCAATCTGGCCGCGCTGATGTGGGAATTCATCCCGGACCTGAACTGGGCCGGGTTCTACCGGGTTGTGGACGGTGAATTGGTGCTGGGGCCCTTCGTCGGGCGCCCCGCCTGTATCCGCATCCCGATCGGCCAGGGCGTATGCGGTGCAGCCGCATCCTCCGGCGAGACGCAGCTGGTCGAGGATGTTCACGCTTTCCCCGGACATATCGCCTGCGATGCAGCTAGCCAGTCGGAACTGGTGGTTCCGGTCGTGCGGGACGATACGGTCGTCGCCGTGATCGATCTCGATGCGCCCACCAAGGCACGGTTTGCGCGTGCCGATGCCGAAGGTATCGAAGAGCTCGCGCGGCGGATCGCCGGCCGGATCTGAATCGACCCGAAACGGGACAGCGAGCGCCAGCCTCGTGACTCTGCGCCTTTCGATGGTAACTTTTCTGTTAACGCCCCTGACTCGCGCGCTCCTGCGCATTCAGGGCTTGCGAGAGGGAGTTACCCATGCCGAGTGCACGATCCGCATTGTCGTTCCGCTATCTGGCCGCAGGCGGTGTCGCTGCCGGCGCCATGATTGCCGCCACACCGGGGCTCGCCGCTCAGGAAATGAGCTACGAGCAGCGGGTGTACGAATACGCCCAGCCGCTGCCGGAAGGCGAGCAGCAGACGGTCTTCGTCAGCGACCCGGTGGTGCAGTCGGTGCCCGCCCAGTCCGAATATCGGGAAACCTTCGGCGCGCCCGAAACCGATTACGAGGTCGGATACGAAGTCCAATATTCGCATCCCGCACCCGTTGCAACGCATGGACCGGCAGGCGTCATGCATCCGCCGCAGCCGGTGGTGCATCCGCCAATGCAGCACCGGCCGATGGCCGCCGCGCCGCATCATCCGGGATATCCGCCGATGCCGCCGGTCTTCGATCGGGGCGCCTGGCTCGACGAATGCCGCGCCTACGTGCGTGAACGCCGCCGCCGCGGCGATCGTGGCGCGACAATCGGGGGCCTGCTGGGTGCCGCTGCAGGCGGGGTGATCGGTAACCGCGTTGCGAGCAGCGAACGGCTCGGCGGCGCGCTGATAGGGGCCGGAGTCGGTGGGCTCGCCGGCCTCGCGATTGGATCTGCGGTCGCGCTGGCGCAGGGCGACCCGGACAAGCGCAACTGCAAGGATTGGCTGGAGCGATACGAAGACGGCATCGCCAATGGCGGTTACTATCCGGGCGGCTATTACCCGGGCTATCCCGGCCACGGCTGGGGTGGCCAATGGGGACAGAGCTGGAGCCACGGCTCGGGATGGTCGGGCGGCTATGTCGTCGCACCCGTCACGACGGTCGTCGTTCATCATGGAGGCTATGTGCCGGTGGTGCGCGAGATCGTGACAGAGGAGTGGGTCGAAGAAACCGTCACCCACAAGAAGCACTACCACAAACCGGCCGAGAAAAAGGTTCGCTACATCAAGCAGAAGCCGGTCAAGCGGACGAAGTATATCAAGGGTAAGTAAGCGCCTTCGCCCTCGGGCGACGACGAGGTCTTCGGGGCCAAAGTTGCGCCGCGCAACTTTGGCCCTCAGCTTATATACACTCTAAGTCACTGAAAACGCGTTCAAATGTCGCCGCCGGTCAGACGCTGGCAGATGAGATCGAGCTGGTCTAGCGTACGGTATCGAATGGTAACCGCGCCGGAGCGCGGATCCCGGTCGGTCTTGATCTTGACCGGCAGGCCGAGAAATTCCTCGAGGTGGTTCTGGACCGCGGCGATATCGGCATTCTTCACCGGATCGCTTGAAGGCCCGGACTTTCTGTCCTTTGACGGCGCAGTCTCTCCGCGGACGCGCTTCTCGACGTCGCGCACCGACATTTTGTTCGAAACGGCCTCGCGCGCGAGGCCGACGGCATTTTCGTAACCGATCAGCGCGCGGGCATGGCCCATCGAAAGATCGCCGCTCTCTACCATTGCGATCACCTCATCCGGCAGGGCCAGCAGGCGCTGCAGGTTGGCGACGTGGCTGCGCGACTTATCGACCAGCTTGGCGATCTCGGCCTGGCTCATCCCCTCATCTTCCGACAGGCGATGGTAGGCGCGCGCTTCCTCGATCGGGTTCAGGTCTTCGCGCTGGATGTTCTCGATCAGCGCCAGTGCCATGACTTCGCGCTGGTCGAGGTCGCGGACGATGGCGGGAATCTGGTGCAATCGCGCCTTCTGCGCTGCACGCCAGCGACGCTCGCCGGCCACCAGCTGGTAACGCCCCTCGCCGTCCGGGCGGACGATGATCGGCTGGATGACGCCGCGCGCCGCGATCGATGCGGCAAGTTCATCGAGCGCGGCTTCGTCGAAATGAGAGCGCGGCTGGCCGGGCAGCGGCGAAATCGAGGATACGGGGATGGTCCCGAGCCCGCCATTCGGCGGCACCGCGGGTTGCGGCGCGCCGGAGCCGTCTTTGTCGTCGCTCGCAGGCTGCACAAGCGGTTCTTCGCGGCGCATTTCGCCCATCAGCGCACCCAAGCCGCGACCGAGCTTCTTCTTTTTGTCGGTCGATTTGCCCATGGCGCTCAAATCCATGGAATTGCTCGATTTCTTGCTCGCACCTTTGCTCATGCGGCTTTCCTCTCCTCGGGCAGGCGACCGATCAATTCGCGGGCCAGGGCCATATATGCGCGGCTCCCGGCGCAGGAATGGTCGTACACCAGCGCAGGCAGCCCGTGGCTCGGCGCTTCGGACAGGCGGACGTTGCGCGGGATGACTGCCTGGAACACAAGATCGCCCAAGCAATCGCGGACATCGTCGGCGACCTGGTCGGTCAGGCGGTTGCGGCGGTCGAACATGGTCAGTGCGACACCGATTATGCCGAGATCGGGGTTGAAGCGCTGTTGTACCCGCTCGACGGTCTGCAGGAGTTGGCTCAGCCCTTCGAGCGCAAAAAACTCGCATTGCAACGGCACGAGCAGCGTATCGGCGGCACCGAGCGCGTTGAGCGTCAGCAGCCCGAGCGAGGGCGGGCAGTCGATGAAACAGATTTGATGATCGGTATGGCCCGCCAAGGCGCTGCGCAGGCGGTCAGTGCGATCGTCGACGGAAACGAGTTCGACCTCGGCCCCGCTGAGATCCTGCGTAGCGGGGACGATGTCGAGACCGGGGATGCTGGTTGGCGAAATACAGTCGGCGAGCGGGTATTGGTCGACGAGCAGGTCGTAGCTCGAATTTTCGCGGTCTTCGGCGTCGATCCCCATGCCGGTGGAGGCATTGCCCTGCGGATCGAGATCGATCAGCAAGGTTTTCCAGCCTGCGGCGGCCATCGCGGTGGCGATATTGATCGCGGTGGTGGTCTTGCCGACCCCGCCCTTCTGGTTGGCGATTGCTATGCGGATCATGTCTTCGCTCTCCCTCGCCCGACCAGAATGGCCGCTTCTTCGCTCGTAACGGACTGTTCCACGTGAAACAATTTCTGCCACTTGCGACTCACGCCCTGCAATTCCTGCGCGGCGGAGCGCCCCTTGGGCAAGACCCATGTGGTGGTGTCGGTGGAAAACCTTGCGGACAAGCGGAGGAGCTTTTCGAGCGGAGCGAAGGCCCGTGCCGAAATGACACCGGCTTCGCGCGCCTCAAGCAGTTCTAGGCGCATCCCGGCGACGTCGCAATTTTCCAGTTTCAACGCTTTAACCATGTCCGTGAGCCATTCGACGCGCTTCCGCCGTGATTCGACGAGCAAAACCGGCTTTTCTGGCTGCATCGCGGCGACAACGAGCCCCGGAAAGCCCGCGCCCGACCCCAGATCGAGCCAGAGCCCTGTTTCACGTGAAACATGATCGAGCAATTGCGCGCTGTCCGCGATGTGGCGCTGCCAGACCTCGCCGAGCGAACCCTTGGAGACAAGGTTTTGCCGCTCGTTCTCGCTTCTCAGCGCCGCAACCAGTGCCTCGATACGCTCCATCCCTGCCGCATCGCACCGCTCCGCCACGAATGCGCGCGCCTGCTCTTCGGTTGCGATCACGCGGCGGCCCTGCCCCGTTTGCGCGTATGGACGAGGACAGCCGCCAGGGCTGCTGGCGTAACGCCCGGCACGCGCCCGGCCGCTGCGAGCGTTTCCGGCCGCGCCGCCGTCAGGCGCTCGACCATCTCGCTGGACAGGCCAGGCACTTCGGCAAATGGGAAATCCGCAGCCAGGGTAATCGCTTCGTTGGCCTTCAACTCGCGCAATTCGGCATCCTGCCGCGCGAGATAGGGCGCATAGGCGGCGTCCTCGGCCAGTTCGGCCGCCAACTCGGTCCCTGTGTCCACTTCCGGAACCAGGGGCGCAAGATCGGGGAAGTCGATGGTCGGGAAGCGGAGCCACTCGCGCAGCGCCATCTTGCCGGAGTCGCTCTTCACCGGCAGGCCGAGATCCTGCATCTGTTTGGCGCTGGCCTGACTATCGAGCGCCGCATCGAGACGTGCGCGCTTTTCTTCGCGCCGCGCAAACCATTCGGCACGCTCGCCACCGACACACCCCAGCTCAATCGCCAGGGGCGTAAGGCGCGCGGTCGCATTGTTGGCGCGCAGGCGCAGGCGATACTCGGCCCGGGCGGTGAGCATGCGATAGGGCTCGCTGACCCCGTGCAACGTAAGATCGTCGACCATCACCGCCATGTAGCTGGTCGCCCGGTCGAGCGCGGGTGCTTCGCGGTCGAGCACCACGCAAGCCGCATTCAGGCCCGCGATCAATCCCTGCGCCGCCGCCTCCTCGTAACCGGTGGTGCCATTGATCTGTCCGGCGCAATAGAGGCCCTCGACATCCTTGAGCCGCAGGCCCGAGGTCAGCGCACGCGGCTCTATATGGTCGTATTCGACCGCATAGCCCGGCTCGACCAGTTCCACGTGAAACAACCCGTCCATGGCTCGCAACATGCCGAGTTGCACATCGACCGGCAGCGAGGTGCTGATGCCGTTGGGATAGACCAGGTGGGTGTCGAGACCTTCGGGCTCGAGGAACACCTGGTGCCCGTCCCGATCGCCGAACCGGTGGATCTTGTCCTCGATCGAGGGGCAATAGCGCGGCCCCTGCGCGTCGATCGCGCCCGAAAACAGCGGAGAACGGTTGAGATTGGCGCGGATAATGTCGTGCGCTCGCGCATTGGTGCGCGTGATACCGCAGAAGATTTCGGGGTTGCTCCGCGCGGGCGTCAGCGCCGACAGCGTCCAGTCCTCGCCGTCGGAAGGCTGTTCTTCCAGTGCTGCCCAGTCGATCGTTCGCCCGTCGAGCCGCGGCGGTGTCCCGGTCTTGAGCCGCGCCATCGGCAGCTCCAGCCCATACATCTGTTCGGCCAGGCGCGAGGCAGAATCCTCGCCGATCCGCCCGCCGACCATGATCTCTTCGCCGCGATAGAGCTTTCCGCCGAGAAAGGTGCCGGTGCACAGGATCACTGCCTGCCCAGACAGCGCAGTGCCATCCGCCAGCTCGATCCCCGTCACCCTCGCGCCTTCGAAGCGGAGCGCCGCGACCTCGCCCGGGACGACAGTCAGGTTCTCCTGCGTCGCGACGATGGCCTGGACCGCAGCATGGAAGAGCTTGCGATCCGCCTGTACGCGCGGACCCCACACGGCGCTGCCCTTCGAACGGTTGAGCATGCGGTAATGAATCGCCGCCGCATCGGCCGCGCGGGCGATCACACCGTCGAACGCATCAACCTCGCGTACCAGATGCCCTTTGCCCAGCCCGCCGATCGCCGGATTGCAACTCATCGCGCCAATCCTGGCCGGGTCGAAGCTCACCAGCGCGGTGCGCACGCCCATCCGTGCCGCCGCGCAGGCCGCCTCGACGCCGGCGTGTCCGCCGCCGACCACAAGGATGTCGAAATCGTGCATGGCGCGGCCCATACAATGTAGCGCTCCCGCTCGCTACCCCATTTGCAGCGGGTGTTTCACGTGGAACAGGCTATTTTCCGATGCAGAAGCGGCCGAAAAGCGCATCGAGCATATCTTCGGTGGTCGCGCGGCCGGTGAAGCGGTCGAAGGCGCTGCGAGCGGTGCGGAGGTGCTCGGCTGTGATCAGCAAGTCCTGCCCGCGCGTGATTTCCGCGAGTTCGCCAGCCGCTTCGGACAGCAGAGCGTGCTGCCGCGCATTGACCGCCACGTCGCCGGGCCTGGGAAGCAGGTCGCGCGCGGCATCGCGCAGGTCGCGAACGAGCGCATCGATCCCCTCCCCTGTCTTCGCCGACAATCGTAGCCGTGGCGCGGATTTGGCGGTGCGTTCGTCGATATCGCTCTGCGCGTCGATCTCCCACGCATTGTCGGGCCCTTCGCCTTCGGGCCCGAGCCACAGCACGATATCGGCATCGCGCAAAGCCGCACGCGCGCGGTCGATGCCGATCCTTTCAATACTGTCATCGCCACCTTCGTGCAGACCGGCGGTGTCGATCAGGGTGAAGGGGGTGCCGCCAAACGCAACCGGGCGTTCTAGCACGTCGCGGGTCGTACCGGCGATCGGCGAGACGATCGCCGCTTCGCTCTGCAGCAATGCATTGAAAAGCGTCGACTTGCCGGCGTTAGGCGGACCGGCGAACACCACGCGTACTCCGTCGCGGAGCCGTTCGACCTGCGGGCGCTCGAGCCATTCGCCAAGTTCGTCCGCCAGTGTGGAAACATCGGTGTAGAAGGCGGGTGCAAGCTCGTCGACGTCGTCCTCGTCGGAGAAATCGAGCGCACTTTCAACCTGCGCCGACAGCGCCAGCACCCGCTCGCGCCACCCACCGACCAGCTCGGACAGCCGTCCGCCCGCCGATGCCTGCAGCACTTGCCGCTGCAGCTCGGTTTCGGCGAACAGCAGGTCGGCCAGCCCCTCCGCCTCGGCCAGATCGATCCGGCCATTGGCAAAAGCGCGACGCGTGAATTCCCCGGGCTCGGCACGGCGCAATCCCGGCATGGTGCCGAGTGTACGCTCGATTGCAGCGATCACCGCCCTGCCCCCGTGGCAGTGAAGCTCGACGCAATCCTCGCCGGTCGCGTTGTCCGGCCCCGGCAGCCACAGCACCAGCGCATCGTCGAGCGTCTTTCCCTCGCCGTCGCGCAACCGCCGCAGCGCAGCCTTGCGCGCGTCCGGCACGCTGCCTGCCAAAGCCTCCAGCGCACCCCGCGCTTCGGTCCCGCTGATCCGTATCACGCCGATCGCCGCGGGCGGCGCGCCGCTCGAGAGGGCGAAGATCGTTTCCACGTGAAACAGGTGGGGCGTTCAGTCCTTGGACTTCTTCGACGAACCTGCGGCCCGCATGCCGCCGGCGGCCAGACTGCCTTCGACGAAGTTCTGGAACAGCTTGAGCCCGACCTGCCCCATCGGGGCCATGGTCTTGGCCAGTTCCTGCAGCTGGTCGGGGCTGGAAACGCTCTTCATCGCCTTGGTCATGTTCTCGACATAGACGTCGTTGGCCTTGCTTACGTCGGGCAGGCCCATGAAGGTCCGCGCCTCCTCCGGCGTGCAGTCGATCTCGATATTGACCTTCATGGCGTGTCCTCCCTCGGTGCTGTGTGCCGCGCCTTGCGTAGTTCGGGCGCATTTGGGTTTGCATTCCCCCGCCCGCAAGCGATAGGCCCTAGCGCGCAATCGGCACAACAGAAATTCATAAAGACGCAGGAGAGACCCCATGACCGCGCAAGTCACCATCCCCTCGCATTACGGCGACCACGACTTCTCGGCCTATGTCGCCCGCCCCGAGGGTGAGCCCAAGGCAGCCATCGTCGTGATCCAGGAAATTTTCGGCGTGAATGCCGGTATCCGCCGCAAATGCGATCTGCTGGCCGAGCAAGGCTATCTCGCGGTGGCGCCCGACCTGTTCTGGCGGCTGAAGGAAAATATCGAACTCGATCCGGACATCGAACCGGAATTCCAGCAAGCGCTTGATTACATGGGGAAATTCGATCCCGACGGGGGCGTGCGGGACATCGAATCGACGATCAAGTGGGCGCGCGCGGAAACCGGCGGCAAAAAGGTGGGTGCAGTCGGCTACTGCCTCGGCGGCAAGCTCGCCTACATGACCGCCGCCCGCACCGACAGCGATGCCACCGTCGGATATTATGCCGTGGGCGTGCCCGACATGCTCAATGAAGCGCACGCCATCGCCAACCCGCTGATGCTGCATATCCCGACCGAGGACGGCTTTGTCGACAAGGATGCGCAGAAGGCGATGCATGACGGGCTCGACGATCATCCCAAGGTGACGCTGCACGATTATCCCGGCCTCGACCACGGCTTCGCGACCGAGTTCGGCAAACGCCGCGATGAAGCGGGTGCGAAACTGGCGGACGAGCGGACCGATGGCTTCTTTGCCGAGCACCTGGCGTAGGGCGCACGCCGCATGACGCTCTACTGGCGCTATGTCATTCCGCTGGCGCTGCTGGCGCTGAGCGGCTTGGCGGGGTTGCTGCTACCCTGGGCGCTGGTGATTCTGGGGCCGCTCACGCTGCTCGCGCTTTGGGATTTTTTCCAGACCCATCATACGCTTCGGCGGAACTATCCGCTGATCGCGCGGATTCGCTGGCTGATGGAGGATTTGCGCCCGTTTGCGCAGTCCTACTTCGTCGAAGGCGATCTCGAAGGGCGGCCCTTCAGCCACCAGGCGCGGGCGCTGGTCTATGCGCGGGCCAAGGGCGATCTCGACAAGCATCCGATGGGCACCGAGCTCGATGTCTATTCGGACGAATACGAATGGATGAGCCACTCCATCGTGCCCGACGAGAGCGTGCCCGAGGAATGGCGGCTGACGTTCGGTGAGAGCACCTGCAAGCGGCCTTATTCCTCCTCGCTGCTGAATATCTCCGCCATGAGCTTCGGCTCGCTCTCGGCGCGCGCGATCGAAGCGCTCAATGCCGGGGCGGCGCAGGGCAATTTCGCGCACAATACCGGCGAAGGCAGCATCAGCCGCTATCACCGCATGCATGGCGGCGACCTGATCTGGGAACTGGGCAGCGGCTATTTCGGATGCCGTGCGAAGGACGGCGGTTTCGATGCCGCGCAGTTCGCAGACAACGCCGCGAGCGACCAAGTCAAGATGATCGAGGTCAAGCTCAGCCAGGGCGCCAAGCCGGGCCATGGCGGGGTGTTGCCGGGCGAGAAAGTCACCAGGGAAATCGCCGAGGCGCGCGGAGTGCCGGTGGGGGAGACGGTCAATTCACCCGCCGCGCATTCGACCTTCGCCACGCCGATCGAAATGCTCGAATGGCTGACCGAATTGCGCGAACTGTCCGGCGGCAAGCCCGTCGGCATCAAGCTGTGCGTCGGCCAGCCGCACGAGATCATGGCGATCGGCAAGGCCATGCTGGAGACCGGCCTGCATCCGGATTTCATTACCGTCGACGGCGCGGAGGGCGGCACGGGCGCTGCTCCGCTGGAACTGTCCAACAGCGTCGGAATGCCGCTGCGCGAAGGGCAGGTCTGGGTCCGCAACATGCTCGTCGGCACCGGTTTCAAGGACCGCGTGAAGATCGCCGCCTCGGGCAAAATCCATTCGGGTGCCGGCATGGCCAAGGCCTTCGCCATCGGCGCCGATTGCTGCAATGCCGCGCGGCCTTTCATGTTCGCGCTCGGATGCGTGCAATCGATGGAGTGCCACACCGGGCATTGTCCGACCGGCGTCGCGACTCAGGTCGCATGGCGGCAGCGCGGGCTGGTCGTGGAGGACAAGGCGCCGCGAGTCGCCCGCTTCCAG
Source organism: Erythrobacter litoralis HTCC2594 (assembly GCF_000013005.1). Classification (GTDB taxonomy): domain Bacteria; phylum Pseudomonadota; class Alphaproteobacteria; order Sphingomonadales; family Sphingomonadaceae; genus Parerythrobacter; species Parerythrobacter litoralis_A. Next base: position 2,624,095 of record NC_007722.1, on the reverse strand, counting down.
CGCGAGACGCTGCGCTCGTTGCGCGAGATCACCATCGCCATGGGCCTGCAATCGCCGTGGGAGATCGAGCCACGCGACATGCGCGAGAGGGTGAACGGCGCGCGTTCCGACGCGATCGACCGGATTTATGCATTTATCGAGCCTGACGCGCTCAAGCTGGACCCGGCGAGCACCCGTATCGCGCATCACTGGGCCGCCGCCCGCCCCGACAGTTTCAGGAGAGTATCATGACCAGTACCAATCCCGGACTCGCCAAGTGGCACGATTACATGGAGAACCACGAAGGTTCCGCCGAGGGGCTGAAGCAGGTGCTGCATGAGGATTGCGTCTTCCACTCACCCGTCGTGCACACACCGCAGCGTGGTCGCCCTATCGTCACCGCCTATCTGATGGCCGCAGCGGGTACGCTCGGCCAGGGCGATTTCCAATATGTGCGAGAGATGGCCGACGGCAATCACGCTCTGCTGGAATTTACCACCACGATGGACGGCATCCACGTCAACGGTATCGACCTGATGACGTTCGACGAGGACGGCATGATCACCGATTTCAAGGTCATGGTCCGGCCGCTAAAGGCCGTGAACAAGGTGTGGGAGCAGATGGCCGCGATGCTGGAGAAGCAGAAGGTTTGACGCTGCGCGCTTCGCAGCGAACGCCGCCTTCGGTCACCTACTGCGGTCGCGCATCCGGCGGCAGCGCCATCGACAGACGGAACAGCGTGCCGCATTCGCGCTCGACATAGCCGGTATCGGCGTTGAGCTGCGCCGCCAGCGCGCGGACGATTCGCTGGCCCAATCCGCTGCCGACGGCCTCGGGCGCTTCCTTCAGCCCGACACCGTCGTCGCCAACGGTGAGCTCGAGCGTTTCGGCATCGATTGCGATCGCCACCGACACCGTGCCGCTCCTGCCGTCGGGAAACGCATATTTGGCAGCATTCATCGCCATCTCGACCAGGATCAGCGCCAACGGGACCGAATGCTCGACCTTGAGCTCGACCTCGCCGCCGCGGTGTTCGAACACGAACTGCACGCCTTCGCGGCCACCCAGGCTACCCACTACATGCGTCAACAGGTCCTCGAGGTAGCCGGTAATCTCCACCCGGTCGTGCGAGCTGGTGCTGTAGAGCCGCTCGTGCACCCGGGCGACGGTCTCGACCCGCCCGATCGCTTCGCGCAGCGGCACGGCCAGTTGCTCGTCCGCCGTGCGCGATTGCAGCGTCAGCAGCGAGGTGATGATCTGCAGGCTGTTCTTGACCCGGTGATTGACCTCGTGGAGCAGCACATCCTTGCTCTCCAGCGCCGCGGCGAGCGCCCGTTCGGTGTTCTTGCGCTCGGTGATATCGAGCGACGCGATAAACAGGCGCTTGTCCGAATCCCGCATGCGCGTGATCGTTGCCACGAACCAGCGATGGCTGCCATCAGCGGTCCAGGGATATTCCATCACGGTCGGATCCTCGGCCTGTTGTGCTACACGCAATTGCGGAAGGATCGCCTCGACCGTCACTTCGCCCAGCACCTCGCGCGCCGATTGTCCGCGCAATTCGTCGATGCCGAAAGCCGCAGCCATACGGGCATTGCCCATCACCAGCGCAAAATCATCATCCTCGATATCGACCACGGCGGTGTAGATCCCCGCAGTTTCGAAAAATGCGCGGACGGTTTCCTCACTTTCGCGCAACTCGGCACGGGCGGCATATTTTTCGCTTTCGTCGCGGATAGTGAGAACCGCACCGATCTGCACACCGTCTTCGCCGACCAACGGCTTGGCCGAGCCGACCGCGTGGACCGTGCTGCCATCGGGGCGCTTGATCAGCCATTGTGCATCGGTCACGGTTTCGCCGCCGACTGCCCGAGACAGCGGCAAGTCCTTGAACGGATGTGGTTTCCCGTCCAGCGTGAAGAGGTGGTAGCAGTCCGCATAGTTTTCCGGCTCGACATCGAGCTCGGCCACCCCGTGCATTGCGCGCGCGGCGTCATTGACATATTCGATCGATCCGGCGGCGTCGGTGACGATGATCCCTTCGCGCAACTGGTCGAGCACCAGGTGCGAGGCAATGCGCCCGAGATCGGAGACCGCGATCGTAGTCATTGCGCTCAGCTAGCGTGAAAAATATGCAACATGAAGCGATTTCGCTTGGCGCAGAAGCCTAGCGGTTCAGCAGGGCTTCGACCGCGCGCACCCTTTCCTCGACATCGGCCAAAGGCAAATCCACCGGCACGTAGCCATAGTCGCGCCACGCCTGTAAATTCTGCCGATCGCTTTCGACCGCCTGCTCCCAAGTCTGGATGCGTTCGGCGTCCTGCCGATAGATGTCTTTCCACGCAGGCGCTCGCAGCACGCAGTCGAATCGCAATTTCCGGCACGCCGCATCGACTTCAGGCATCGCCGCCCGCCCCTCGATCCGCAGGAACGCGACGATATCGCAGAAACCGCGATCGAAGATGACCGTCTGACCGGGCTGGACTGCCTCGAACGCCGCGCGGTCCATCTCCAGCATCGCCATGGCGAAGCCGTCTGGATCATCAGCGCGCAGCTCCATTCCGCCCGGTCGCTGCAAAATGGTGCGCGCAGCCTCGGGCACGACCAGCCAGCCGCGATCCCCGAGCGCGTGCAGCAGAGTGGACTTTCCCGCCCCCGGCGCACCCGTAATAGCGATGCGGCGGGGTGCGGGTTCGGACACCTTGCTGGTTCCCGGATTACTGGTTCATCGTCTCGAAGAAGTCTTCGTTGGTCTTGGAATCCTTCATCTTGTCGAGCAAGAATTCCATGGCGTCGATCGTGCCCATCTGCATGAGGATACGGCGCAGGACCCACATCTTGGAGAGCTTGTCCTTCTCGACCAGCAGCTCTTCCTTGCGGGTGCCGGACTTGCCGACATCCAATGCTGGGAAGATGCGCTTGTCGGCGACCTTGCGGTCGAGCACGATTTCGCTGTTACCCGTGCCCTTGAATTCCTCGAAGATAACCTCGTCCATGCGACTGCCGGTATCGATCAGCGCGGTGGCGATGATCGAGAGCGAGCCGCCTTCCTCGATGTTACGCGCGGCACCGAAGAAGCGCTTCGGGCGCTGGAGCGCATTGGCATCGACACCGCCGGTCAGGACCTTGCCCGAGCTCGGCACCACGGTGTTGTAGGCACGGCCGAGGCGCGTGATCGAATCGAGCAGGATGACGACATCGTGCTTGTGCTCGACGAGGCGCTTGGCCTTCTCGATCACCATCTCGGCGACCTGGACGTGGCGGTTGGCCGGCTCGTCGAAGGTCGAGGAAATGACTTCGCCCTTTACGCTGCGCTGCATGTCGGTGACTTCCTCGGGCCGCTCGTCGACGAGCAGAACCAGCAGGAAGACTTCAGGGTGATTGTCGGTAATCGCCTTGGCGATATTCTGCAGCAGTACGGTCTTACCCGTACGCGGCGGGGCGACGATCAACGCGCGCTGGCCCTTGCCCTGCGGTGAAATGATGTCGATCACGCGGGCCGACTTGTCCTTCACCGTCGGGTCGAGCGTATCGAGCGACAGCTTCTGGTCCGGATAGAGCGGCGTGAGGTTATCGAAATTGGTCCGGCGGCGCACGGCATCCGGCTCATCGAAATTGACCGTTTTCAGGCTGGTCAGCGCGAAATAGCGTTCGCCCTCGTTGGGCGCGCGGATTTCACCTTCGACGGTGTCACCGGTACGCAGGCCCCATTTGCGGATCTGGTTGGGGGAAACATAGATATCGTCCGGCCCGGCCAGATAGTTCGCCTCGGGCGAACGCAGGAAGCCGAAGCCGTCCTGCAGCACCTCGATGGTGCCGATACCCATGATCTGTTCTTCGTATTCTTCGTCCTCTGCAAGCTCGCGCAGGATGCTGAACAGCAAGTCCTGCCGGCGCATGGTGCTGGCGCCTTCGACGCCCAGTTCTTCGGCCATCGAGACAAGCTCGGCCGGGGTTTTCTCTTTGAGATCTCTGAGATGCATTCGTCGTTTCCAGAAATGGAAGGAATTGGAAAATAGCCGGCCGGTCTCATCGGGTCCTTCGACTGGGCTCAGGACAGGCTTGGGGAAAGCTTTACGATGCTAATGCCAACGCTATGGACGCGCAGGCGTGGCCAGAAGGACGTTGAAATAGGCGCGCGCCGGGCGAGCGTCAATCGGCGATTGTGCGGCTCGTTGCCGGAATCAGAACGGTTTGACGATCACGAGGATGACCGTGAGGATCGCGACGATGGCGGGCACTTCGTTGAGCATCCGCAGGCGCTTTTCCGGAATCGGCCGCTCGCCGCGCGCCATTTTCTTGGCACTGGCGCTCATCCAGCCGTGATAGCCGCTCAGCAGCAGGACCAGCAGCAGCTTGGCGTGAAACCAGCCCTGCGTCCAGGCGCCGATGGTGAACGCCAGGGCAAGGCCGAGCACCCAGACCAGGACGATGCTGGGGATCAGGATGACTTTCGACAGCGTTTGCGTCCGCTCGGCCCACAGCGCCTCTTCATCGGAGCCCGCGGTAGAGGCATGCATATAGACCATCTGCCGCGGCAGGATGAACAGGCCTGCCATCCAGAAGATCATGAAGATGATGTGCCCGGCCTTGAGCCAGTAATAGGTCATCGAAAGGAATTCCTGCATGGGCCCCACCTAGCGAGCGCGGTCAGCGCTGCCAATTGCGAACTGTATCCACCAGCCGTTCGACGTGTCCGATGGGCGTGTGCTTGTCGATCCCGTGACCCAGATTGAAGACATGCGGCCGGTCGGCCAGCGCGCCGAGGATAGCCTTAGTCCGCTCGACCATGGCATCGCCGCCGGCAAGGATCTGGAGCGGATCGAGATTGCCCTGCACCGGCATGCCATCGGGCAATACCGTATGCGCCCAGGCCGGATCGATCGTCTCGTCGAGCGCGATGGCATCGACGCCGGTCCCGGCGGCATAAGCCGAGAGCTTGGCCCCTGCCCCCTTGGGAAAGCCGATCACCAGCGCATCGGGCCGCGCTTCCTTCAGGCGGCGCACGATTGCGGCATTGGGCGCGATCACCCAGCGCTCGAACTGGTCGGGGGCGAGGCTCCCAGCCCAGCTGTCGAACAGCTGCACGGCCTCGGCTCCGGCATCGATCTGGCCGACAAGATACTCGACGGTGAGGTCGATGATCGCATCGACGATCGCCTGCAATTTGCCCGGATCGGTATAGGCCATCGAACGCGCAGCCTGCTGGTCGCGGCTGCCCTCGCCCGCCACCATGTAGGTCGCGACGGTCCAGGGGCTGCCTGCAAAGCCCAGCAAAGTGGTCTCGGGATCGAGGGCCGCACGGACCTGGCGCACCGTCTCGTAGATCGCATCCAGACGCTCAGGGACCGTGCTGAGTGCCTCCAGCTCGGCATCGGCCAGCCGCGGCGAGAGATGCGGACCTTCACCGGCCAGGAATTCGAGCTTCTGGCCCAGCGCATGAGGCACGATCAGGATATCGGAAAACAGGATCGCCCCGTCGAAGCCGAAGCGGCGGATCGGCTGCAGCGTGACTTCGCGGGCCGCTTCGCTGTCATAGACCAGCTCGAGAAAGCCGCCCTTCCGCGCCCGCAGCTCGCGATATTCCGGCAGGTAACGCCCGGCCTGGCGCATGAGCCACAGCGGCACGCGATCGCTTCGCGTTCTGTTCAGCGTGTCGAGAAGAAGACCGGGCATCGGGAAAGAATCCAATCAATAAATAGTATTTATAAAGAGATGATGGAGTCTGTTGGCCCTGTGGAAAGCGGGCACAAGCGGCGCCTGCCCGAATTCTCCCGTCGATGCCAGTCCCATCATCGTGTGCGACTCTGCATGAAACGGGAGTCAAAGGATTCTTATCCCGCCTTTCCCCAGCCTGTCCAAAAGCCGCGCCTTGTGTTGGTATCCGCAGGCCCGAATCGGCTGGTAGCGGGCATGGAATCGTGTCCCCAGCCTGTCCGCGGTTTCCTCCCGTGGTTTATGCTGGGCTTTCTCCACAGGCGCCGATAGGGCGTGGAGCGCATGAAACGCATCCACCTGCACCTGCTCTCGGACTCCACCGGCGAGACGCTGGAAATGATCGCCAAGGCGGCGCTGGCGCAGTTCGAGAATGCCGACGTGGTGCGGCATTTCTGGCCGATGGTCCGCTCGCGCCAGCATCTCGAGCGCATCGTGCCGGAACTGAGCAACAATCCCGGCCTGGTGCTGTTCACGCTGGTCAATGCCGAAACGCGCCGGGCGCTGCGCGATCATTGTCGTCGCCTGTCGCTGCCGGCCGTCGACGCGCTCGACGAAGTGACTGCCGCGCTCGAAGTGCAGCTCGGCCAGGAAGCGCACGGCAGGCCCGGTCGCCAGCACAAGATGGACGAGGCCTATTTCAAGCGCGTCGAAGCGATCCAGTTCACCATCGCGCATGACGACGGGGTCGGCTGGGAGAACTGGGAGGAAGCCGATATCGTGCTGGCCGGCGTGTCGCGATCTTCGAAAACGCCCACCAGCATCTATCTTGCCAATCGCGGGTACAAGGTCGCCAATATTCCGCTGGTCATGGAAAGCCCGCCGCCGCCGGCGCTCTACGAGCTGAAAAACCCGATGGTGGTCGGGCTGACCACCGCGCCCGAGCGGCTGGTGCAGATCCGCCGCAACCGCCTGCTGACTCTCAACGAGCAGGCCGAGACATCCTATGTCGAAAAGGACCGGGTGACCGAAGAGGTCAAATTCGCGCGGCGGCTGTTTTCGGACAACAACTGGCCGGTGATCGACGTGACGCGGCGCTCGATCGAGGAAACCGCCGCCGCTGTGATCCGTTTGCACAACGAACGCCATGCGCGGGTCAAGCCCGGGGAGAAGCCGATATGATGCCGCTGGTCCTGGCCTCCAACAGCGCCTCGCGCCGCGCCATGCTGGACGCGGCGGGGATCGCATACGAAGCGCAAGGCGCCGATATCGACGAGCGCGCGCTCGAGGCCGAGATGGCCGATTCCGCCGCCGCCGAAGTGGCGCAGGCGCTCGCTGCGGCGAAGGCCTTTGCGGTGTCCGAGCGCGATTGCCACCGGTTGGTGCTGGGCAGCGACAGCCTGGTCGAAGTCGACGGGCGTCGTTTCGACAAGCCCGAAAGCCGCGAGCAGGCGGCCGAGCACCTGCGGTTCTTTTCGGGTAGAATCATGCAGCTCCACAGCGCCGCGGCGCTGGCCGCCGATTGCCGCATCACCTGGATCGGCCACAGCATGGCGAGCCTGCATGTGCGCGAATTGAGCGACGCCTCTATCGAAAGCTATCTCGACGCCGAATGGCCGGAGGTCGGCGCTTGCGTCGGCGTGTTCCGGATCGAGGGGCGCGGGGTGCAGTTGTTCGAGCAGATCATCGGCGACCAGTTTACCGTACTCGGCATGCCGTTGTTGCAGGTTATGGCAGCCCTGCGCGAGCGCGGCGTCCTACAGGCATGAGTATGCCCCCTTCGACAGGCTCACGACAGGCCTACGCCGAAGTCATCGGCGATCCGATCGCGCAGTCCAAATCGCCGTTGATCCACATGTTCTGGATCGCACAGCTCGGGCTCGATGCCCATTATCGTGCGCAAGCGGTCGCGCCGGAGGCACTGGCGCAATATCTGTTCGAGCGGAAGGGCGACGCCAACTGGCGCGGCTGCAACGTCACCATGCCGCACAAGCAGGCGGTTCTGCCGCTGCTCGACCGGCTCGATCCGACGGCCGAGAAGATCGGCGCGGTGAATACCGTGGTGCGCAGCGATGATGGCGTGCTGACCGGATACAATACCGATGTCGTAGGATTCCTCGAGCCACTGCGAGACGAGCTGTCGGGGCACCACCTGTTCCGCATGACGAGGGTCATCGGCACCGGCGGGGCGGCGCGCGCGATCGTCGCCGGGCTTGCCGGGGAAGGCTTCACGATCGTGCTGGCCGGTCGCGATCCGGAAAAGGCAGCGCGCCTGCTGGAGGAGCTCGGCGGCCCCACCGAACATTTCAACCCGCCGCTATCGCATTTTGCCGAAGCAACCGACTTCGCCTTCGACGACCGCGAGCAATGTCTCGATCTCGTCGTCAACGCCTCGCCGCTCGGCATGGCGGGACAGCCGCCGCTCGCTTTTGCGATCTCGCACGCACCGCCCGGATCGATCGTCTATGACATTGTGACCGATCCCATCGACACCGTGCTGCTGGAGCAGGCGCGCGCGGCGGGATTTCGCACGATCGACGGCCTCGCCATGCTGATCGGTCAGGCGGCGGAGGCATTCGAGCTGTTCTTCGACGCCGCCCCGCCGCGCGACTTTGACCAAGAGCTGCGCGAAAGGCTTCTCGCATGAATCGACCCAAGATTATCGGGCTCACCGGTTCGATCGGAATGGGCAAGTCGACCGTCGCCGATATGTTCGAGCGTGCCGGCGTGCCCGTTTTCGATGCCGATGCCGAAGTGCGCGCGATGCAGGGGCCGGGCGGCGAACTGCTGCCCGCCATCGAAGCCGCCTTCCCCGGTTCGACCGGGCCTGAAGGCGTCGACCGCGAGGCCCTGGGCGCGCAGGTTTTCGCCGATGCCACGCTGCTGGCGAACCTTGAGGCGATCGTGCATCCCGCGGTCGGTGCCAAGCGCGCCGCGTTCCTCGAGCAGCATCACGACAAACCGATGGTCGTTTTCGACATTCCGCTGCTGTTCGAAAAGGGCGGGCACGCTGCGGTCGATGCGGTCGTGGTGGTGTCTGCTCCCGCCGAAACGCAGCGTGAACGGGTGCTCGCCCGGCCCGGCATGACGCCGGAGAAGTTCGAACACATCCTCACGCTGCAGGTGCCCGATGCGGAAAAGCGCGAGCGCGCCGACCATGTCATCGATACGGGACAATCGCTGGAGGCGACCGAGGCTTCGGTAAAGGCGCTCATCGCCGAACTCGCGGCCTGAAGACCGATCCACCATCACACCTCTTGCGACTCGCGCCACAAGGGTGAATAGTGCAGCCAATGCGTGAAATCGTGTTCGATACCGAAACCACCGGCCTCGACCCCAAGACAGGGGACCGGATGGTTGAAATCGGCTGCGTGGAACTGATGAACCGGGTCCCGACCGGCGAGACCTTCCATGCCTATTACAATCCGGAACGCGACATGCCGCCGGCGGCAGAGGAAGTACACGGACTGTCCGCCGCCTTCCTGTCCGACAAGCCGCTGTTTCGCGACACGGCGGATGCGCTGCTCGAATTCCTCGGCGATGCGCCGCTGGTGGCACACAATGCCGGGTTCGATTTCGGCTTTCTCAACACCGAGCTGGAGCTGATCGAGCGCGAGGCAATCAGCTTGGATCGCATGGTCGATACCGTCCAGATCGCGCGCAAGAAGCACCCCGGCGCCAAGGTGTCGCTCGATGCGCTGTGCAGCCGCTACGGCGTCGATCGCAGCCACCGGGTCAAGCACGGCGCGCTGCTCGATGCCGAGTTGCTGGCCCAGGTCTATGTCGAATTGCTCGGCGGCAGGCAGATTGGGCTCGGCCTCGATCCGGAAGCCGCCGACACCGACCCGTCCGAAGCTGCGTGGAAGCCGGAAACGGTCGCACGAGCGTTTCGCACACCCCGTCCCCATGCGGCCAGTGCGGAGGAACTGGCCCGACACAAAGTGTTCCTCGAAGGGATCGAGTCCCCGCTCTGGAACAATTGATACAGCCGTCGCTCGTGTGAGCAATGCCCCCAAGACAACAGGAGAGTGTCGCCGATGGATATTCGCGTTTCAGGCCACCAGATCGAAACCGGCAGCGCGCTGCAGGACCACGCCTCCGACCGGTTGAATGCCATCGTCGAAAAGTATTTCAGCCGGGCGATTTCTTCACACGTTACGTTCGGCAAGGCGCCTGCCGGGGCTTTTGCCTGCGACATCGTGACCCATGTCATGCAGGGGCTCGTGCTCAAGGCCCATGGCGAGGCGCATGACGCGCACCAGGCGCTCGACCAGGCGGCGGAAAAGCTCGACAAGCAATTGCGGCGCTACAAGCGCCGGCTGCAAGACCGGCACGAACAGGCCGCCCATGCGCTCAAGGAAGAGGAAGCGGCCTATACGATCTTCGCGGCATCCGATTCCGACGAGATCGAGGACGAGGACGGCGGCGAGGCCCCGCTGGTCGTGGCGGAAACGAAAACCGATATTCCCGAGGCTTCCGTAGCGGATGCGGTCATGATGCTGGACTTGCGTGACACAAACGCGATGTTCTTCAAAAACGCTGGAACGGGCCGACATAATATGGTCTATCGCCGCCGTGACGGATCGATCGGCTGGGTCGAACCGCACTGAGAGGGACCACATCGGTATCGAGCAGCGCCTGATCGCGGGCGTTCGTCGCTTGTCTGTCCGCGCGGTCCGAAACCTGTCGAGTGCTGGAAATACCCCCGAGTTTCACCATGAATGCGCTTTTCTCTTTCCCGCCCGAAGCCGTCGCCAGCGCATCTGCCGACACCAAGGGCGAGGTCCTGTCGCTGCTGGCCGATCATTTCGCGCGGATCTACGATCTCGACGCTGGCGGCGTGCTCGATGCGCTGGAAGAGCGCGAGAAACTGGGCAGTACGGGTTTCGGGCGCGGCGTGGCGATTCCGCATGCCCGCCTCGATACGATCTCGCGCCCGCTGGCGGTCCTGCTGCGGCTCGACGCGGCTTGCGATTTCGCGGCCGCCGACGGCATGCCGGTCGACCTGGTCTTCGGCTTGCTGTCGCCCAGCAATGCAGGAGCAACGCATTTGCACGCGCTGGCGGCGATTTCACGGCTGGTGCGCGACGAGGAGTCGCATCGCCTGCTGACCGAAGCGCCCGATGCCGAAGCGCTCTACGCGCTGATTACCAACGCGGCGGATCGTGACGCAGCCTGAGCAGACCCCCGGGGCGGACCTGCATTACCGCGCGCTCGAGCGTCTTTACACCGCCGCTCCCGTCAACCATCTGTTCGAATCCGCGCTGGCGATCGAAGAGCGGGGGCGCTCGCGCATCACCTTCCAGGTGACCGAGCAGACCTATCACGCGGCCGGCGCGGCGCATGGCACGATCTATTTCAAGATGCTCGACGATGCGGCTTTCTATGCCGCCAACACGCTGGTGACCGACCGCTTCCTACTGACGACATCGTTCAACCTGCATTTCACCAAGCCGGTGCGTATGGGGGAGGTCGTGGCCGAAGGGCGCTGGGTCAGCGGCAAGCGGCGGGTCTTCGTCGCGGAAGCGCGGCTGGTCGATGCGGAGGGCGAAGAGATCGGACGCGGGACCGGCACGTTCATGCGCTCGCATATCCCGCTGGCAGGATTGCCGGGATATTCCCCGGAAGGCTGACATGGGCGATTCGCGGCTCCCTGCCCATCTCGAAATCGCCGCGATTATCCGCCTTGTCGAAGCCGGAGGCGGTTTCGCTACCGTGCTTGCCAAAGGCGAGCGCGACGCCGGAACCATCTTGCTGGTTGCGACACAGAATGGCCATTCCGCGCAACTTTACGAAAGAATGCCCCAGCTCGACGGATCGCGCGCCTGGACGCTTTCGAAAGAGCAAGACCCTGAAAAACTGGGGGAATTCAGCGAATATCTCGACCGCAGGAAGCGGCAGGACAGTGATGTCTGGATTCTCGAAGCGGATATCGCGGACGGGGCACAGTTCATCGCAAATCTGCCCGGTTAGCTTGACCTAAACGTCAACCCGCCTATCTGCGCGGCACTCCCGAAATTGGCGTAGGCAATCCACGCGGCACTCCTGCCGCGTGCGATGAGCGCGCAGACGGGGGGCGACCGGCAGGTCCGTTCAGAACCGTAAAGCTAATACGCTTAATTCCTCCCTCGGTTCCCGCCTGCGTCTGGTTCGCTCACCGCCGTAAGATTTGAGATTGATGAGCCGCAAGACTTCTCACTTCACGCTGGTGGCCGTTGCCGCAAGCATGGTGATTACCGCTGTAAGTGCCGAGCTGTCGGGCGCCAATGCGCAGGCCAGCGAAGCCAGCCAGCCGATAGAACAGGCGCTGGTCGAAGAAACCGTTCCGGTTTTCGTGGCCGAAGAAGTGGTTCAGCCGCTTCCCGAAACCGAAGCAGCGCCCGCGCAGGAAGACAGTGCCCCCGAGGCCAACTCGCTGCGCGACCTCATTTCCGAGATTTCCGCTCCGCAGGAGCTTTCGCGCCAGATGGAATGCCTCGCCGGCGCCATCTACTTCGAATCGCGCGGCGAGCCGCTCAACGGCCAGCTCGCGGTGGCGCAGGTCGTCATCAACCGCGCCGAATCGAATGTCTTCCCGTCGGATTATTGCGGCGTCGTCTACCAGCGCGCGCAGTTTTCTTTCGTGAAGAACGGCACGATGCCGCGGATCAAGCGTGGCTCAAGCGCGTGGAAGCAGGCCAAAAAGATCGCGCGCATCGCGCATGAAGGCCTGTGGGAGAGCGAAGCGCAGGATTCGCTCTATTTCCACGCCAATTACGTCAAGCCGCGTTGGAGCTATCGCAAGCAGCCGCGCGCCACGATCAAGACGCACATCTTCTACCGCTGATTGTCGAATCAGTCAGCCCGCCCTGCCCGGACACGCTCCGGCAGGACAGGGTCGCAGGGAACCTCTTCGTGTCCGACGGGATGCGGAGGGGTTTTCTATTGCCCGTCGTCAGCCGTCGGCAAGTTCGACCCAGACCGGCGTGTGATCGCTGGCCTTCTCGCGGCCGCGATAGTCCTTGTCGACGCCGACTGCGGTCAGGCGATCGGCCAGTTCGGGCGACAGCAGGCAATGGTCGATGCGGAAGCCGTGGTCGCGCTGCCAGGCACCGCGCTGGTAATCCCAAAAGGTCCACACGCCGCCGCGCGGGTTGAGTGTGCGGACCGCATCGGTCCAGCCGTCGGCCAGCTGACGCTGGTAGGCATCGCGCGATTCCGGCTGCATCAGCGCATCGTCCTGCATCGCCTTGGGCGACCAGACATCGTCGTCATGCGGGATGACGTTGAAATCGCCGGTGACGATCGTCGGCTGTTCGCTCTGCCACAATTCGCGCATGCGGGCGCGCAGCTTTTCCATCCAAGCGAGCTTGTAGTCGAATTTTGGCCCGGGATGCGGATTGCCGTTGGGCAGGTAAAGGCAAGCGATGCGCACGCCGTTCACGTGGGCCTCGAGATAACGCGCCTGCTCGCCCTCGCCTTCCTTGGGCCCGTCCACGCCGAGTCCGCGCTGGGTCTCTTCCGGCTTCACCCCGTCGGCCAGGATGGCGACGCCGTTGAAGCTTTTCTGCCCGTGCCAGATGGCGTGATAGCCGATCTTCTCGAATTCGTCGGCGGGAAAGCCGTCGTCCTGGCTCTTGATTTCCTGAAGGCAGGCGACCGTCGGCCGCGTTTCCTCGAGCCATTCGATGAGGCGCGGCAGGCGGGCCTTGATGCCGTTGATATTGAAAGTGGCAATTCTCACGCTCTCACCCCCGGGACGGTTCGGCCCCGGACCCGATCCGGGGTTGTCGAAGCCATGCTCGTACCTTCGGGTACTGCGCTAAAAGAAAGTACGGCCCTTCGACAAGCTCAGGGCGAACGGAAAATTGGAATTCAGATCCCGAAAGAGGATCCGCAGCCGCATCCCGCGGCGGCCTGCGGGTTGGTAACCTGGAACGCTGCCCCGCCGAGCGATTCGACGAAATCGACCGTGCTGCCTTCGACCAGCTCGAGGCTGACCGGATCGACAACTAGCGCGACGCCTTCCGTCTCGCTTTGCAGATCGTCATCCTCGGGCGCATCGGCCAGTTCGAACTTGTACTGGAAGCCCGAGCATCCGCCGCCTTCGACCGCGAGGCGCAGGATCGCCGGTTTGCCCTGCTTTTCCGCAATCCAGCGCACGCGCGCGGCGGCGGCTTCTGTCAGCGCCGGAATTTTTTCGGCAGCGGGGGTCAGCGTTTCGCTCATTACAGCAATGTAGGGATGCGCCCGGCCCCGCTCAAGCGTGCTGGATATAATCGCGCATCGCCTGCGCTTCGTTTTCAACCTCGTCGATCCGGCTTTTGACGAGGTCGCCGATGGAAACGAACCCCGCGAACGCGCCGTTGTCAGTCACCGGCAAATGGCGGATGCGGCGCTTCGTCATCAGCGCCAGCGCCTCGTCGACCTTGGTGGATTTCTCGACCGTGATGGCGGGCGCGGTCATGACCTGGCCGACCAGCTTGTCGAGGCAGGACGTGCCTTCCTCGGCCATGCGGTAGATCACGTCGCGTTCGGAGAAAATCCCGGCGATGCTGCCGTTCTCCATGACCGGCACGGCCCCGATACGCTTGCTCGCAAGCAGCGCTATGGCCTCTCGGACAGGTTGATGGGCATCGCAGGTTATGACATCAGCTGCGGCGCGCCTCTCGATGAGATGTGCGACTTCCATGGCGGGCCTCCTTTTTCGCTGGTGCGGAACATGCCATGAAAGGGCAAGTTTGGCGAGTCGGGGCATTTACCACGCGCAGCCCGGCGCAGCCCGCTGTATCAGGATCGTATCATGCTTCCCAAGTCCCCGCTCGAAGATCCGGACAAGGCGGCTTTTGCGTGGGCGCGCTACAAGCGGCTGATGCGTTTCATGATGCTGGCGACTGTCGGCGTGGTGATTATCGCGCTGGCGCTGCTTTATGCGCAGAATGGCATGGTCTCACCGCATTTCTTTATTGCCGTCGCGTTGGGGATCGGCTTTTCGATGATGCTGATGAGCGCGCTGATGGGTCTGGTGTTCCTGTCGAACGGTACCGGACACGATGAGTCGGTCGACAACCGCCTGCCGCGCAACGACGATTAGACAGGGCTGCGGAGCCTGAACTCCTCCACCGGCTCACCGCCGATCAGGTGCTGCTGGATAATCCGCTCGAGCACGTCTTCGTTGCAGGAGTGATACCAGACCTGGTCGGGATAAACGACCGCCACCGGCCCGGCGGCGCAGACTTGTAGGCAATCGGCCTTCGTGCGCTGGGCCACCCCCGCCTTGGGCAGCCCCAGTTCCTTCATGCGGCTCTTGAGATATTTCCAGGCCCGCTCGCCCTCGTCGAGCTTGCAGCATTTCTGCTTCTCGCTCAGCGCGCAAAGAAAGATATGGCGCTCGACCCGCTCGCCCGCGATCGAGCGCAGCGCGCGGCGCGCCTTGTCGAGCTTCTTTTCCGACGTCATTCGCCTGCCTCGCCGTCCTCCTTCAGCCAGCGATCGAGCCAGGCGAACACCGTCTCGTGCCATTGCAGTGAGTTCTTCCCGCCGAGCACCCAGTGGTTCTCGTCCGGGAACACCAGCAGCTGCGATGGAATGTCGCGTTCCTGTAGCGCAGTGAAGCTGGCAAGCCCCTGCGTATAGGGCACGCGAAAATCGCGCTCGCCGGCGACCACCAGCATCGGGGTCTGCCAATTGTTTACGTAATTGACGGGGTTCCAGCGCTCGTAGGTTTCTACGGCTTCGGCGTAGGAGCCGCCGAAATCCCAGCGCGGAAACCACAGCTCTTCCGTGGTGTAGTAGAAACTGCGCATGTCGAAGAGCCCGTCGTGCTGGACGAGACACTTGAACCGGTCTGGCCAGTTGCCGGCGATCCAGTTGACCATGTAGCCGCCATAGCTCGCCCCCATTGCACAGGCACGGTTGCCGTCGATCTGCGGGTCGCGTGCGAGCGCGGCGGCGAGGCCTTTCTGCAAGTCCTCCAACGGCTTGCCGCCCCAGTCCCTGTTGATGCTGTCGGTAAAGGCCTGCCCGTATCCGGTCGACCCGTGGAAATCGACCGAGATCACCGCATAGCCCTGGCTCGCCAGCACCCGCGGGTTCCAGCGGCTCGACCAGCCATCGTTGAACGAGCCTTGCGGGCCGCCGTGAATGTAGAGGATTGCCGGCATAGGCCCGTCGGCCCCTTCGAGCTTGGTGATCTGGCCCCACACCGTGTCGCCGCCCGCACCGGCGAAGCTGAAGCGCGTGGTCTGCACCGAAGCCATGGCTCCGACCTCGGGTCCGCCCACCAGGACCAGCGGCTTGGCCTGCTGCCAGCCGTCGGAGAGGAAGAGGTGCGACGGCGAGCCGATCGAATCGCGGGCGAAGAGCAGGCGCTCGCCCGGCAGCGGCATGACATTGGCAATATGCGCTTCGTTGCCGGCCATCAGGTCGAGCTTCTCGACCGCGCCGGTCTGCGGATCGATCCGGAAGGCAGGCGTGTCGAGCACATCCTGTGCGGTCGCGACGAGCCAGCGCGAATCGGGCGTCCACGCGAGCGAATGGAAACTGCGGTCGTAGTCGGGAGTAAGCGCGCGGCTCTCCCCGCTGGCAAGATCGCGCAGCATGACGGTGAGCTTGTCGGATTCGTAACCCGGTCGCGCCATTGCGAGATAGGCGAGATACCTGCCGTCGGGCGAGGGTACGGGCGACGTGTCGGTGGCGAGATTGCCTGCGGTCAGGTTCTCGGGTGCGCCGCCGTCGAGATCGGAGCGATAGATGTCGAGATTGGTCGATGTCGGTTCGTCGCCATCGGCCTTGCGGGCGACGAAATAGATGGCCGAACCGTCGGCGGCCCACGCGATATCCTCGCCGCCGCCGAACGGCTTGGTCGGCGTGTCGCCGGTGATGGATGCGCCATCGCCCGGCGGCCCGTCGAGCGCTTTGCCGTCACCGACCGTCTTGCCGTTCTCCAGCCCGAACACGAAGACGCGGCTGAAGGTGCCCGGCGTCTCCCATGTATCCCAGTGGCGATAAAAGCCGTCGGCGCCGTCGTAGAGCCTGCCATTGCCGGGGCTGGGCAGGTGCGCAGTGCCATCGCCGTCGCAGCCGAAGCGCGGGCAATCGCGGGCGATCTCCGCCCACACGGCAATCGCATCGCCTGCGGGCGAAAGCGAGAAGCCATCGACGTCGGTACCGAAATCGGTGACGGGCAGCGGCCCCTTGACGCTTCCGTCCGCTTCCAGCGAAGCGCGCCAGACCTGCACTGATCCCGCCTTGCTTCCCGTCCCGGCGCCTTCGCGGTCCGACAGGAAATACAGCCAGTTGTCAGGGCCGAACGCGGCGGACCGCGCCGATCCGAGGAGGTCGAGCTTTGTGGTCGCTGCATCGAGATCGGTCAGGTCGCGCAGGTGCAATTCGCTCGTACGCTTGAGCGTCTCGTCATCGGTGACGGTAATTGCGAAGACGGCATAGCGCCCGTCACCCGTTACTGTCGGCGCGCCAAGGCGCGGCATGGTGACGAGGTCGCGCGCCGTCATCGGCTCCGCCGTCTCCATGGCCGGTATCGGCGCGGGACTATCCTGGGCGTGGAGCGGGGCGCCAGTTGCGGCGATGGCAGTTGCGAGAAGGCCACAGGCCGCCGCGGTCGCGAGATATCGGTTCATGGCGCGCAGGGATACGCGCTCGGTGCGCGGGCGCAAGGTCTTTCGAATGTTCGTGAAAGTCAGCCGCGCTTGCCGGCGATACGGGCGATCTCGTTACGGACCATATCCTCGACCATGCCGGGCAGGTTCTTTTCCAGCCATTCGGCCAGCATCGGGCGCAGCATGTCGCGCACCATGCCTTCGAGCGAGGTCTCTCCCGAGCGGACGATCTGCGGCCTGGCACCGGGTTCGGCGAGCATCGCCAACGTGGCAAGATTGTCGCGCATGGCGTCTCGCACGGCATCGCCGAGCAGCGAGTCCTCGGCATGATCGCCGACTTCCGACGTCACGTCCTCGACCATGGCGTCGGTTCCGAGTTCGAGCACTTCTTCGGCTTCGTCGTCGTCGACGGGTTCCGGCATATCGTCGGCCGCAGCTTCGCTTTCGCGACGACGACGCGCTTCCATAGCGCCCGCACGATTGTCGCGTGCAATCACTTTCTTGATCGATTCGAGAATTTCTTCGACCGAAGCCTCGCCTTGCTGGCGCATGCTGCAAACCCCCTTAAGCGCTACGGTTGCGGGTCGTCCGAAGCCGTGACGTCACCCGGGACATCCGCATTTGCGGGCGGAATGTCAACGGTTCTGGTCGATTGCGCGGCAGGTGTGGGATCGCGGTCCCAGTCCCAGATACGGCCGTCGACTCGCTCATAATTGGTGACCGGATCGTAGAGCACGCCGCCTTCGAGGCCGAGATCGCGCGCCTCCGCCCTGCCCATGGCGGCCAGCAGGGTGAAGCCGGCGACATAGGCGTTGCGCCGCGCCGTCACCAGCTGCGCGCGGGCCTGCAGGAGTTCCTGCTCGGCGTTGAGCACGTCGAGGATGGTGCGGTTGCCGATCGAATTTTCCGCGCGCACGCCCTCGAGGCTGAGTTCGGCCGCCTGGACCGCGAGCTGCGAGCTTTCGATGACCGCGAGCGAAGCCTCGTAGCTGGAGAAAGCCGCTCGTGTGGTGGCGATCACTTCGCGCTCGGCCTGGATCACCTGTTCGAGCGCAGCCGTCTCGCGCGCCGCCGCCTGGCGTTGGCGCGCCGCGGGAAGTCCGCCCTGGAAGATCGGGACGGTGAGGCGGATCCCGGCATTGGCGGTAGTTTCGCTCTGCGACACGCCGGTGACGCCGCTCGCGAGGGTGCCGAAATAGTCGGTATAGTCGCCGCCTGCAAACAGGCCGACCGTCGGCAGGCGGCCCGAACCGGCGACTTCGGTATCGAAGCCCGCCGCCTGCGCCCGCTCGCGCGCGGCTAGGAGATCGGGATTGCTTTCGAGCGCGGTTTCGACCGCGACGATCGGGTCGTCCGGCAAATTGGGTAGCGGCGGTGGCGGCTGCAGATCGTCCGGGCCCGAGCCGACCAGTTGCGCATAGGACTCGCGGGCTTGGATCAAATTGGCTTCTGCATTGCGAAGATCGCCGCGGGCCAGCGCCAGCCGCGATTGCGATTGCGCGACATCGGTGCGGGTCAGGTCGCCGATCTCGAAGCGGTCGCTGGTCGCTTCGAGGTTGATCGTCAGCACCTGCACCTGATTGAGGTTGAGCCCGACCAGCGCCTGAGCGCGGAGGACATCCATGTATGCGGCGACGACCTGGCTGAAAATGGCCGATTCGGTCCCGCGCAGGCTGGCCTGCCCTGCCGCGACGCGTTCCTTAGCCGCCCGGACCGAATTCTTGACCGCGCCGCCGGCATAGAGCGGCACCGTCAGATCGGGACCGACCTGCAGTGTGCGGGTAGGGGCGGTGAAGCTGTTGGGCGAGGTTTTGAGGAATTCGATATATTGCGCGGTGGCGGTGACACTGGGCAGGCCCTGCGCGCGCTGGATATTGGGGTTCTCGTCCTCGGCGCGCTGGTTGGCGCGGGCGGCCTGCAGTGTGGGATTGGTCTGGTAGGCCTCGACCAGCGCCTCGCGCAGGGTATCGGCCTGCGCCGGACTCGCCGCCAGCAGCGACGCTCCGCACAGCAGGGCAGGATACCTCCCGAGACGTTTCATGGTCAGAAGCTCCAGCCTTTCGGGCTATCGAAAGCCGGGAGGCGCGGTAGCGCAACGTCGGCGACCGGGAGGAATGCCATGTCCTTGCCCTGCCGCTTGCCGATCGCGAGGCGGGTCACGCCGTCTTCGATCAGGCCAGTGACCATGCGACCGTTCTCGTCGAGCCGCTTGGCCAGGGCCGCAGGGCAGGCTTCGATCGCGCCGTCGATCAGGATCAGGCTGTAGCTGCCGCGCTTCTTGCCCGTTGCGGCATCTTCGGCCGAAACAGTGTCCAGCTTCGCCACCATCGGTTCGACCAGCGCCGCGAGGTAGCCCGAGCCGTTCTCGACGATCAGCGCGCTGTCTTCGAGGTTCGGCCGCGCTTCGCTCAGCATCTTGCCGTGCGAGACCGGCTGTGCCAGCGTGCCGCCATTATCGAGCGCGATCGCGCGGTCCATGTAGCAATGGCCCCTGGCGCTCGCGGGCACGTGATCCTCGCGCGGTACGGACAGCATCCGAGCCAGCACAGCGGTCGAATTGACGCCGCTGGTGCGCAGCTGGCTGTCGATCATCGCGCGACGGGCGGCGGCATAGTCGATGGGGCGGGTGGCAGTATCGATCATGGGAAATCCTGTAGCTGTATTACACCGACAATACAGTTCGTCAATTCCCCCTTACCGATATGGCCCGAACAGGCCAAGCGCTTATGCGGCTGCGAATGCCGTCTTTGCCTTTTGACGGGTAGCGGCTCGCGGGCCTATGGGGACGCCGGTTCTACGAGAAGGAGTATCGCTTCGATGAGCGACATGACCACGATACGCGAAGACGATCTCATCGAAAGCGTCGCCGACGCGCTGCAATATATCTCCTACTATCACCCGATGGATTACATCCGCGCCCTGGGCGATGCCTACGAGGCGGAGCAGGGCCCGGCGGCGAAGGATGCGATCGCACAAATCCTTACCAACAGCCGCATGTGCGCCGAGGGGCATCGACCGATCTGCCAGGACACCGGCATCGTCAACGTGTTCGTGAAATGGGGGCAGGACTGCCGGCTCGTCTCTAGGCGGAGCCTGCAGGATGTCGTCGATGAAGGCGTGCGCCGCGCCTACAATCATCCTGACAACAAGCTGCGCGCCTCGATCCTCGCCGATCCGGCGTTCACCCGCCGCAACACCCGCGACAACACGCCGTGTGTGCTGTCGGTCGAGATGGTGCCGGGCCGCATGGTGGAGATCGACGTCGCGGCCAAGGGCGGCGGCAGCGAGAACAAGTCCAAGTTCAAGATGATGAATCCCAGCGACAATATCGTCGACTGGGTGGTCGAACAGCTGCCCAGCATGGGCGCGGGCTGGTGTCCGCCGGGCATGCTGGGCATCGGCATCGGTGGCACGGCAGAACATTGCATGCGGCTCGCCAAGCTGAGCCTGATGGAGCCGATCGACATGGGCCAGCTCAAGCAGCGCGGGGCGCAGAACGATCTCGAGCAATTGCGGATCGACATTTTCGATGCGGTCAACGCCCAGGGGATCGGGGCGCAGGGACTGGGCGGGCTGTCGACTGTGCTCGACGTGAAGATTCTCGACGCGCCCTGCCATGCGGCAGGTAAGCCTGTCGGGATGATCCCCAATTGCGCCGCCACGCGCCACGCCCATTTCACGCTCGATGGCTCCGGCCCGGCCTACCTCGAACAGCCCGATCTCGACCAATGGCCCAAGGTCGACTGGCAGCCCGACAGCGCTGCAAAGCGCGTCGATCTCGACAACCTGACGCAGGAAGAGGTCAATAGCTGGGAGCATGGCGACCGGCTGCTGCTCTCGGGCAAGATGCTGACCGGGCGCGATGCTGCCCACAAGCGCATCCAGGACATGCTCGACAAGGGCGAAGAGCTGCCGGTCGATTTCAAGGGCCGCGCGATTTATTACGTCGGCCCGGTCGATCCGGTGATGGGCGAAGTCGTCGGCCCCGCCGGCCCGACCACCGCTACGCGGATGGACAAATTCACCGAGATGATGCTCGACCTCGGCCTGCTGGCGATGATCGGCAAGGCCGAACGCGGCCATGACGCGGTGGAAGTGATCAGCCGCTACAAGGTCGCCTACCTCATGGCGACGGGCGGCGCGGCTTACCTCGTGGCGCGCGCGATCAAGGAATCCAGGGTCGTCGGCTTCGAAGACCTCGGAATGGAGGCGATCTACGAATTCACCGTCAAGGACATGCCGGTGACGGTGGCCGTCGACAGCCAAGGAAACAACGTCCACACGCTTGCCCCTGCCAAGTGGAAGCAGCGGATAGCCGACGAAAAGCTGCTGGCCGACGGCTAACGGCGCAGGGCCGTCGAGCGCGCCATCTCGCTCGACCAGCGGCAGAATCGCGTCGACTACGGTGCTGGCCTCGACAGGCCGTTTGGGCCTAGAGGCAGGCTGACAATATGATTGCAAACGAAACTTCTTCGCATCCGTCCGCCGTGCGCCTTCCGCTGCGCTATGTCGTCGGTTCGATCGTCGGCCTGTGGGCGGTCTATTTCCTGCTCATCACGGCCCGCGGCGCCCTGGTTGGCATGGAATTCGACGCCGACCTGCTGCTGCGCCGCACCGCCGTCTGCCTGGTGGGCGTGGCCGTCACCTTCGTCATCTGGCTGGTGCTGCGGCTGTTCGATGCCAGCAAGACCTGGCTCAAGATCGTGATCGCGCTGATCGTGGCCTTCCCCGGGGCGGTGATGATCGCGCAGTTCAACCAGCTGATGTTCGCCGAAATCCAGGAGCGGATGTACAACAAATTCGCCGAAGAGCGCGGCGTGAGCCTGCGCCGCGACGAGGCGGGCAATCTGCTGGTTGAAATTCCCCAGCCGCGCGACTGGAAAGTGACCCGCGACAAAGATGCCGCCGAAGACCGGGATGCGCCGGTCTACACCTTCACGCTCGAAGAGGCGAAGGAGGGCTATGCCCGCTGGCTCCCGCTCGTCGATGCTTCGCTGAGCCGCTATTACCTGCTGCTGACCTGGGCGGCGCTCTATCTCGCCATGCTGGCCGGGGCGCAGGCGCGCGCGGCCGAACGGCGCGGCGAGCGTTTCCGCAGTGCGGCCAAGGCGGCCGAGCTCCGCAGCCTGCGCTACCAGGTCAATCCGCACTTTCTGTTCAACACGCTCAATTCGCTGTCCTCGCTGGTGATGACCGGCAAGGCCGAACGGGCCGAGGAAATGATCCAGGCGATGTCGCGTTTCTATCGCCACAGCCTCGCCGACGACACCACCGCAGACGTGCAACTGGCGGACGAGTTCGAACTGCAGCGGCATTATCTCGAGATCGAGCAATTGCGCTTCCCCGAGCGGTTGAAGATCGACTTCATCCTGCCGCCGGCGCTGGAAAATTGCCGCGTGCCCGGCATGATCCTGCAGCCGTTGGTGGAAAATGCCGTCAAATACGGCGTTGCGCCGGTCAATCGCCCGGTCACCATCACCGTCAGCGCGGACGAGGAATTCGACCGGCTGGTGATCCGCGTGGCCGACGATGGCCCGGGCGTTCCGAAAGGCACCAAGCCCGGCTTCGGCATCGGTCTGGCCAATGTGAAGGACCGCATCGAAGCGCGGTTCGGGCGCGATGCCACCATCACGGCAGGCCCGGTCGAAGACGGCTATGTCACCGAATTGCGTCTGCCGCTCGAGAGAAAGGCCGCATCATGAGCGATGACAAGGATGTATCGCTGCGCACGCTGATCGTCGATGACGAACCGCTCGCGGTCGAGCGCATGCAGGTGATCTGCGCCAAGCTGCCCAAGCTCAATGTGGTCGGCACCGCCAGCGACGGCGAAGCGGCGCTGCGGCTGGTCGATGCGCTGACGCCCGATCTTGTCCTGCTCGACATGACGATGCCCGGCCTCGACGGGCTCGCGGTCGCGCGCAAGCTCGGCAGGCTGGACGCTCCGCCGGCGGTGATCTTCGTGACGGCGCACGATCATTTCGCGGTCGAGGCCTTCGACCTCGAAGCAATCGATTACGTGTTGAAGCCCGTCGCGCAGGACCGGCTCGAGCGCGCGATCGAGCGCGCCATTGCGCGGCGCGGCGAGGCTCGTCCGGAGAAGGAAAGCGAGTGGCTGCAGGAGCTCTGGGTCCCGCACCGCAGCGAATTGATCCGGATCGAGACAAGCCAGGTCTCGCGCATCGATGCCGAGCGCGATTACGTCCGCCTCTATGTCGGCGATCGCACCTACCTGCTGCTGCAGACCATCGCGGGCCTCGAAGAACGGCTCGACCCAGCTGAATTCATCCGCATCCACCGCTCCACGATCCTGCGCAAGGAC
Source organism: Erythrobacter litoralis HTCC2594 (assembly GCF_000013005.1). Taxonomy (GTDB): domain Bacteria; phylum Pseudomonadota; class Alphaproteobacteria; order Sphingomonadales; family Sphingomonadaceae; genus Parerythrobacter; species Parerythrobacter litoralis_A. The sequence continues at coordinate 2,600,545 of NC_007722.1, read as the reverse complement.
GGCATCCGCGGCCTGCGCCACGACGGCCTCGGCGTGTGGTCGGTCGAACTGGAAGACGGCGAAGCGCTGCGGATCGGGCGGACCTATCTGCCCAAGGTCAAGGCGATGGCCGGGCGCTGAAGCGCCCTTGTTTTTTGCTTTTCGCACCCGCATCCGTGGGTGCGTCCTCGGTGCTGGTCCTCCCTTCGGTCGGGCACCTGCGGGGCGGGCGGTCGCCCTTGCCTGGCCTCCGCCGGCCCGGTGCTCCGCGACCAAACCAAGGACTTTCGCTCGAACAGGCTAACTACTGTGTGGCGGAGCACGGTCGGCGGAGTCGAAGCCGAAGGCGCAGACGGCGCGAAGCGCCACCTGCACAGCCGACCGCAAGCGCGACTGCGCGCCCGCAGCGATTAGGTCCGCAGGACCCCTTGAGCGAGGAAACCGCGCGCCCGGATGGGCGTGCGAAAAACAAAAACTCGAAACCCCGCCACCTAGCCCAGCGTCTAAAGCGATCCGCCCGCCCCACATAAAAACCCCGAGCCGGGGGACTGCGTCCGGCTCGGGGCTCCGTGACTGAACCTGTTAGGGTTGCAGCCTCCGGGTAGCTGGGGTCGCGTCAGCCACCCAAGCGGGTTTCGTCCATCACCTGGGCGAATTGCCGCTTGGCGAGGCGTTTCACTTCGCGAATGCAGCCTTTCGCCTTCGAGGCGGTGATGCGGGTGCCGGTCGTGTGCACGCCGACCGAGCAGTATTTCTTCGCCGCGGCATCGATGCGCGATTCGAGCGTCTTCTGGCCGGCGGTGGTGTTGAGGTCGAGATCGGCATAGGTCACGACCATGGCGTCAGCGTTGGCACTGCCGGCCAGCGCGGGGGCACCGGTCAACAGGGAAGCGGTCGCTGCAAGGGCAAGGATGGGGGTCTTCATGTGTATTCCTCCGTCTGCGACGGCCTGTTCGAGGGGGGATGCCGTTCGCGAGGTTTGAAATACGCGCGCTGGCAACGCGCTGCACGGCCAATCCGACTACATGCGTAATCGAAACGACAAACGGGCTGGGCCCGGGACCAAAAGCGCGAAATCCCGGACCAAAGGCCATTGGCAATCGACGAACAATTCCGGCAGACTACAGGCATGTTGATCGTCATCGTCTTCATGCTCGGGATCGCCAATTTCGCGATGCACAGCGCCGTCATGCGGAGCGGCCACCCGGTGCTGCAGGACGTGCCGTGGCTTGCGACCAAAGGTGGCAGGCGAATCGCGATGGCGCTGGAATTCCTCATCCTCGCCGCCGCGCTGTCGCTTGCCCGGATGGGATTTCCGATGTCCGGTTGGGCCTATGGCTTCTATTCCGCCTGCAACGGGATCGCGGCGTGGATGATCCTCTCGCGCCGCAAGTGACGAATTAAGGTGGCGACACCGCCCCGCCGCGAGAGTAAACGCCGGTAATGACCGGATTTTCAAACGCTTTGCTGGTTATCAATCGCCGGAGCGGCAGCCATTCGGAGGGCGTGGAACGCGATCTTCTCGACGGCTTTGCAGCGGCCGGGATCGCTTCGAGCCAGGTCCTCGACTGCAGTGAAGCAACCCTGGACCTGCGGGACTACGTAACTGCCGAGGGCTTCGACCTGGTGGCCGTCCACGGCGGCGACGGGACGATGAACTCGATTGTCGGACAATTGCGGGGCTGGGATGGATCGATCCTGCCGTTGCCGGGCGGCACCTCCAACCTGCTGTGCAAACGCTGGTGGTCCGAATGCGACAGCGCCGCCATCATGGCGAAGCTGGCCAGCGGGGCATTGGTGCCGCGCATGCCCGAATGTATCGAAGGGCGCGACTGGATCGCGCTGGCCGAAGTGCTGGCGGGGCCGGGCGCGCGCTGGGCCGAAGTGCGCGAGGACATGCGCGACGGCGATATCCTCGCGGCTGCGGCCGAATCGATCGATGCTATCGACAACAGCCGCAACGGGCCGCTTGTCCGCATCACCGAACCGGAACTGGGGCGCGCGTCGGGCTATGCCGGTATCCTGCTCTCGCTTACCGAAGCCGGTATGCAGGTGCGCGCCTATCGCATCGAAGGTCTCGACGAATTCGTGCGGCAAGGTGCGGCCATTATCGGACGCAATTTCCGCGACGGACCGCATGACGATCTTGGCACTGCAAGAGAGGTGCTCTTTCAGTCCACCCGGGATGACGGCATCGAGCTGATGATCGACGGGGAGCGGTTCGAAGGCCAGCCGGAAGAGCGATTTTCGCTTGCGCCGCTGGGGGTGACGCTGCTTGGACCGCGCGCATGACCGACGCACTCATATTCCACCTGTCCGATATCCACTTCGGGCTTGAGGACAACCAGGCGCTCGATTGGGTGCAGCAGGAGATCGCCGAGCTTCGCCCCGATGCCGTCGCCATTACCGGCGACCTGACCATGCGCGCCCGCCACCGTGAATTCGACGCCGCCACAAAGTGGATCAGGGGTCTTGGCGTGCCCGTCACGGTCGAGGTGGGCAATCACGACATGCCCTATTTCAACCCTATCGAGCGGTTCTTCGACCCTTATCGCCGGTTTCGCGGGATGCAGGACTTGGTGGAGAAGGAGATCGACCTGCCGGACATTGCGATCGTTCCGCTCAAAACCGCGGTCCGGGCGCAGCCGCGACTGAACTGGTCGAAGGGCTGGGTGACGCAGACGGCGCTCGACAAGTGCCTCGCCGCGGTGGACGCGCTTCCGCCAGGCACGCAGGCGCTGGTAGCGGTACACCATCCGCTGCGCGAAGTCGGCACCGAAGGCACGGCGCTGACACGCAACGGCACGAAGGCGCTGCGCGAACTGGCGACGCGCCCGGTGGCGGCGGTCATCAGCGGCCATGTCCATGATGCCTTCGACATCGTCGAGCAGACCGATCGCGGGCCGGTGCGCATGATAGGCGCGGGCACCTTGTCGAAGCGGACCCGCTCGACCCCGCCCAGCTTCAACGAATTGCGCTGGAATGGCAGCGAACTGACCGTGCGGGTGCGCAATCTCGACGATATCGAGAGCCGCGACATGATGATCGAGGACGTGCCCGAAGATGCGACCCCGCCACGCCGACCGGGAGAACCGGTTGCTCCCGTACGGCAGGTCCCGCGCACCGATCCGCCGGTTCACTAGGTTTCCCGACCCGGCTTGAATCAAAAAGGGCGGCCCGACAGGACCGCCCTTCGTGATGTTCGGCAGCCCGAAGACTTAGCGTTTCGAGAACTGGAAGCTGCGGCGTGCCTTGGCGCGACCGTACTTCTTGCGCTCGACCACGCGGCTGTCGCGGGTCAGGAAGCCGGCAGCCTTGATCGTGCTGCGCAGTTCCGGCTCGTACTTGCTCAATGCCTGGCTGATGCCGTGCTTCACCGCCCCTGCCTGCCCCGAGAGACCGCCGCCGCGGACGGTGGCGACGACGTCGTACTGGCCCTGGCGCTCGGTGATGGTGAAGGGCTGGTCGATGATCAGACGCAACGTCGGGCGCGCGAAATAGACTTCCTGCTCCTTGCCGTTAACGGTGACCTTGCCCTTGCCCGGTTTGATCCAGACGCGGGCGACGGCGTCTTTACGACGACCCGTGGCGTAGGCGCGGCCTTCCTTGTCGAGCTCCTGCTCGCGCAGCGGCGCGGTGCTGGCAGCGATCGCGGCGGCATCGCCCTCGGGCGCGTCACCGGCGATATTGCCGAGATCGGCGAGATCGGAGACGCTGTCGGTCTTCTTCTCTTCGGCTTTCTCGTCCGCCTTTTCCTCGGACTTTGCCTCGGCTTTTTCAGCCGGAGCTTCTGCGGCAGGCTTTTCGCCAGCCTTCGCCTCTTCCTTGGCGCCGGCCTTGGCGTCTTCCGCCTTGGGAGCTTCGGTTTCCGGAGTCTCGGTTGCCGGGGTGTCGGCCGCCTGCTCTTCGGTCTTCTTCTTGTCAGCCATTACGCGGAGACCTTGTTCTTGCGATTCATGGAAGCGACGTCGAGCACTTCGGGCTTCTGGCCGTCATGCGGATGCTCGGTGCCGGCATAGATGTGCAGGGCGCGCATCTGGTCGCGGCCCAGCGGACCGCGCGGAATCATGCGCTGGATGGCCTTTTCGATCACACGCTCGGGGAAGCGGCCTTCCAGCACCTTGGCCGGGGTCGTTTCCTTGATGCCGCCGGGGTGGCCGGTGTGCTTGTAATAGACCTTGTCGGTCATCTTGTTGCCGGTGAACTTCACCTTGTCGGCATTGAGGATGATGACATGGTCGCCGCAATCGACATGCGGGGTGAAGCTGGGCTTGTGCTTGCCGCGCAGGATGCTGGCGACGATCGCTGCGAGGCGACCGACGACCAGGCCTTCGGCGTCAATCAGGTGCCACTTCTTTTCGACCTCGGCCGGTTTGATCGACCGGGTGGTCTTCGTAAGAGCCTTCATGGCTGATCTCGTTCCTTAGTGTTCGTGCTGCCGGGGCCGGAGCCGCGGCGTGGGTGCGCGAATCCTCTTGCGAGGCATCGCTCAGGGCGCGGCAAATGGTCGCAAACGCGCTGAAGGTCAAGCATTCATGCGGGTTTGCGGAGAGGTAAAATAATACCGTGTGCTATTGGGCGGGCCTGAGCGCACCAAGCCAGGCCGTGGTCGCCGCGCCTGCCGCATCGCATTTCCACCCGAGCACGGCGGGCGTATCGTAAGGATGCAGGCTTTCGAGACGGGCGACCGCAGCGTCCAGCACGCTGGCTTCCGTCTTCATCAGCACGGCGATTTCCTCGCCGCTCCCGCGCTCGCCGTTCCACTCGTAGAGCGATTCCATCGCGCCCAGCAGGTTGGCGCAGGCGATCAGCTTTTCGTCGAGCAATTGCGTGGCGACCTGCCGGGCGGTTTCCCGGTCGGGGAAGGGCGCGTAGATCAGCGCGCTCATGCGGCCTCGGTCTTGCGCGCCGTGCCGATGGCATGCGCCGCCCAAGCGGTCGAGATCACCAGCAGCGCGCCGGTAAGCTGGTGCGCGACCGCGATCCATAGCGAGACTTCGCTCAGCACCGTCGCGATGCCGAGCACGACCATGGTTCCGAAGGCGGAATGCACCGCGATCGACGCACGGCGGTCGAACGGGCGGACCTTGCGCGCCAGGACGACGAGCGCAATCACAGCGACCCACGCCCACCAGCGGTGGAGGAAATGCAGCAGGAAGGGATCGTGCGTCAGTGCCCACAGCCATCCCCTGGTGAGATCGGGCTGCGGCAGGAGCCCGCCATTCATCATCGGCCAGCTGTAAGACGCATGCCCGGCATTGAGCCCGGCGACCCATGCGCCGAGCAGGATCTGGATGAAGAGGATGATCGAAGCCATCCACGCGACGCCGGTGAAGCGCGCAGGCCGCGCATCGGGCACGCGCGCCAGTCGCCGCAAGTCGAGCGCGGTCCAGACCAGCCCCGCAAGCAGGAAAAGCGCAGTCAACAAATGTGCCGATAGCCGGAAATGGCTGACATCGGTCAGGTCGGTCCCGACACCTGAGGCGACCATGTACCAGCCGAGCGCACCCTGCCCGCAGATCAGCGCGAAGAGGGCGAGCAGCCGCCCCCTGTAGCCCGCCGGGATCATGCCCCTGATCCAGAACCACATCATCGGCAGCAGGAAAGCGAGGCCGATCACCCGCCCCAGGATGCGGTGAAACCATTCCCAGAAATAAATGAACTTGAAAGCGGCCAGGTCCATTCCGGCCGGCCCGCTCTCGAGGCGATATTCTCCGGTCTGGCGATAAAGGTCGAACTCGGCCTGCCAGGCGCTTTCGGACAGCGGCGGGAGGATGCCGGACACCACGCTCCAATGCGTGATCGAAAGGCCGCTTTCCGTCAGCCGGGTGATCCCGCCTATTGCGACGATCGTCACGACCAGGCCGGCAACGACCCACAGCCAACGGGCCAGCGCCATCGGCGCGGCGCGGGCTTTCCGCGAGACCGGGGGAACTTGGGACAAAGTCGCCATGCGCTCTCCAATGGTCGCGCGCGGTGCAGGTTTCAAGGCGGTTTGCGCGCAACAGAGCTTGCGAAAAGATACATCATCACATAGATGGAGCGCCGTGAGTCATCCGCCGTCCTCGTCCCAGCCATCGCTGCGCGCGCGCCTCGACCGCGCGGGCATCGTGCTGTCGAGCCTGTGCCTGGTGCATTGCCTCGCCAGCATCGCCGTCGTCGCGACACTTGGCCTCGGCGGGCAGTGGCTGCTCGCGCCGGAAATTCACCGCTGGGGTCTCGCCCTCGCGGTGGTGATCGCGGGCGTGGCCATCGGCTGGGGCGCCTTGCGCCATCGCCAGCGCACGCCTTTCGTCGTGGCCATGGTCGGCCTCACCTTCATGGGCGGAGCGCTCGCCGCGCCGCACGGACTGCAGGAGGCCGTTCTCACCATCATCGGCGTCGTGCTGGTCTCGATCGGCCATATCCTCAACTTGCGTCGCGCGCATTGAACGCTATCTCGCTCGCCATGAGCGACCAGCTGACACTCACCGTCAACGGCGACACCCGCCGCACCTCCGCCGCCACCATCGCCGCGCTCGTGCGCGAGCTCGACCTCGAACCGACCAAGGTGGCTGTCGAGCACAATGGCGCCATCGCGCCGCGTTCGCAGCTGGAGGATATTGCTCTCAGCGAAGGCGACGTGCTGGAGATCGTGCACTTCGTCGGCGGGGGCGAAGACGGAGCAGGACGCGGCGAAAGCGATACGTGGACCGTCGCGGGGCAAACCTTCCGCTCACGCCTGATCGTCGGCACCGGCAAATACAAGGATTTCGAACAGAACGCCGCCGCCGTCGAAGCTGCGGGAGCGGAAATCGTCACAGTGGCGGTGCGGCGGGTCAATGTCAGCGATCCCAAGGCGCCGATGCTGACCGACTACATTGACCCCAAAAAGGTCACCTACCTGCCCAACACCGCCGGCTGTTTCACCGCAGACGACGCCATCCGCACCCTGCGGCTGGCGCGCGAGGCGGGCGGCTGGGACCTCGTGAAACTCGAGGTGCTGGGCGAAGCGCGCACGCTCTACCCCAACATGGTCGAAACCATCCGCGCCTGCGAAGTGCTGGCGAAAGAGGGCTTCCACCCGATGGTCTACTGCACCGACGATCCCATTGCGGCGAAGCAGCTCGAAGATGCTGGAGCCGTCGCGATCATGCCGTTGGGCGCGCCGATTGGTTCGGGGCTCGGTATCCAGAACCGCGTGACCATCCGGCTGATTGTGGAAGGCGCCAGTGTGCCGGTGCTGGTCGATGCCGGGGTCGGCACGGCCAGCGATGCCGCCGTTGCGATGGAACTGGGCTGCGATGGCGTGCTGATGAACACGGCCATCGCCGAAGCGAAAGATCCGCCGCGCATGGCGCGGGCGATGAAACTGGCGGTGGAATCCGGGCGCGAGGCCTATCTTGCCGGCCGCATGGCAACGCGGAAATATGCCGATCCTTCCAGCCCGCTTGCCGGTTTGATCTGATCGTCGCATTGCAGACCCATCTTGTCGCTAGAGCAGGAACGGCCAGTGATCTAAAACATTGAATTAGCAGGTCGATCATACGACGACCTGCCGCTTCCGGCTTCCCCAAGGCGCGATGCGGCTCCCCCGAAGACAGGAGCACGATCATGGGCGAACTTAAAGACAAAGCCAAAGGCGCCGCCAACAAGGCCGCAGGCAAGGTGAAGCAGCAGTCTTTCGATCCCGAAACGCGGGCAGAAGGCGTGGCGCAGGAAAACAAGGGCCGCGCGCAATCGGTGAAGGGCGAAGCCAAGGGCGCGATGGGCGACAAGGTCTGACGCCAACCGGCCATTGCGCTAGAACGGGCCGCTCCTTAGGGGGCGGCCTTTTTCGTGCGCCCGGCAAACAATGCGCCATGCGTATAACGCGTTGTTAACCATCTTGCGCGACAGTTCCCCTGCAACAAGGGAACTCGATCATGGCTACCACCGGCATCCAGTCGCTCAGCATCGCGGAAATGCGCGAGTTTGCGAATTTCACGCCGTGCGAACAGCGCTACATCCGCCGCAGCCTCGATATCGGCCTCGGCCGCTGCGACGCCTTCAAGGTGTGGGCACGCGACGCCGAAGAGAACATCGCCATCCGCAGCCAGTATGTCGCTTACCAGGATCTCAAGGCGCTGCGCGAACAGCTCGCACATGTCGGCCCGGGCGACCGGCTCGACCTGTTTCTCGGCACGCTGATCCATGTCGCGACCTTCGATCTCGGCCAGGACAAGCTCGAAGGCTTCTCTGCCTTCCGTTTCCTCTACGAACGCCTGCTCGGCGCCGATGTGCGCCCCTGGCTGCCCAGCGCCTTCGTCGGCGCCGCCGCCCTGCCCGACATCCGCCCCGAACGCCGCAAGATCCTGCTGCAGAGCTTAAGCGAAGCCGCCGCCACCGCGCCCGGCTGGTCGAGTCAGGCCCCGAGCTTCTTTCCGGAGTTTATCGAGGCGGAAGCGGCGTAGTTTGGTTGGCCTCAAGCGCCGGCGGGGCCATCCGGCCCCTTAGGCTTCCGCGCCAGTGGGCGCGACGGCCGGTCGGCCTTTGGCTGCCGCGACCAAGCATCACGTCCTAATTAGAAGCGCTGGTTCGGTACGCGACCAGCGGACCGCAAGGGCGACCGCCCGCCCGCAGCGGGCGCGGCTTGCCGCGCGTCTAGCGAGGACGAACCCGCGGATGCGGGTTCAAAACATTAGGATCTATACAACCCGTCCAGCCGCTCCTGGTACCGCTGCCGGATCACGTGGCGGCGGATTTTCATGCTGGGGGTCATTTCCTCGTTCTCGATGGTGAAGGCTTCGTCGGCGAAGGCAAAGCCGCGCACCTTCTCGATCACGCTGAGGTCCTGGTTAGTGCGGTCTACCGCGGCGCGCACGGCGGTGCGGAATTCGGGCAGTTCCTGCAGCTCTTTCAGGTCAAACTTTTTGTCGTTGGCCTTGGCCCATTCGAGCGCCCATTCGGCATCGGGCACGATAAGGCCGACGATGTAAGGCCGCTTGTCGCCCGCAACCATCGCCTGCCCGATCTCGGGCTGCAGGGTCAGCATGCCTTCGACCTTCTGCGGGGCGATGTTGTCGCCCTTGTCGTTGACGATCATGTCCTTCTTGCGATCGGTGATGACGATGCGCCCGGCGTCGTCGAGATGGCCGATATCGCCGGTGTGGAGCCATCCGTCCCTGAGCGTCCGCTCGGTTTCGGCCTCGTTCTGCCAGTATCCCTTCATCACCAGCTCGCCGCGCACCAGCAGCTCGCCATCCTCGGCAACTTTGACCTCCACCCCCTGCATCGGCGGGCCGACGGTATCCATCTTGAGGCCCGCCCGCGGCCTGTTGCAGCTAATCACCGGTCCGGCTTCGGTCTGGCCATAGCCCTGCAGCATGGTCAGCCCCATCGATTCGAAGAACACGCCGACTTCGGGGTTGAGAGGCGCCCCGCCGGACACCATCGCCTTGATCCGGCCGCCGAAGCGCTGGCGTATCTTGGGGCGCAGCGTGCGCTCGAGGATCGCGTTCATGGGCCCGTCGAGCAGCTTGCGGTGGCCTTCAGCGCGCCGCTCGCCAATCTCCAGCGCCTTGTCCATCAGGAAATTGGCCGTGCCGCCCTGCTTGCTGACCTGTTTCATGATGCGCGTGCGCAGCACTTCGAACAGGCGCGGGACGACGACCATGATGGTGGGGCGGGTTTCCTCGAGATTGCTGGCGAGCTTTTCCAGTCCTTCGGAATAATAGATCTGCGCGCCGACGCCGATGGGCAGGAACTGCCCGCCGGTATGTTCATAAGCATGGCTTAGCGGCAGGAAGGACAGGAAACGCTCCTCGTCGTCGAGCCCGAAATCGCTCATCAGGATTTCCGCTGCGCCGGTGACATTGCACAGGATCGCGCCGTGATGCTGCAGCACGCCGCGCGGCGCGCCGCCCGTGCCGCTGGTGTAGATGATGCAGGCGGTGGTCTCGCGCGTCACGCCCTTCATCCGCTCTTCGACCGCCGTGCGCGCCGTTGCCGCATCGCCTTGCAGCAGATTATCCCACCGATGGACGATTTCCGACCCGGCGGACTGGTGCGAGCGGATCGAATCGATGGCGATCACATGCTCGGCGATGCCGGTGCGCATGATCGCGGGGAGCAGCGGATCGGAAAGCTTGTCGTTGGAAACGATCACCGCCTTGGCCCCCGAATTGTCGAGGATGTGCATGTGATCGCGCTGGGTATTGGTGGTGTAGGCCGGAACGGTGATGCAGCCTGCCGCCATAATGGCGAGGTCGGCGATGCACCATTCGGGCCGGTTCTCGCTGACCAGCATGACCCGGTCGCCATCCTTCAGGCCTAGACCGCGCAGGCCCTCCGCGAGGATGCACACCTTCTCCGCCGCTTCGCGCCAACTTTGCGTCTGCCATGCGCCGTCGCGCTTGGCGCCGAGGAACGGCTCGTCGCCCTTGCCATCGGCGCGCTTGAGGAAAAGTTCGACGAGATTGTCGGCGGTTTCGATATCGCCCAGTTGCACCATCAAGCGCTCCTGCTCCGAAGGAAAATTGTTGCTGTTGTAACTATCGCGGCGCTTCTAGGGGGCTGCTGCCGTAGCGGCAAGCCGGATCACTCTGGCCCCGGCATGGCCAGCAGCGGGTCTAGCCGCAGGTCGTGCCGCGCGACCCAGCCTTGCGGCGTGCGCATTGCGGCATTGGTGCGGAAGAGGAAGCCGCTGGTGACGACCTGCTCGTGGCCGAGCGCGTTGAGCGCCGGGATCGCCCCGGCCAGCCACGTGTCTTCCTCCACGATGACCCGGTCGCCGAAGGCCATGATCATCGGCAGGGCGAGCGCGTCTTCCAGCTCCATCCCGAAGTCGATCACGCCGATGATCGAGCGCGCGGTCTGGATCGGGATGGTCGGGCCGCCGGCGGCCCCGATGGCGAGCAGCGGCTTGCCTTGCGGATCGTAGACGACCGTCGGCGCCATCGAGCTGCGCGGCCGCTTGCCGCCTTCGACCCTATTGGCGACCGGCACGCCGTCGCGTTCCGGGCGGAAGCTGAAATCGGTCAGCTCGTTGTTGAGGTAGAAACCGCCATACATGTAGCCCGAACCGAAGGCGCCCTCGATGGTGGAGGTGTAACTGACCATGGTGCCGTCGGGGCCAACCGCGACCAGATGCGTCGTACCGCTGTCGGGATAGTGCTCGCCGGTGGCGCGGGCCTGCGGAGCGCGCGGGGGCTGGCCGGCCTCGACTTCATCGGTGCGCGCTGCGGGATCGATCAATTGCGAGCGCGCGGCAAGATAGGCCGGAGCGACGAGCCCTTCGACTGGTACGTCCACGAAGTCGCTGTCGCCGGTGTAGAGTTCGCGATCGGCATAGGCGAGGCGCTGCGACTCAACGAACAGGTGCCAGACTTCGGGCGATTGCGCTCCCATCGCCGCAAGGTCGAAACGTTCGAGCTGCTTGAGGATCTGGATGACCGCGATGCCGCCGGAAGAGGGCGGGCCCATGCCGCAGACCTTGTGTCGGCGATAGGTGCCGCAAACGGCAGGTCGCTCTTTCGACGAGTACGTCGCGACGTCCTCGGTCGTCATCTTGCCTTCGCGCGGTGTGGCGGCGGCAACGGTCTCTGCGAGGCCTGCGCCGAATTCGCTGTCGTAGAACCATTCCGGCCCGTTCGCGGCGATGGCTTCGAGCGTCTGCGCCAATTCTTCCTGCACGATGCGCGCGCCGACTGCCTTGGGCATCTCGTCATCGGCGTAAAAAGTTGCCCTGCCGCCTTCTGTCAGCCCGGCGCGATCGGCATAGCCGTCGAGCGAAGCATTGAGGCGCGGATTGAGGACGAAGCCCTCGCGTGCCAGCCGGATCGCCGGCTCGAACAGCGTCGCCCAAGGCAGCTTGCCGTGCTCGTCATGCGCGCGCCGGGCGACGTCGATATTGCCCGGCACGCCGATGCTGAGGCCCGACAGTACCGCTTCGCGGCCCGGCAGGGGCTCACCGTCTTCGCCGAGGAACCAGTCGGGTGTCGCTCCTGCGGGGGCCGTCTCGCGCCCGTCGTAACTGGTGACGGTCCCGTCGGGCGACCCGCGCACGATGAAGCCACCGCCGCCGATGCCCGAACTTTGCGGTTCGACCACCGTCAGCGCGATCATCGTGGCAATGGCGGCATCGGTCGCGCTGCCGCCGCGGCGCAACATCTCTTCCCCCGCAGCCGTGGCGCGCGGATCGGCCGAGGCGACCGTTCCTGCGAAGGCAGGCGCAGCCTGCTGCGCAACAACCGGCTCTTCGGCATAGGCATTGGCGCATCCGACAAGGGCAAGCGCGGCGAGAGAGGCGAGGATTTGGCGAATTGTCATGGCAAGGCGTGCTATTCGCTTCCGACCGCTTCTTCAATCGAAGCCATGCCGTGTTCGCGCAATTTGCGCGAAAGCCCGCGCGCGATGGAGCGCCCGAGGCCGGGGCCCTCGTAGACCATCGCCGAATACACCTGCACGAGGCTCGCCCCTGCGCGAATGCGTTCCCACGCGTCGTCTATAGTGGCTATCCCGCCTACGCCGACCAGCGGAATAGCTCCGCCAGTGGCGCTGCGGAAGTCGCGCAAACGCTGGAGCGCGAGCGGTTTGAGGGGCGCGCCGGAGAGGCCTCCCGTCTCGTCGCGATCGCGCGATTGGAGATCGGGCCGGAAGATGGTGGTGTTCGAGACGATCAGCGCACCGAGGCCCTTGTCGATCGCGATCCGCGCAATCGCATCGACATCGGCAGGCTCGAGGTCGGGCGCGACCTTGAGGAAGACCGGCGGACCGTCGGCACCGGGCGCTTCCATCACCGCGTCGAGCAGTCCGGTCAGCGCCCCTTCGTCCTGCAGCGCGCGCAGGCCCGGCGTGTTGGGGCTGGAGATATTGGCGGTGAGATAGCTTGCATAAGGCGCCATGCGGCGGACCATGGTCGCGTAATCGGCGATGCGATCATCCGAATCCTTGTTCGCCCCGACATTGATGCCGATCACGCCGCCCTTCGCCGCGCGGGCCCTCAGCCGTCGCTCCGCCACATCGGCCCCCGCATTGTTGAACCCCATGCGATTGATAACCGCCCGGTCGCGGCTCAGCCGGAACAGGCGCGGTTTCGGATTGCCCTCCTGCGGGCGGGGTGTGATCGAGCCGACTTCGACGAAGCCGAAGCCGAGGCCCAGCAGGGCATCGGGCACTTCGGCATCCTTGTCGTAACCGGCCGCGACGCCGACCGGATTGGGGAAGCGGATGCCGGCGACTTTGACGGACAGCGAAGCGTCGGAGTGGCGGCTGTGCGGCAACGGCGCCAGCTTGAGCGCTTCGATCGAAAACCGGTGCGCTCTTTCCGGATCGAGCGCGTGTATGGCAGGGCGGATGAGCGAAAAAAGCATGCGTGCGCGCCCTATGGCCCGCAATTCCGCATCTGTCGAGCAAGGCCCGGCTGCGGATATATTGCCCGGAAAACCGGACAATTTCGGTTTTGTCGTTTCCATACAATCCCCGAATCGGGGGCTTTGCTAGCTAGCTCCTGCGACCCGAAGGGCTCGAGGCAGCAATGCAACGAGTTCCTCAACTTCAAAGGGCGGTTCTCGATTTATCGGGGGCCGCCCCTTTTTTTGTGCCGCGCATTGCCATAACCGTATTCCGGTTCGTACCCGCGACGGAGACAGCACATGAAAATTTTTTTCCTTCTCGCCACTTCCGCAGCAGCGATCGCTCTAGGCGGCTGCGCTTCCCCCTACGCCTCGGACGAGCCGGTTGCGACGGCTTCGGCAACGGCCACCGCCACTGCCGCGACTGAGGCTCCCGCCGCGCAATCCCAGGATATCAACGCGTTCTTCGATGCCTATGATGCGGCGCAGCTTGAGCTGTCCCCGCTGGGCAAGGCCTATCGCGGGATTCGGGACGAGGATTACGGCGAGTGGGGCGATTATTCGGATGCCGGCGAGAAGGAGCAGTACGACCTTCTTCAGGAAAGCGCCGCGCGGATGCGTGCCGCTTACGATGTCACGGAACTGAGCGAGCAGGATGCGCTGTCCTATCGCCTGTTCGACGCCATGGCCAAGCGCAGCGCCTCGCTTTGGCCCTACCGCGACAACGACTACATCTTCGACCAGATGAACGGCGCACAAAGCCGCCTGCCCGCCTTCCTCATCAACATCCACCGGGTTGCCGATGAGAGCCATGCGGCGGATTACGTCAGCCGCATAGAAGGCATGGCCGAAGTGCTGGATACACTCACCGCCGAAGCGCGCGAGCGGGCCGACATGGGAGTGATGCCGCCAGACTGGGTCTATCCCTACGTCATCTCGGATATCGAGAATCTCACGGCAGAAGGCAGCAGCAATGCGATCCTCGATGATTTCGCCGCCAAGGTCGCGGCGCTCGAGATCGCCGACGAAGCCAAGGCCGACCTGGTCGACGCCGCTGCCGTGGCGTGGAACGACGAAGCGCGACCGGCCTATCTCCGACTTCTGGCCGAGATGAAGCGGCAGCAGGCGACCGCACCCGATGCGGACGGAATCTGGCGCCTGCCCAACGGCGCGGCCTATTACGAAGCATTGCTCGCCAATTACACCACCACCGATCTGACCGCCGACGAGATCCACAATATCGGCCTGCGCGAAGTCGAGCGGATCCATGGCGAGATGCGGGCGATCATGGACAAGGTCGGCTTCGAAGGCTCGCTGCAGGACTTCTTCCGCTACACCCGCACCGACGACCGCTTCTTCTACACCAGTCGCGAAGACTATCTCGCCGACGCCAATGCGGTGCTCGACCGGATGGAAGCCAAACTGCCAAAATATTTCGGCGTGCTGCCCAAGGCACCGATGGTCATCAAGCCGGTCGAGGCCTTCCGCGAAAAGAGCGCGGGCAAGGCCTTCTACCAGAGCCCGGCACCCGATGGATCGCGCCCCGGCACCTATTACGTCAATCTCTACAATCTGCGCGATATGTCGAAAAACGAGCTGGAAGCGCTCGCCTATCACGAGGGCTCACCTGGCCACCACCTGCAGCGCGCGCTCCAGACCGAACTCGGCGACCTGCCGCCTTTCCGCCGCTTCGGCGGCGTCACCGCCTATACCGAGGGCTGGGGGCTCTATTCGGAAGAATTGGGCAAGGACATGGGCTTCTATACCGATCCCTATTCCGATTTCGGGCGGCTGGGGATGGAACTGTGGAGAGCCTGTCGGCTGGTTGTCGATACCGGCATCCACGACAAGCGCTGGAGCCGCGAGAAGGCGATCCAGTACCTGACCGACAATACGCCCAATCCCGATGGCGATATCCGCAAGGCGATCGAGCGCTATATCGTCTATCCGGGGCAGGCCACGGCCTACATGATCGGCAAGCTCAAGATCATGGAGCTGCGCGAGAAGGCACGGTCCGAGTTGGGCGATGATTTCGACATACGCGGTTTCCACGACACCGTGCTCAAGAGCGGGCCGGTGCCGCTGTCGATCCTCGAAGAAAATATCGACGGCTGGATCGCCCGCGAAAAGATGATGGACAAGGCGACTATGGGAGAGTGATCGCGGGTTTGACGGGGTCGCTCGAGGACTTGCGTAACTGATGGATGCCCCTTTCCGGTTCGAGTTCGTCGCTGCGCCCCGCGATCTCGCGCCGTATGTGAACACATTGTTCGTCTTCGAGACGGACCGCGAACGGCTGGACGACATCCTGCCGGCCTATTCCGCGCAGATGATCACTTTCGGCCGGGGCCACGCCCGGATGCAGTTCGGCGACGATCATGTCGGCGAATCGAGCGATGCCTTCTTTCTTGCCCCGATGCAGCAGGCAGCACCTTTCTCGATGAAAGGACCGGTGCGCGCCTGCGGCGTCTCGCTGACGGCCCTGGGATGGGCGGCCATCGCCGATCTGCCGGTCGATACGTTCGGCCACCGCAGGATCGATGCAGACCGAGTATTGGGGGAAGGGTCGGCCCGGGCTATGGCTGCAATTGGCGCCGATTTCGCGTCTGGGGAGCTGGAGGCCAAGGATGCCTGCATGCGACTGGCGGACATTGTTCGCACCAGCCTGAACCCGCCGTCGGACAACCATGCGGATTTCATCATGCGCACCGTCGCCTGGCTCAGCGCCGACTTCAATCCGGACGTGGCGGAACTAGCCCGCGCAACCGCCCTGTCCCCCCGGCAGGTGCAGCGATTGTGCAAGAGATTCTTCGGCAAACCTCCGGCGACACTGGTGAAGCGGTACCGTGCCATACGCGCGGCCACGCTGCTTTCGCAGCCCGATCTCGATGCGGCGGCCAGGAACGAGGTTGAAGCGGCCTACTTCGACCAAGCCCATATGATCCGCGACATCCGCCAGTTCACCGGGCGCACGCCGAAGCACTTCCGCACCGACGCGCCCAGCGTGACGAGCGACACGCTCGGGCCGGAGGGATCTCTTCGGCGGAGGAAGCTGAAACGCGCTTGGAATCGATCCGGAACGCGCGCACAGCCGATTCCGCAGCGGCAATGAGAGAAAAATACGCATGCTTGATTTCGCGAGACGATGCTGTCGCAAGGGACCCTTTCGGACAGCGAGGAAGCCGCGATCGCAACCGCGTTCTACGACCAGCCGCACATGATCCGCGAGATACGCCGCTTCTGCGGCTATACGCCCGCGCGGCTCGGCGGGGACGAGCAGCCGATACTCAAGACTTTGCTGCAAATGAAGAATTTCACCCGGCTGCAGGAATTCCGGGCCTCCTGAACAAGTCTCGGCTCCCTCTCCTGCGGCCTGTCTCGAGACCGAAGTCTGCATCTATTCGCCCGGCGACCAAGTGCATCGGCGCCGGATGACGATACCAATCAACTCGAAATTGCTGGATTTTCTTGCTGAAAAGAGCTTCAAGGGGGGCGGGGCAGCAACAATATTAATAGTGGGTCGCATGAAACGGATGGCGGAAGCGGGGGGGTCCGCTTTAGGGGTAGTGACGGAAGGGGCGGCTTCGGCCGCGGCGCACCACGAGTCCGCCGCGATCGACTACATACCGCCGCCCGAAGACTTGCGCCCCTACATCACTACATTGTTTCACTTCCGCAGCGACGAGGCGGAAATCGAGGATATCCAGCCGGCCGACGTCGGCAAGCTGATGATCGTCCTCAAGGGCGACGGCGAGGCGCATTTCCGTGACGGCCGCTCGCAGGCGATCCCCAGATGCTCGCTGCAGTCGCCGACTTCGGTGGCGGTCCCGTTCCGCTTCGAGGGCGGTTTTCACTCACTGGGCGCGGCCCTTACCCCCCTCGGCTGGGCCGCGCTTAGCGGGCTGGGTGCCGACGAGCACGGCAACCGCATTTTCGAAGCGCGCGACTTTTTCGGGCCTGAAACCGACGCGTTCTGTGATGCGATCCACACGTCCTACGCCGACGGCTCGATCGCGCAGATGGAGATGGTCGACCGGCTTTCCGGTTTCATCCGCCCGCGGCTCAAGCGCGTGACGAAAAGGCACGCCACGCTGATTGCGCAAGTGGTCGAATGGCTCGGCACCTCGCTCGATCCGGAGCTGGACGCGCTCTACGAACAGACCGCCTATTCGACGCGGCAGACCCAAAGGCTGGTCGAGCGCTATTTCGGGCTCAACCCGCGGGCGCTGAAGCGCAAATACCGCGCGGTGCGGGCCGCGGCATTCCTGTCGGCCCCGAACACTACGGAAGAGGAAGTGGCCGGGGTGACAGAGTTTTTCTACGACCAGTCGCACCTGATCCGCGAGATCAATTTGTTCGTCGGGCGCACCCCCTCGCGGCTGGGAGGGGACGACAACCCGATCCTCAATGAACTGCTCGACCTCAGGAACTTCCGGGTCAAAAAACCCGATGGCGAGGACTTCGAGCGCAAGACCTGACCGCAGCTGCTAACGACTCGCAACAAGCCAAAAATCGTTGAATTCCGGCCATTCCGCGCCTAGCTGGAAATCGGAACGATTTGGTCCGATTTGAGTCAGTCTTGCCCATGCGCCTTAGCAACCTTGCCGATTATGCCGTGGTCACGATGAGCCACGCCGCCCGCCATTGCGGTGGCGGACGCGTGTCGGCGGCGGAACTGGCTGCGGAAACCGGCCTGCCGGTGCCGACGGTGCAGAAGGTCGTCAGCAAGCTGACTGCGGCCGGCCTCTTGCGCTCGGTGCGCGGGGCAGGTGGTGGGCTACAGTTGGCGCGGCCGGCGGCGGCGATCAATGTGGCGGATATCGTCGAAGCGGTGGAGGGGCCGATCGCGCTCACCGCCTGCATCGATGGCACCGACTGCGCGGTGGACCACAATTGCACGGTCAAACCCCATTGGCCGCTGATCAACAATGCAATGCGCGGTGCGCTGGCGGGCATCCCGTTGACGCAGCTTGCAGCCGAGAAAGAACTGGCATGACCGAAGAAATTGACGTCCAGGACCGTGATGCGAAGGAGGCAGCCGCCAAGGCCGCCGACTACGAGCACGGCTGGTCCAGCGACATCGAGCAGGACTTCGCGCCCAAGGGCCTGAATGAGGATACCGTTCGCTTCATCAGCGAGAAGAAGGGTGAGCCGCAGTGGATGCTCGACTGGCGGCTGAAGGCGTTTCGCCTGTGGCAGACCATGGAAGAGCCGGACTGGGCCAAGCTCGGCTATCCGAAAATCGATTACCAGGACGCCTATTACTACGCCGAACCGACCAAGAAGCCCGAGCTGGAATCGCTCGACGAGCTCGATCCGGCGATCAAGGAAGTTTACGACAAGCTTGGCATCCCGCTGGGCGAGCAGGAAGTGCTGGCCGGGGTCAAGGGCGCGCGCAAGGTCGCGGTCGATGCGGTGTTCGACAGCGTCAGCGTTGCCACTACGTTCCGCGAAGAGCTGAAGAAGGCGGGCGTCATCTTCCTCTCCATCAGCGAGGCGATCCGCGAGCATCCGGAACTGGTCAAAAAGTGGCTCGGCAAGGTCGTGCCGCAGCGCGACAACTACTTCGCCACGCTCAATTGCGCGGTCTTTTCGGACGGCACCTTCGTCTATATTCCGGAGGGCGTGCGCTGCCCGATGGAGCTCAGCACCTATTTCCGCATCAATGCGGAGAATACCGGCCAGTTCGAACGCACATTGATCGTTGCCGAGAAGGGCTCTTACGTCAGCTATCTCGAAGGCTGCACCGCGCCGATGCGCGACGAAAACCAGCTTCATGCCGCCGTGGTCGAGCTGGTCGCGATGGAAGATGCCGAGATCAAGTATTCGACCGTCCAGAACTGGTATCCCGGAGACGCCGAGGGCAAGGGCGGGATCTACAATTTCGTCACCAAGCGCGGCCTGTGCCAGGGCGCGCGCAGCAAGATCAGCTGGACGCAGGTCGAAACCGGCTCTGCGGTGACATGGAAATATCCGAGCTGCGTGCTCAACGGCGAAGACAGCGTCGGCGAGTTCTACTCGGTTGCGGTGACCAACAATTACCAGCAGGCCGATACCGGCACCAAGATGATCCACAACGCGCCCGGCACGCGCAGCACGATCATTTCCAAGGGTATCAGTGCGGGTAAGTCGAACAACACCTATCGCGGCCTCGTGCGCGTCGGGCCGAATGCGGAGAATGTCCGCAACCGCACCGAATGCGATTCCTTGCTGATCGGCGACCTCTGCGGCGCGCACACCGTGCCCTATATCGAGGTCAAGAACCCGAGCGCGCAGATCGAACACGAAGCAACCACCAGCAAAGTCAGCGACGACCAGCTCTTCTACGCCATGCAGCGCGGGCTCGACGAGGAGCAGGCGATGGCGCTGATCGTCAACGGCTTCGCGAAGGAAGTGCTGAAAGAGCTGCCGATGGAGTTTGCCGTCGAAGCGCAGAAGCTGCTGGCGATTAGTTTGGAAGGAAGTGTCGGATGAGCGAACAGAATGTGATCGAAGCCCAAGTTGTGGTCGGCCGCAATTTGGCGGATGGTGAAGCGTTAGGCCTATATCGGTTTCACGCTATGCCGCGTGTTGACGACCACATCGCTATTGACCCAGAAAACGGCGATCCGGAGAACTTTCGTGGGTTGCAGGTCATCAGCGTGCATCATTTCCCACTCTCACTCGAAGCCCCCGGTGGCGACTCACCTTTAATCGAGACCGAGTATGTGATGGTGCTTTGTAAAGAAACCAAATGACCGATCGCAAGACCCTCAAACTTCGCGATGAGTCCGACCAGGATGACGCCGCTGCGACCCTTAACAAGAAGGGCCGTGGCTGGAAGATTTCGGAGAAGCGCCTCGATGCGCTGCATGATCGCGCGCGAAAGATGCGGCGGCATCCGTCCGAGGCGCATAAGGCGCTCGCTGCGCGCTTTGCCAAAGAAGATTTCGGCAAGTTCAAGTTCCAGAAGCAGGTCGTGATCGGCTCGGCGATCATGGACTTCGCTTCGCACCCGCTCGGCCTTGCCATCGATATCGAGGAAGCGGACGATACCGAACTTGCGAAACGCCGCGACAAGAGCCTCGCGGCGGTCGGGATCGAAGTTCTGCGCTTGCCGGCGCAGGACATTCTCGATGATATGGAAGCCGTCATGAAAACTGTCTTCGCGGCAATGAATGCGCGCTACCGCGAGAAACAGGAAAACCGTCGCAGCAGGCCTTCGACACATCAAAGGCGCACGGATTCAAGAGGTACAGATGTCCGGGGTACCGGGCCGAGAGAGGGAAGGGAAAGACGATGATGATAACGACGATCGCCGCTACGGTTCTTGCCATGCAGGCCGCGCCTGCCGCCGAGCCGGTGCAGCGGCCCGAAAAGCTCGAAAATGTCTCGATCCCGCAGGAACTCTCGCCGGCCCTGATGCCTTACCTCACCTGCCGCCAGACCGAGCAGGGCATCGCGCTCTACGACGATGACGGCAAGCTGCTCAATCCGCGCGAAACCAAGCAGGATTGCGGGCCGGTGCGCGAGAAAGCGCGCGGCAAGACCATCGGTATCCTCAAGGACCTGATGCTCGGCCGCAACCGCACCGAGCGTGCCGAGCTGGCCGACGCCTGGCTCGCCCGCATCGATCGCCTGTCCGGCCCGACCGAAGAGAGCGATTCATGATTGCCACCTCCATTGCCAGCGCCGTAGCTCTGCTTGTCGCCCTGCAGCAGGCGAGCGACAAGGTCGAAGCGGTCTATTCCGACGAGGACTGGACGCTCGATTACCCCTTCGTGATCGAGCCCTATGTCGGTGAGTATTACGATTGCCTGCGGGCAGGCTCCTACACGATCGGCGAAGGGCGCACCTTCGCCGCGCAATATCGCGAGGACGACCTGCCGCGCTGCGCCGACAAGGGCGTGCGGCTGGAGGCCGAGGCCAATGCCGTGCTCGCCGGTCGCGACAGTTCGGACGCGATGACGCCGCAGGATGTTGCGGCGCTGTTCGACCAGATCCGCGCGCTGCACGTGGCACGCGGCGCGAGCATCGACTCCGCCACCCGCGCGCGATTGGTGACGGAGCCGGAATACCGGCAGGTCCGCCGCCAGGCCGCCGTCGCCAGCGAAGACACCGCCCGCTGCGTCGCCCGCATCGATGCGCTGTCGCAGGAACGCAGCGCCTTCATGGCCGACAATAGCGACCGCATCGAAGCGGTGCATGCGCAGGACAGCTACAGCGAAGACGACCAGCGTGAACTGTTTGCCTACCAGCGCCAGCTCCAGCGCTTCAACTCGCTCATCGTGATCGAACAACGCCGCTGCGCCGCAGCGGGACAACGGGAACTTGCAGATTTCGACAATGCTCAAGATTGAAAACCTTCACGCCGAGATTGACGGCAAACAGATCCTCAACGGCCTGACGCTGGAAGTGCAGGCGGGCGAAGTGCATGCCATCATGGGCCCCAACGGCGCTGGCAAGTCCACGCTCGCCTATGTACTGGGCGGCCGACCTGGCTATGAAGTGACTGCAGGCTCGGTCACGTTCATGGGGCAGGATTTGTTCGCCATGGAACCGCACGAACGCGCGGCGGCGGGGCTGTTCCTCGGCTTTCAGTACCCGGTCGAGATCCCCGGCGTCTCCAACGTCCAGTTCCTGCGCGAAGCGCTCAATGCGCAGCGTACCGCGCGCGGGGAAGAGCCGCTGTCGGGCGGCGATTTCCTCAAGCTTGCCAAGGAAAAGGCCGGGCTGCTCAAGCTCGACATGGAAATGCTCAAGCGGCAGGTGAATGTCGGCTTCTCGGGCGGCGAGAAGAAGCGCGCCGAAATGGTCCAGATGGGCATTCTCGACCCGACCTTCGCTGTCCTCGACGAGACCGATAGCGGCTTGGATATCGATGCGCTGCGCGTCGTCGGCGAAGGGATCAATGCGATCATGCGCGATCCCGCCAAGGGCGTGCTCCTGATCACGCACTACCAGCGCCTGCTCGAAGTGGTGAAGCCCGACAAGGTCAGCATCCTCGCCGCCGGGCGCATCGTCCAGACCGGCGGTCCCGAAATCGCAGTGCGCCTGGAAGACGAAGGCTACGACGCGGTGATGGCCGATGCGTGAGGTGGCGGCTCTTCCCACCCGCCGTGACGAGGCGTGGCGCTATGCCGATATCGAGGCGCTCGAGCGGCTCGGTGTGGACGCGCTCGATGTGTGGAAAGAAGTCACCCTCGCGCCGGGCGAGACGCGCAGCCATTGCATGGTCGTCGGCAGCGATGCGCCCGAATTGCATCGCGTCCGCCTGACGATCGGCGAAGGCGCGCGGGCGGAGATGTTCACCGTGATCGCGGGTAGCGACTATTGCCGGGTCGAAGTCGAAGTCCGGCTCGCGAAGGGGGCGCATTTCGAATTCGGCGGGGTCACCATCGGCGGCGGCGATGCGGTGCGCGAATTCGTGACGCACACCGTCCATGCCGAGCCGGAAGCGACCTCCAACCAGGTCGTGCGCGCGGTGCACTGGGACCAAGGCAGCGGCAATTTCCTCGGCGCGATCGATGTCGTGCGCGATGCGCAGAAGACCGACGCGGCGCAGGATTTCAAGGGCTTGCTGCTGAACAAGGGCGCGAGCGCGAACGCCGTGCCGCAACTGGAAATTTTCGCCGACGATGTGAAATGCGCGCATGGCGCGACGGTCGGCCAGCTCGACGAAATGGCCCGCTACTACATGGCCGCACGCGGCATCCCGCCGCACACCGCCAAGAAGCTGCTCGTCCGCGCTTTCATCGCCGACGCTTTCGTGGCGATTGGAGACGAGGCCGAGCAGGAACGTTTGCTCGAAGCCGCGCTCGACGTGCTTGGGGATACGCTGTGACGACCACCGATCAGCCAACTTCCGTACGCCCTGAGCCTGTCGAAGGGCAGGCGAAACGCTTGGGCGCGGAGCAAGGCGGTGGCTGGGCTTCGACAGGCTCAGCCCGAACGGGCGTGGGCGTACGGTGCGACTTCCCGGGTCTTGTCACCCCCGATGGCAAGCGGTGGCACTATCTCGACACTGCCGCGACCGCGCAAAAGCCGCAGGCGGTGATCAATGCCATGAGCCGCGCGCTGGGCGAGGATTACGCTACGGTCCACCGCGGGGTCTATGCGCGCTCGGCCGACATGACCGTCGCCTACGAAGCGGCCCGCAAGCGCACCGCCGAGTTTCTCGGTGCCAAAAGCGAGAATGAAATCGTTTTCGTGCGCGGCGCGACCGAGGGGATCAATCTCGTCGCGCACAGCTGGGGCCTTGCGAATCTGAAGGCCGGCGACCGCATCATGCTGAGCCAGCTCGAACATCACTCCAACATCGTACCGTGGCAGATGGTGGCCGAGCGGGTCGGCGCAGAAATCGACGTCTGTCCGCTGACCGAAGATGGCCTGATCGATCTGGACTGGCTCGAAGCCAACCTGACCGAGCAGCATGCCATCGTCGCGCTGGCGCATGTCTCCAATGTGCTCGGCTCGGTACTGGGCGCGAAGCGCGCGGCCAAGGCAGCGCATGCAGTCGGGGCAAAGCTGCTCCTCGACGGCTGCCAGTCGGCCCCGCGCATGCGGCTCAACATGGCCGAGCTCGATTGCGACTTCTTCGTTTTCTCCGGCCACAAAATATACGGCCCGACCGGTATCGGCGTGCTGTGGGCGCGCGAGGAACTGCTCGATGCCATGCCGCCGTACCAGGGTGGCGGGTCGATGATCGACAAGGTCACATTCGAACAAACCACCTATGCTCCGCCACCGCAGCGCTTCGAAGCGGGAACGCCGATGATCACCGAAGCGATCGCGCTGCATGCGGCGATCGATTACACCACCCAGTTTGGCATGGAGAGCCTCTACGCGCACGAGAACGGGCTGGTGCGGCAAGCGCGCGAGGTGTTGAGCCAGATCAACTCGATCCGCCTGTTCGGCCCCGAATCCTCCGCCGGAATCCTGTCTTTCACCATGGAGGGGGTGCATCCGCACGACCTCGGCACCATATTGGATGAAGAGAATGTCGCGATTCGGGCCGGGCACCACTGCTGCCAGCCGCTGATGGACTATCTCGGCGTACCCGCGACGGCGCGGGCCAGCTTCGGCCTTTACAGCGACGAAAGCGACATCGACGCGCTGCTGCGCGGCATTGAACGAACCCAGAGGATCTTCGGATGAACAAGCCCAGCGACGAGAAGGACTTTGTCGCCGCCCCCGCGCCGAACGAGGAAGTGCTGCGCGAAGCACCGCCCAAGCCGCCGCGTGCCAGAGTCGAGGACGCCGTGGAGCAAGAGGCGCCGCGCGAAAAGCTTGAGCGCAAGCGCGATTATCTCGAGGGCTTCCTGCAGAAGAAGCCTGAGAGCGCCGGTCCCGGCGGGGCAGGCAGCGAGTTGCAGGAAGCCGTCGTCGCCGCGCTCAAGGAAATCTACGACCCGGAAATCCCGGTCAACATCTACGATCTCGGCCTGATCTACGGCGTCGAAGTCGATGACGAGGCCGATGTCACTGTCACCATGACGCTGACGACCCCGCATTGCCCGGTCGCCGAAACCATGCCCGGCGAGGTCGAGCTGCGCGCGGCCAGCGTGCCGGGTGTACGCGATGCCGAGGTCAATCTCGTGTGGGACCCGCCGTGGGGCCCCGACAAGATGACCGACGAAGCGCGGCTTGAATTGGGGATGCTGTGATGGCCGACACCAAGACCCGCCCCGCCCCGAAGGCCGCCGTGATCCTCACGCCGGCTGCCGAACAACGCGTCGCTGACTTGATGGCGAAGGCGCCCGAGGATGCGATCGGGGTCAAGCTCTCGACGCCGCGCCGTGGGTGTTCAGGCCTCGCTTACTCGGTCGATTATGTCACCGAGGAAGCCAAGTTCGACGAGAAGATCGAGACGCCCGGTGGGGTGTTCTACATCGATGGTGCGAGCGTGCTCTACCTGATCGGCAGCACGATGGACTGGGTGGAAGACGACTTCACCGCCGGATTCGTATTCGAAAACCCCAACGCCAAGGGCGCGTGCGGCTGCGGCGAGAGCTTTATGGTCTGAGCGTTAGTCCAGCTCCGCCTCGATCCGCTCGATCAGCGCTTTTTCCAGCGGGTCGAGCTGGCCGTCGGCTTCGATCATACCGTTCAGCCATCTGGCTTCGTTTGCCGTCACGTCCTCACCTTCGATCGCGCGCACGGTGTAATCCGTGCCCCCGCCCTTCTGGCCGAAGACCTTGCCGAAGTGATTGGCCATCTTTGGCGCTTCTTTCGCCATGCGACCGAAGAAGCGCCCGACATTGACCGAATTGTCGGCGATGAAGCTCTCAAGCTCCTTTACGCGTCCGTGCGACAGCTGGGCATTGGCTGCCTGGAAGCCGCGCAGGTAATTGGCGACGCCGTCGACGAACAGCACCGGCCAGTCGGGCGCACTGGCGGCATTGAGCGTCGCATCCTTGATGCGGAACAGCATCTCGGCATCGTAACGGCTGACGGCTGCTGGGCCGTGTCCGCCGCTGGCAAAGACCAGGCGGCGCAGGATGTGGCATTCGGCGGTGCTGACGTGGCAGGAGGCGAGCTCGCCGCCGCAGCGGGTCGGACCTTCGCCGTGCAGCACGGCGTGCTCGACCTGCTTCAGCGCGTATTGCTTAAGGACATCGTCGACATTGCGCGCGCGCTCGATGATGCGCACCAGCACTTCGAGCTCGGCCATCGTCTCAAGCTTGCCATCGTGATCGATTGCTCCGATCAGCCATTCGGCTTCGGCGCGGTCGCACATGCCCTTGGGCTCGCTGCCGTTGAGGACGAATTCGCTGATCGCTTCGACGAAAAAATCGACCCAGTCGTTGCCGGGCATTACGATCTGTCGGTTGATGGCGAAGATGGCTTCGGCTTCTTCGCGGGTCATCACACCATCGCCCCAGCCGAGGCGGCGCAGTGAGAGGATTTCATCGGACGTGACTCGACCATCTTCCGCGACGGAGCGTGCAAGGTCGGTGAACTGGAAACTCATGGCAGAAGGCCCCTCAAATCTGAGCCCTCGACCATGGCGGAATAGCCTTAAATCGGCGTTACCAAGCCGCTAGCGCCCCCGCAGTGCGCGCACACAGGCGACACGGTCGACATCGAGCGCATCGCTCGATCGACGCGCATCGATATAGGTCGCGGTCGGCTCCGCCCCCGGACGCAGCGGGTAGAGATAGACATCGAGCACGCAGGCTTCGCCCTCGAACTGCAACTTGCGCGCATCGCCTTCGTAGACATCGAGCCGCGCGGTGCCGAATTGGCGCTGGAGATCGCCGACTGTGCTGCCGATCACACCTTCGAGGCCAGGCACATTCATCACCTGCGGCGCGATAAAAGCGCCCCCTGCGGTGGGCGGCGGTGCTGGCGGGCGGGTCGGCGGGACGCGCACGGTGCCGGTCCGCGGCGGGGGCGCGCTCGCACCGGGCGCGGTCGATCCGCCGGCGGTAGTGCAGGCCGCCAGCAGCGGGACGAGCAAGAGGGCGATACTAAAGCGCATCGGGGAGCGACTCCTTGCGATCATGGACGAGATGCGTTGCGGCAGCGGCGCCGATTACCGGTGCCAGCAGGTTGAGGAAAGGGACGGCGAACAAGGCCGCGACAGTGCCGCCAAGCAGAAACCGCGTCAGACCCGTGAGCGGCGGTGCGTCTTCCGGGCGTGCGCGATGTCGCAACCAGGCGATATCCTGCAATTCGCGCCCGAGCAGCCAGGCATTGACCAGCCAAAACAGCAGCACCGTACCGATGCCGGTCACCAGCAGGATGAGTGCGACCGGCAGCGCCAGCAGGTTCGCGCCGAGTGCCCGGCCCAGCCCTTTCAGGCTTTCGCGCAGGCTCTCTGCAAAGGTGAGGTCGCGAGCCACCGCGTGCGCTCCGGGATAATGGCGCTTCTCCACCGCCATCACGATCTCGTCGGCAAAGAACTGGATAACGGCGATGGCGACAATGCGGAACAGCAGCCAGCCGCCGATGACTGCCAGCAGGATCGAGACCAGCGCGGCGATTTCCGCGCTGAAGCCCGTGGTGTAGCTCTCGAGCGCCTGTTCGAGCGCCGCCCACAGCCCGACGCCCAGAGCGGCGAAAACGAGCAACGTCAACGCCACGCTCTTCACCAGCACTCGCACGATCGCCGGATCGGCCAGCTGCCCGACAGCGCGGGCAAATGCGGTGGGAAGGCTTATCATCGCGGCCGCTTGTGAGTCGCGCGTGGTAAGGTGTCAATCGCCATTGTCGCGCGGCGCGCAAGACAGGGCTTGGCCGGTGCATGGCAAGCGGCTAGGCGCGGCGCGAGTTTCTTGCCCGCTGCAATCGACGGAGTTTTCCATGACTGAGCCCCGCTACGACGTCATCGCCATCGGCAATGCCGTGGTCGATGTGATCGCTTCCTGCGAAGACGAGCTGATCGACGAGCTCGACCTCAATCGCGGCGGGATGACACTGATCGACGAAGCGCGCGCGAAGGAACTGTACGACGCGATGCCGCCGGCGCGCGAAGTCTCGGGCGGTTCGGCGGCCAATACGCTCGCTGGCCTCTCGACGCTTGGCCTCCAATGCGCCTTCATCGGCCAGGTCGCCGACGACCAGCTGGGCGAAGTCTTCCGCCACGACATGCGCGCCACCGGCATCGATTTCGACACGCCTGCGCGCGAAGGCGAGCCCGCCACAGGCCGCGTGATGATCTTCGTGACGCCCGATGGCGAGCGGACGATGAACACCTTTCTCGGCGCGGGACAATTCCTGCCCGCCGAAGCGCTCGACGAGGAATTAATCGCCAGCGGCGGCATCCTCTATCTCGAAGGTTATCTCTGGGATCCGGAAGAGCCGCGCAAGGCCATGCGCCGCGCGATCGAAGTGGCGCGCTCTGCCGGGCGCAAGATCGCCTTCACTGCCAGCGAAAGCTTCGTGATCGACCGCCACGGTGACGATTTCCGCGCCATGATCGACGACGGCGTAATCGACATCCTGTTCGTCAACGAGCATGAGCTCGCGACGCTGACGGGCGAAGAAGATTTCGACAAGGGCGTCGCCATGGTCGCGCCCAAGGTGCCCGTGCTGGTCGCCACCCGCAGCGAAAGAGGCGCTATCGCGGTCGCTAACGGCACCCGCGCCGAAGTCGCCGCCGAGCCGATCGACAAGGTCGTCGACACCACCGGCGCCGGCGACCAATTCGCCGCCGGCTTCCTGTCGGGCCATGCGAGGGGCGAAGACCTGCAGGCCTGCCTCAAGCGCGGCGCAATCGCAGCGGCGGAAGTGATCAGCCACTACGGCCCGCGCCCCGAGGTCGATATGAAAGCGCTGATGGCTCAGAAGCTGAGCTAGGCTTTCCGCTCCCGCTTGATCTCGCGCCAGCCGATATCGCGGCGGCAGAAGCCGGTGGGGAAGTCGATCGCGTCGACAGCCTGGTAGGCGGCGCGCTGGGCTTCGGACACGTTCGGGCCTGTGGCAGTGACGTTGAGGACACGGCCGCCGTTGGCGACCAGCGTGCCGTTAGCGTCCCGTTTGGTGCCAGCGTGGAAGACTTTCGCGCCATTTGCCTGGGCCTGGCCAAGGTCGATGCTGCCGCCCTTTTCGGGTGTGCCGGGATAGCCCTTGGCCGCCATCACGACCGTGAGCGCGGTTTCGGGAGCCATCTTCGCATCAGAGAACTCGCCTAAGCGCCCCTCGGCGCAGGCCAGCATCAGCTCTGCGAGGTCCTCCTGCAGCCGCATCATCAATACCTGGCATTCGGGATCACCGAACCGGGCGTTGTATTCGATCAGTTTTGGGCCGGTCTCGGTCAGCATCAGCCCGGCATAGAGTACGCCGGAATAGGGCATGCCCTCTTCGCGTAGGGTCGTGACGGTGGGCTCGATGATCTCGGCCATCACGCGCGCCTGTAAATCGTCGGTGAGGATCGGTGCGGGCGAATAGGCCCCCATACCGCCTGTATTGGGTCCCACATCGCCGTCGCCGATGCGCTTGTGGTCCTGCGCAGTGCCGATGGGCACGATTGCCGTTCCGTCGGTCAGCGCGAAGAAGCTCGCTTCCTCGCCCGCCATGAACTCCTCGATCACGACTTCCGCACCCGCTTCGCCGAACTGTCCGCCGAACATGTCGGCGAGCGCGGCCTGGGCATCTTCGCGCGTCTCGGCGATGACCACGCCCTTGCCTGCCGCCAGTCCGTCGGCCTTTAGAACGTGGGGTGCCTCGAAGCGCTCCAGTGCCTGCGTCGCTTCATCAAGCGAAGTCGTGCGGACATAGCCCGCCGTCGGAATTCCAGCGCGTTCGCACAGGTCCTTCGTGAACCCCTTCGAGCCCTCCAGCTGGGCGGGCTTGGCGTTCGGACCGAACACCGCGATGCCCGCCGCGCGCAAACTGTCGCCCAACCCATCGACCAGCGGCGCTTCGGGTCCCACGACGACCAGTGCAATGTCCTTATTGGTGCAGAATTCTGCCACTGCGCCATGATCCGCCACATCCAGCGTCACGCATTCGGCATCCTCGGCAATCCCCGGATTGCCCGGCGCTGCATAGAGCTTTGTGCAGCTGGGTGACTGCGCCAATTTCCATGCCAGCGCGTGTTCGCGCCCTCCGGAGCCGATGAGGAGAATGTTCACGTGGCAAACCTCGCGCAAAAGTAAGGACAGTGGTTGGCGGTACGCGCCAGCTTCGCTACCGACAAGCTCAGCACGAACGGGTAGAGAAGCCACCTCCTAACCGTTCGCCCTGAGCCTGTCGAAGGGCCGTCCTTCTTTGAGCACAAGTGTGTGGAGAGCAGTGCGCCCACGATGTCCGATCTGATCGCTCAATCTCGCGCAGGCGACAACGCCGAGCCGCTTTCCGTCAGCGCCTTGTCCCAAATGCTCAAGCGCACGGTCGAGGACCGCTTCGGCTATGTCCGCCTGCGCGGTGAATTGTCCGGCGTGAAGCGGGCCGCGAGCGGTCACATGTATTGCTCGCTCAAGGACGAGAAGGCCGTGATCGACGGGGTGATGTGGAAGGGCACCACCGCGCGCCTCGCGTTCCAGCCGGAAGACGGGCTGGAAGTGATCGCGACTGGCAAGCTCACCACTTATCCGGGTCGCTCGAAATACCAGATCGTGCTGGAAAGCTTGGAAATGGCGGGCGAGGGCGCATTGCTGGCGCTGCTCGAGAAGACCCGCCAGCGGCTCGAAGCGGAAGGCCTGTTCGCGCGTGATCGCAAGCGGCCACTGCCGTTCCTGCCGCGCACGATCGGGGTCGTGACCTCGCCGACCGGGGCGGTGATCCGCGATATCCTGCACCGGCTGGCGGATCGTTTTCCCAGCCATGTGCTGGTCTGGCCGGTGCTGGTGCAGGGGCAGGGCGCGGCCGAGCAGGTCAGCGCGGCGATCCGGGGTTTCGGGGCCATAAAAGCTGGGGGCGAGGTCCCAAGGCCGGACCTGTTGATCGTCGCGCGCGGGGGCGGCTCGATTGAGGATTTGTGGAGCTTCAACGAAGAGATGGTCGTGCGCGCCATCGCCGACAGCCCGATCCCGGTGATCAGCGCGGTCGGGCACGAGACCGACACCACGCTGGCGGACTATGCCGCCGATCGCCGCGCGCCGACGCCCACGGCCGCCGCCGAAATCGCGGTGCCGGTGAAGGGGGAACTGGCCGCGACGCTCAATGACTATGCGGCCCGCCAGCAACGCGGCGTGCTGCGGCCGCTATCGCTGGGGCGTGAACGACTGGAGGCGCGGGTCCAGCGCCTGCCGACCATCGAAACCCTGCTACAGCCACAGGCGCAAAAGCTCGACGAAAGGGTTGAGCGATTGCGGGGTGCGCTCAGGGATCGCGCGGCGAAGGGACGCGAGGCGTTGGCGACGCAACGGTTGTCGCCCACTATGCTCCAACGTGCCGAGCGCGAGGCGCGGCGCAAGCTCGACCAGGTTCGTTTGGCCCCCGCGCTGGTGGAGCGGCGCGCGGCGCGCGATGGCGAGCGGCTGGCGGGTCTCTCGCGCGTGCTGGCCACACTCAATCCGCGCGCCCCGCTCGAGCGTGGCTATGCACTGGTGCGCGATGCCGACGGCAAGCTGGTCCGCGCCAAGGGGGAGGCGACGAAGCAGGCGCGGCTGGCAGTCGAATTCGCCGATGGCAGTCTCGATGTCGTGCCGGCGGGAAAAGCCGCCGCCGCGCCGAAACGCGTGAAAAAATCGCCTCCGCCGGGCACGTCTGGCGCGCAGGAAGATTTGTTCGGTTAATCCTGTGCTGCTAAAGAGATACCCATGTTGATGTCCTCTCGAAACGAGCCCGCGCGGCTCGAATACGGCCCCAATGGCTTTCGCGTCCTGCGCACGGGGCGCTTCGTCCATTGCGCTGTGAGCGGCGAAGAAATTCCGCTGGAAGACCTGCGCTACTGGAGCGTCCACTACCAAGAGGCCTATGCCTCGGCGGAACTCGCGACCCAGCGCCTGACGCAAGACGCGTGATGGCTCCGTTTGCGAAGCGCCTCGCGCTGTTGGCGGCTGTCGTCGCCCTAGCGCCCGGTTGCCAGGCCAACGTGCGCGAAGATGCGGCGGCCGCACCGGTCCAGCCCGCCGCCGCCGCCGCAACGGTTGCGGCGCAACCGGTCGAAGTTCCTGCCTTTCCGCCCAAACCCGACGGGCCGAGCGATTTCGTCTATCGCGGCGAGCTGGAACAAGGCGGCTGGATCCGCGGACAGGTTCCGGCGGGCACGTTCCGCGCGCGGCTGGGCGGGCAGGCACTGACGCTGGACGAGGATGGGCGCTTTTTCGCCGCTTTCGATCGCGACGCGGGGCCGACCGCGCGGCTCGTAGCGACCCTGCGCAATGGCAGCACCATCGAAACCGATCTCGCCATCGCACGGCGGGACTGGGATATCGAGCGCGTGAACATCGCCCGCAGACGCGGCGGCGCGAGCGAGGCTTGGTGGTCCCGGCGCAAGCCCGAACTCGACCAGATCAATGCCGCGCGGGGCATGGACGCGCCGAGCCAGGGTTGGGCGCAAGATTTCATCTGGCCGGTCAGGGGCCGCATTTCCGGACGCTTCGGCTCGCAGAGGATCTATCGCGGCGAACCGGGCAGCTATCATTCGGGCATCGATATCGCACCGGGCAACGGCGTGCCCTTCGTCGCGCCCGCCGACGGCGTGGTGACGCTCGCGACGGCGCGGCCCTTCTCGCTCGAGGGCTATCTTCTCATCATCGATCATGGACAGGGCCTCAACAGCGCTTTCCTGCATCTTTCCAAGATCGCGGTGAGCGAAGGGCAAGTGGTCAAGCAAGGCCAGTATCTCGGCAATATCGGCGCTAGCGGGCGGGCGACGGGGCCGCATCTGCACTGGAGCCTCAAGTGGCGCGATGCGCGGCTCGATCCGCTGCTCTTTACCGGCCCGATGGACTGACCCGGCGGGCGGACCCGTGAAAAGGCGGCTGATATTGCTCGCCTGTGTGGCGCTGGGCCTCGCGCCCGGGACCTGGGTGCGCAGCGCCGTCCCGCCGCCCGATTACGATTCCTGCGTGGCGATCACGCGGCTGACCGACCTGCCGCCGCGCCTCGGCCCGTTCGTCACGCTCAATGCGTGGGAGCTCGACAGCAACCATCACCTGTTCGGCAGCTATTCGGCCTTGCGGGCCACGGCACCGGGCGAATTCCTGACCGCGAGCGATCGCGGCAATGTCCTGCGCTTCACGATAGAGGGCGACCGCCTCGGCATTGGCCCGATGGCGCGCTTCAATGGCGAGGATCGCTTCGCCGAAAAACGTGCGTCCGACATCGAAGCGCTTGCGATTGACCCGAAGAGCGGCACGGTCTGGGCGGCATACGAAGGACTCAACGCGATCGAGCGGCGCGATGCGCGGCTGCGCTCGCCCACCCGCGTGCGTCCGCCGTCGATGCAGGACTGGCGCAGCAACAGCGGCCCCGAAGCCATGCTGCGCTTCGACGACGGGCGTTTTATCGTGATCGGGGAGGGCACCACGCGCTGGACCGACGATCGCATGCCGGCGGTCCTGTTTGCGCGCGATCCTGCCGAAGGTGATCCCGGCATGTCCTTCGCCTTCAGCGCGCCCGAGGACTTTCGCCCGACCGATATCGCTGCCCTGCCCGACGGGCGGGTACTCTTCCTGCTGCGGCGGATCGTCTTCGGCCTGCCGCCGCGGTTCGAGATCGGGCTGCTGGTCGCCGATCCGGCGCAGATCGCCGAAGGCGAAACCTGGTCGGGCGAGTTGCTGACGGTCTTCTCCCGCCCCTTCCCGACCGACAATTACGAAGGGCTGGCGGTAGAACCGACCGATGGCGGCTATCCGGTCACGATCACGATGATTTCCGACGACAACGATATCGCCTACCAGCGCACGCTCGTCGCGCAGCTCTACTGGGATGGTCGCGCCGGTCGCTAGTCACAGCAAAAGGCGCGCAAGTTGCCCCGCGCGCCTTTTGCAGATTTCGTGAGGCCGGACGGCCGAGCGCTTACGCCGCAGCGTCAGCCTCGTTCATCGCCTTCTTGAGCTCGCGCTTCACCTTGAGCGCATTCGAAGACAGCTTGTCGTCCTTGGTCTTGAGCAGCCAGTTGTCCAGCCCGCCATTGTGCTCGACCGAGCGCAGGCCCTGCGTCGACACACGGAACTTGAAGCCGCGGTCCAGCTTTTCGCTCAGCAGCGTGACGTTCTGCAGATTGGGCAGGAAGACGCGCTTGGTCTTGTTGTTGGCGTGGCTCACATTGTGGCCTACCTGGCGGCCCTTGCCGGTCAGTTCGCAGATGCGCGACATGGTTCGTCTCTTCTCAAAAAATATCGGTCAATGCCGGGAAAGGCGCGCGCATAGCGGCGGAGGGGCGAATCGTCAACACGAGTCTGGCCTTCCGGGCCGAGCGCGCGTAGCGGCTTTGGCATGACCCGCTGGCCATTACCAGACCCAATGCGCTTAGCGCTCGAGGAAGCACGCAAGGCTGCCGATGCCGGCGAAGTCCCGATTGGGGCGGTGGTGGTGAAGGGCGAGAAAGTAATCGTTGCGGCCCACAATTCGCCGCGCACCGACCATGATCCCACCGCCCATGCCGAGATCGCCGCAATTCGTGCCGCCGCCAAGGCGCTAGGGCAGGAACGGCTGGAAGGCTGCGACCTGTGGGTGACACTGGAGCCCTGCGCAATGTGCGCAGGCGCGATCAGCCACGCCCGCATCGCGCGACTCTATTACGCGGCCAGCGACCCCAAGGGCGGCGCTGTGGAGCACGGCGCCAAGGTGTTCGACCACTCACAATGCCTGCACGCTCCGGAGGTATATTCAGGCATGGGCGAGGACGAAGCGGCGGACATGCTGCGTGGGTTTTTCAGGGAGCGGCGCTGACTCACATGTCCGCAGTTGCGGCAAGTGAAAAGCCTGAATCGATCTCTATACATCTATAACGACCAGGCACCACAGACAGCGCCGGGTCTTCATTGTAAGGTTGAATAATCTCCTCGCACGCTGATTTGTTGTCAGGCAGCCCATGGAACGTTGCAAGCCAGTCAGGACCTGCTGCGCCATCCTTTATCAACGCAATTGCCCTCGAGTATTCCAAAGGCTTGCTCTTGAATGTTTGCTCGAGAGCATCTGTGAAGTCGCTGAGGCTCTCAAAGTCGCGACTTGCCATCTGTTCTGATTCCGCCTCGTTGGCTAAACCAGAGCAGGCCGCCAACATTAAGGCCGCCAATCCCGTGAGCCATAAACGCATGTCGAAGTCCTCCAATAGATGCTCTCATAATCCTCGCCAAATCTTCGCTTCGATGTTGTCACGCACTCCCAATTGCCGGGGTTTGCATCGCACCGGCATAAAGTTCTTGCCGTAGCACAGGCGCAATTCCTGCAGCCAGCCGCGCTCGTTCAGCTTCACGCCGACCATTTCGGGCTGCCAGTGCGTGCCATTGGCGCTGGCGAAGGCGCAGCGGATGTCGCCTGCGGTGAGGTTGTCTTGTCGCGACAGACGGTCGTAGTCGGGGATGCGCAGGCTATTCCAGAGGATGCGCGTGACCTTGAAATAGGTTTCCGGGCGGCGCGCCATGCAGCTGCCGTGTTTCTGCCACTGCCGTGCCATCAGGCGGGGCGAGGGCATCATGCACAGGTTGCGCTTCGCCTCGGGTACGGAAACCGTGCGCGCGGTGCCGCAATATTGCGGCCAGATGTCACGCCCGTCGGGCCACAGGCCGTGGACGATCAGGCCGAAGCGCCCGGTCCGCCCAGAACATTGCGTCGCATCGCGGCGCGAAGACTGGCGGGTGCGACAGAACTCGGGCGACCAGCTGAGCGCCAGCGTGTAGCCGGTGACGGGCAGCTGCCGCGTCGGGCCGTCCTGCCGCTGTTCGGGCACCAGCAGATTGCCGGATACGCGGCATTGGTAGGATTGGGCGAGACCCGGGGCGGCGCTTCCCATCAACAAACCCGTCATTGCGAGGAGCGCTAAGCGCCGCGGCAATCCATGGCTCAAAGCGAGCAAAGCGGCGGCGGCTCCATGGATCGCCACGCGACTGCGTCGCTCGCGATGATGAAGAAGGGCAAATCTCACAGCGGTGTGAAATCCAGTCCGATATCGGCGGCGGGCGCGCTCTGGGTCAGGCGGCCGACGGAAACGTAATCGACACCCGTCGCGGCCTTGGCCTTGATCGTGTCGAGAGTGATCCCGCCGCTGGCTTCGGTCGGTACGCGGCCTGCCACGATGCTCACGGCTTCACGCAAAGTGTCGGGCCCCATATTGTCGAGCAACAGCCGTGTCGCGCCTGCCCGGAGCGCAGGTTCGATCTGGTCGAGCCGGTCGACTTCGCAGATGATCTCCTCGACCCCTGCCGCGACCGCGCGGCGCACCGCCTCGCCGACGTTTCCGGCCACGAGCACGTGGTTGTCCTTGATCATCGCCGCATCCCACAGCCCCATGCGGTGGTTCGATGCCCCGCCCATGCGGGTGGCGTATTTCTCCAGATGCCGCAGGCCGGGAATGGTCTTGCGCGTGTCGAGCAGCGTGCAATCGGGATTGTCCATCGCATCGACATACTCGCGCACCATGGTGGCGATGCCCGAGAGGTGCTGGACAGTGTTGAGCGCACTGCGCTCCGCCGTCAGCATGGCGCGGGCATTGCCCTCCAGCCGCATCAGGTCCGCGCCGGGTTCGACTGCGGCGCCTTCCTCGACCAGAATGTCGATCGCCATCGCCGGATCGAGCGCGCGGAAGAAAGCTGCGGCGACGGGGAGACCCGCAACCACTATCGGGTTGCGGCTGTCCATCACGCCGGCGAAGCGCGCTTCGGCGGGGATCACGCTCTCGCTGGTCACGTCGCGCCCGCCGCCAGGCAGGCCTTCGCCCAGGTCCTCCGCCAGCGTGTCGCGCACGAAACGGTCGAGGTCGAAGCCGGGCAAGTCGAATGTGCTCATGGCGGCACGTCCTGCGCGATTTTGCCTGCATTCTCAAGCGCAGCGGAACGGGGCCTTGCGCGATCCATTGATACAGCGAACGCCACTCCGACTGCGAGGCCCTGCGATGATCACGACGACCAACCCTGCTACCGGCGAAACGCTGGAGAGCTATGCCGAACTGTCCGGGCAGGAAATCGAGGCGAAGCTGGCGAAGGCGGACGAAGCCTATGCCGCGTGGCGACGGTCGTCGCTCGACGAGCGCAGCGCCATGCTGCTGAGCCTGGCGGAGGCCTACGAAGCGCACCGCGATCCGCTCGCGCGGCAAGCGACGCTGGAAATGGGCAAGACGCTGTCGAGCGCGCGGGCCGAAGTCGACAAGTGCATCGCCCTGATGCGGCATATGGCCGAGGCCGGACCGGGAATGCTCGAACCGCTGCACTGGGACCTGGGCGACGATGGTTCGGCAGAAGGGCGCTGGCTGGCGCAAGGCCCGGTGCTGGCGGTGATGCCGTGGAACTATCCCTATTGGCAGGTCGTCCGCTTCCTCGCGCCCGCGATCATGGCGGGAAATGTCGGCCTGCTGAAGCATGCCAGCATCGTTCAGGGCTGCGCCGCCATGATGGATGCGATGATGAGCGAGGCCGGCGCGCCCGAAGGCCTGTTCCAGAACCTCGCCATCAAGTCGGACGCCGTCGAATCGATCATCGCCGATGACCGGGTGGTGGCCGCCACGCTGACCGGAAGCGAGAAGGCGGGCAGCGCCGTTGCTGAACTGGCGGGTAAGCATTTAAAGAAGGTCGTGCTCGAACTCGGCGGCTCCGATCCCTTCATCGTCATGCCGTCGGCCGATCTCGACGCGGCGGTGGAGCAGGCGGTTCTGGCGCGCGTGCAGAATACCGGCCAATCGTGCATCTGCGGCAAGCGCATGATCGTCCATGCCGATATCTACGAGCGTTTCCGCGATGCGTTCTATGCGCAGATGCAGGCGGTGCAGGCGGGCGATCCGATGGACGATGGTATCGACATGGGCCCGCTATCAAGCACCGACCAGCTCGAGACGGTGCT
This sequence comes from Erythrobacter litoralis HTCC2594, assembly GCF_000013005.1. GTDB lineage: Bacteria > Pseudomonadota > Alphaproteobacteria > Sphingomonadales > Sphingomonadaceae > Parerythrobacter > Parerythrobacter litoralis_A. The sequence continues at coordinate 2,562,881 of NC_007722.1, read as the reverse complement.
GGAGCAGATCGAAACCGCGAAAAAGGAAGGCGCCACGCTCGAATTCGGCGGCGAGGTTCAGGACGGCGCGGGTGCCTTCATCACTGCCGGTGTCCTCACCGGGGTGGAACTTGACAGCGAGACCGCAAATGCCGAGATCTTCGGCCCGATCGCGCAGCTCTACCGCGCCCAGGATATCGACGAGGCCATCCATATCGCCAATGCGATCCCCTATGGCCTCGGTTCGTCGGTCTGGACGCAGGACGCAGACGAAGAAGAGCGCTTCGTGCGCGACATCGAATCCGGCATGACCGCGATCAACCAGTTCCTCTCCTCCCACCCAGTCGCGCCTTTTGGCGGGATCAAGAAATCGGGCCACGGCCGCGAGCTTTCGCACCTCGGCTTGCACGAGTTCATGAATTTGAAGACGGTGTTTCGGCCCGGATAAGGGCTGCCTTTCAACTCGGCTGCGGAAAACGGCCCCGGGGGAGGGGCCGCAAGGGCGACCGCCTGCCCGCAGCGGGCGCAGCTTGCTGCGCATCTAGCGAGGACGAAAGCGCGGATGCGCTTTCGCAACGCAAATCAATGCACGAAGCGGGCGACCACATCCCTATAGGACCGGCTCACCTTCACCTCCGCCCCTGAATCCAAGAGCAGGAAGCATTCGCCGTTGGTGTGCGGCTTGACCTGCCGGACCTGATCGAGATTGATTATCGTCGAGCGGTGGACGCGCTGGAACTTGCGCGGGTCGAGACGCTTTTCGAGATCCTTCATCGTCTCGCGCAGGATCAGCGAATTGTCGCCGGTGTAGATGCACATATAGTCGCCGGCGGCTTCGATATATTCGATCGATTCCACTTCGACGCGAAAGATCTGTCCCCGGTCCTTCACGTTGATCAGCTTTTCAAAGCGCTCGCTGGTCTCGCCCTCGCCTTCGGAGAATTCCTCGGCGGCTTCGGGCGCGACTTCGGTGAGGACGTTCTTGAGCTTTTCTGCCTCGTCGGCCGACTTCTTCTCGGCCAGGCGCTGCCGCACCCGTTCGATCGTGTCGGCGAGCTTTTCCTCGTCGACCGGCTTCATCAGGTAATTGACCGCATTGGCCTCGAATGCGCGGATCGCGTGTTCCTGGAAAGCCGTGACGAAGACGATCAGCGGCGGCTCGATCTCCATGATCCCCTTGACCACGCTGAAACCGTCGAAGCCGGGCATCTGGATATCGAGAAAGACGAGGTCGGGCTTCTCGGTCTTGATCTTGCGGATCGCTTCGCGCCCGTTCGAACAAGTGCCGATGATCTCGACGTCTTCGAAGGGCTCGAGCCGCAATTGCAGGCCCTGGATGGCAAGTTTTTCGTCGTCGACTAGGATAGTTCGGATTGTCATGGTCAGCTTCCTGTGGCGCGGCGCGCCGCTAGGGATTCCACATTGTCGGGCAGCGTGTCGGTCGCGGCTGCGCCCGGTTCGGAGAGCCGTGGGGGATCGGCTTCCCCGCTGTCTTTGGATGCGGATTCGTGGGGGATTTCGATGATGACGGTGAACCCGCCATCATCGGGGGTGCGGATTTCGAACAGGTGGTCCTCTCCATAGGCCTGGGCAAGCCGGTCGCGAATATTGGCGAGCCCCACACCCGTGGAGGTATATGCGCCCGTCATTGCAAGCGGCAGGCTGGCGCGGGTTTCGGGCCTTTGCAATCCCGGGCCGGTATCGGAAACGACGACGCGCAGCCTTTCTCCGACCAATTGCGCCGCCAGCGTAATGCGCGCGCCCTCTTCCTGCGGGGAGACGGCATATTTGATTGCATTCTCGACCAGCGGCTGGAGCAGAAGCGAAGGCAGCATCGCCTTGGCGGCTGCGTCCGAAACGTCGAACTCGGTCCGCAGCCGCTCTTCGAAACGCATGCGCTCGATATCGAGATAAAGCTTCAGCGTCTCAACCTCCTGCGCGACGGTGACCTTGCCGCCTGGCTCGGTGATCAGCGTATGCCGCAGGAAGCCGGACAGCCGGGTCAGCATCGCATTGGCAGGCTCGGTCTGTTTGAGCAGCACGAGCGTGCTGATCGAATTGAGCGTGTTGAAAAGGAAATGCGGGTTGAGCTGGTAGCGCAGCATGGCGAGCTGCGCGCTCGTCGCCTGCAATTCGAGCCGCTCGAGGCGGTCGGCCTGCTCTTCCACCTGCAGGAAGAAGTTGATGGCGTAATAGAGACCGGTCCACGCACCGAGCAGCGAGAAATCGAAAAACAGATAGATCAGCACCAGCTGCGTCAGCGTCGTATCGCGGTCGGCGAAATAGAGGCTGATCACCCATGCTTCGACCAGGGCATAGATCGTCACCGCAATCGCCAGCACCGCGGCCGTCGCGCCCCAGGTCACCAGGGGCGGGCGATTGATGAGCTGGCGATAGACCACGGACAGCAGTGTGCTGATGGCAAAACCGGTGATACCGACGATCAGCATCAGGATCAGGTAGGATGGCGGCTGGCCGTTGGAGATGCCCTGGATCGAACGCAGCGCGATCGCACCGGTCCAGCCTGCGAATTGCAGGTTCCAGAACGCGCGGTTCTTGTTCTCGAAGAACGGCGTAGGGCGAAAGGGCAGCATGGCCATGCGCCCTAGATAGGACAAATTTGGCCAAACGTCAGATATTTTGCGGATCGCGCGGAATTCCGCTATTTTCGCCTGTGAAGAGGAGACCTTGCCATGAACGCACCCGATCGCATCGACGCCGAAAAGGCGCATCACGCCGCCGAACGCGCCAAATTCCGCGAAATGAAGGAAGGCACGGCGGATGACTGGGCCATCATCGGGCAGGAATATCGCGAGTTCTCGAAGGGACTGGCCGACCGCGTGCTCGACCACCTGCGGCTGCTCGACGGCGATTTCGGCGGCTTTCCAGTCGACCGGCTGGAACATTCGCTGCAGACCGCCACGCGCGCGCATCGCGACGGGCGCGACGAGCAATATGTCGTGATGGCCCTGCTGCACGATATCGGCGACACGCTGGGCAGCTACAATCATCCCGAGGTCGCGGCCTCGATCCTCAAGCCTTTCGTAAGCGAGGAACTGCACTGGATCTGCCAGAACCACGGCGCGTTCCAGGGCTATTACTATTTCCATCACCTCGGCATGGATCGCAACATCCGCGACCGGTTCGAAGATCACCCACATTACAGGGCCTGCGCCGAATTCTGCGAGAAATACGACCAGGCCGCCTTCGATCCCGATTACGACAGCGAGCCGCTGAGCTTCTTCGAACCGATGGTCCGCCGCGTCTTCGAACGGCCGCTCAACTCGATGTATGCGAAGGCGATGGAGGAGGAAGAGGCCGCCTGAGGCTTCCCTGACGCACCTTACCGGTTGGGAAGGTCTTCCCGTCTGAAGTGCGTCTTCCAATCGGCCTGCTCGCCTGCTGCCAGTCGCGCTTCGACCAGGGCCACTTCCGCCGCGATCATGTCGGCGCGTTCGTCCCACCCATCATGCGTGCGCTTGCGGAATATGCCGCCGCTATGCGCGGGGCCCCAGGTTTCCATGAAACGAGCCGCCGCCGAAGGTTCATAACCCGCATTGGCGAGGAGCCACGGCATCAACCGATCGGCTTCGCGCTCGGTCAGCCGGACATACTTGCGCTGGCGACCGTTGGCATCGAACCAGGCGCGATGGCGAAGAACATTGTGCGCGAGCTCGTGTGCCATCACTGCGGCAAGCAGTTCGTCGGGCCATTCGTGGCCGGGAAATTTGTCGCCGATCACCACGCGCTCGCCATTGGCGACGGCACGTTTGCCGAGCGGGCCGACCTCGAAACGCGAACGACAAGCCGCGACGCCCCTTAAAGTGATCGCCTCGTCGCCCTGTAGGGCCAGCGACACCGTGCCGCTTTCAGCCAGTTGTTCGGTCATGGTCTGGCGCAACCGTTCGAGCCTGAACCAGCGCTTATTCTCGTCGCTCGGGAGCGCGGAGACGGGCACATTGTCGAAGCTGACGATCGAATCATCTGTTGCCAGACCGGCTTCGGCAGCCGGGGAGTCCGGCACCACGGCTTGGACCGCGATATCGCTTGTCAGCCCCAGTGCAGACCGCATTTGCTGCGGATCGGCATAAGCGCCCATGTCGTGCAGCAGCAGGCCGGTGGCCGGAACCTTGTCGTCGCAAAAAGGCGCGTTTGCGGTCGCAAGTTCGAACCCGATTCGCGCCACCCGCGCATCCTTTGCGCGCAGCTCGAGAAAATCGGCCGGAGGCGCCCAGGCACTGGCCGAGGCCGCGCATCCGGCGGCCAGGCCGAGGCCGACAAGAAACCGGATCATGATTCGCTCGCGGCGCTTTCGCTCAGCGCGCTGGCCAGCGCTTCGGCCGGCACCGCACCTTCGATGATCCGGCTACCGGCGACCCAACTGGGCGTACCGGTGAAGCCGAGTTCCTGAGCGAATTGCGCATTGCGGGACAGCTCGAACCCGATCTCCGCGCTCCCGGCGTCGTTCTTGAGGCGTGCAAGATCGAGGCCGGCTTTCTGCGCCGCCGCTTCCAGGCCGGCCATGCTGGTATCGCCGCTTTCGAACAGCGCGAGGTGATACTCGCGATACTTGCCCTGCTTGGCCGCCGCGAGCGCCATGCGGGCAGCGATGTCGCTGCCTTCGAAGATCGGCCATTCGCGGATGACGACGCGCAGATCAGGGTCGGCGGCGATCATTTTCTGCACTTCGCCAGCGCTGGCGCGGCAATAGCCGCAATTGTAATCGGTGAACTTGACCAGCGTTTTGCTGCCATTGGGATTGCCGAGCACGGCCCCGCCATAGGGTGTGCGCACATCGCCCCCGACACTGGCCAGGCGGTCCTCGGCGCGCTTGCGCTCGAGCGCGGCCATCATTTGCGGCAGCAGGTCCGGATTGGCCACCAGATATCGTTCGACATGGCGATCCCCAAGCCCGGACCAGCTGAATATGCCGGCACCGGCGAAGCCCGCGACGAGGGCGGCGAGGACGAGGAGCGCGTTGCGGACCATGTTCGAGCGCTACCGTTCGTCGCGCTGGCGTTCAAGTTCGGCTTCGGCCTGCAGGCGGATATCCTGCGCGCGCAGCCAGTCCGGCGTACCCTCTTCCAGCCCCGCTTCGGCCACCCGCGCGCTGCGAAGGGCGAGGCCGTATTGCCGCGTCATCACTTCCCGCTCGGCTGTCGCGAGGCGCGCGCGCGGCATGTCGCCCTGCGCGGCATAGACCACACCGAGCTGGTACCAGGCGAAGGGATTGCGGCGATCGCGCGCGACTGCGGCGCGCAACACGCGCTCGGCTTCGGTATGGTTGCTTTCGTCCTCGGTCGCGATCAGAGCGTGGCCGAAGATCGAGGCGATGAGGGGATGATTTCCGCTCAATTCGTTGGCGCTCCGCAAGGCGGGCAGGGCTTCGTCGGGACGCCCCGATTCGAGCAGGATCTGGCCTTTGAGCTCGAGAAAATAGGGATTGTCGGGATCGGTCAGCAGCAGTCCCTCGGCCTCGTCGAGCGCGCGTTCGACCTGGGCATCCTTGTGAAAGGCGTAGGCACGGGCATAGCGGGCAGGCACGTCCTGCCGGGTTTCGGGATAGGCGCGCACGACGCGGTTAGGCTCCGCCAAGTAGCCGTAGAGCTTGGCCTTGACCCGTTGGAAGCGCGCTTCGAGTGCGGCGTCGCCGGGCGCTTCCCATGCAGGATCAACGCTGTAGGTTTCGCGCAAGCGGGCTATGCGGTCGCCCGAGAGCGGGTGAGTGCGGGTAAAGGCTGCTTCGTCGTCTTGGCTGCGGCCATAGCGGAATTCCTGGTTGAGCAGCTTGCCGAAGAAGGCGAGCGACCCGCGACCGGAAATCCCGGCCTTGGACAGATATTCCGCGCCTGCCGCGTCGGCGGAGGCTTCCTGCACCCGGCTGAACGCGAGAAAGCTGCCAAGCGCGGCGCGCTGCCCTGCGAGGATCGCGGCCATGCCCGCATCGCCTGCGCCCGCGGCAAAGGCCGCCGCGCCGAGGATCAGCGAGAGGATCGAGATGTTGCTCGCCTGCTGAAGGCCCTCGCCGGTGCGGATAATGTGTCCACCGGTGATGTGTCCGAGTTCATGCGCGATCACGCCCTGCACTTCGTTGGCGGTATCGGCGGCGTTGATCAGGCCCGAATGGAGGTAAACGATCTGTCCGCCCGCCACGAAGGCGTTGATGGACGGATCGTTGATAAGCACGATGTCGACATTGCCGGGTTGCAGCCCGGCCGCTTCGACCAGCGGCGCGGCCATGTCGTCGAGCAGCGCTTCCGTTTCCGCATCGCGCAGGACGGATTGTGCCGTCGCCGGTTGAACCGACAGCGTGATCGCAGCCAGGCAGGCGACGAGATACAGGAGCGCGCGCATTGCGGTCAATTAGCCTCCGGCGGCCTGAATAGGCGATGAAGGTGTTGCCCGATCGCCGTGCTCCCTCGCCGCGAGAAATCCGAATATCGCCGCCTTCACCGCGCCATTGCCCTCGAAGGGGCGGGACAGCGCCATGATGATACCGCTGTGGGTCAGGCCGGGAAGCAGCACGGGCTCGGTCGATTGCCCCTCCCGGGTCAGCGCCGCCGCGAGCGCGCGGGAATTGCGCGGACGCACGGTCGTGTCGGCATAACCGGTGAGCAGCAGCATCGGCGGGGCATCGCTGCGGGCGAAATTGATCGGCTGGGTCGCAGCGAGATCGCTCGCCCCGCCGAACGCGTTGCTGGTGCTGTCGCTGTCGAGCGGGAGGAAATCGTAGGGGCCGGCCAAGCCGATGACCCCCTTGATCGCATCCATCGGCAGGTCCTCATGCTCCAGCCATTGCGCGTCGAGCGCCAGCATCGCAACGTTATAGGCTCCGGCCGAATGACCCATCAGGTATATCCGGTCTGGGTCGCCGCCATAATCGGCGATATGATCGACCGTCCAGCGCAGCGCCCTGGCGGCATCTTCGACCATGGCAGGAAACTCGCCGCCCGGAACCAGCCGGTAGCCCGCGCTCACGCCGACATAGCCCTCGATCGCCAGATTGCGTGCGACGAAAGCGTAATCGACCGCGCTGCCCCTGTTCCAGCTGCCGCCATGTACGAAAAGCACGACCGGACGAAGCTCGGCCGAGGGCGCGAGGGGTGTGGCGACCACTACCGCTTGCTCAAGCTCGGTCCCGAACGGGATCGGCGCGCTTTGTTCGACCTTCGAGCCGGTGAAGAGGGCATCGACACGATCGAGCGTCGCGACCGATTGCGCACTGAGAGCCCACCACCATAGCCCTGCACCTACAAGGGCCAGCGCGACCAACGCGATCAGCGTCCAACTCAGCCAGCCCACGCCCGAATTCCTTTCACGCCCCATGACCCGCTCAGGCATCGTCCCCGACCGCGACCTTCGCGCGGACGATCTGGGCCGTCTCGCCTTGATACGACAATCCCGCCGCGCTCAGAAAGTCCGCCGCGCTGTCGAATTCTTCGCCCATCCACAGCGGCACGCCGCCGGCGCGCATGGTCGCGATGGCGGCCATTTCCTCCGTGCTATGGGCATCGCCGGTATTGCGGATGAAGACCGCCGCGATGCGCCGCCCGTATTCCTCGGCGATCTGGCCGAATGCGGTGACATCGCCCTGTGAATCGTCGCCGATCAGGGCGAAGCGCATGTCGGTATGGAGGTCGAGGATTTCGCGGATGGCTGCGAGCTTGTGCGAACCGTGGCTCGAGGAACCGAAGGTCTCGCGATTGAGGCCCCAATCGCGCAGGGCCAGCGGCCCGAGCGGTATCTGCCGCTCGCGCTTGAAGGCGACGAGATAGGCGAACAGGTTCCACGGCGAAGACGACACGTAGAAGAACGGCCGGTTGGCGGCATCGATCTGCATTCCGGGACGGATGGCCCCCTTGGGCGTCGTCACCCCGCCGCCAATGGCATTGTAGAATGCGTCCGCTCCGGGCACGGCGACCCGCTCGTTGGGCATTTGCGCCAGCACCCGTCGCCAGTTGCGCATGAAGCTGCGGAAACCGCCGGTTATTCCGGTTTCGATGATCGTGTCGTCGATGTCGGAAATTACACCCAGCTTCGCGGAAGTGCCCGGCACCAGCACGAAGCCCTCCTCGCACTGCTCGCCTTCCTCGTTAACCCAATGGAGGCCGACCACTTCCCAGCTGGTCTCCGCGGGCAACGCCCATTCGCCGGGCAGGCGGATGTTGAAATCCAGGTACCCCTCTCCATCGCTGGTGGCCGAATGGCGCAGCCGGTCGCCGCCGGGATGCTTGAGCTCGAGTTCGACGGACAGCCCCTCGACCTCGCGGCTGGCGAACTGCGCTAACATGGTGCGCATGGCCTGCCACCGCCCGCTGGCATCGAAACCGGCCTTGCCCGAGGCAAGTGCGCGCGCGGATATTCTCAGGCGCTCGCGCGAGCGATGTCCGAAATAGGGTTGGACGCGCACGGAAGATCGGGGGGCGAAGGGCATGGCCCGGCGCTAGCGATTGAGAGCAGCGCCGTATAGGCCGGATATAGACAGGCGGTTCAGCCGACGAGCTTGCGGGCGACCTTTTCGACCAGCTTGACGTCGTCGCGCACTTCACCCAGCAGCACGATGTCGCCATTTTCGGTACGGCGGATCATCACCACCCCGAATTCGGGACCATCGTCGTCGAGCGCGTCGAGAGAAAAGGTGTCGAGCGCGCGCAGCTTCTTGGCCAGCGCGGGCCGCACGGCGTCACTGTCTTCCGCCGGCTTGCCCGCTTCTTCGCGGCGCAGGCGACGTTCGGCCTGGACCATGCCCTTGAGGCCGCCTTCGGCCCCGGCGAGGAAATCCGACAGCCCGCCGCGTTCGATCGTGTGGCGGTGGGCGTGATCGAGCACAGCGGCATATTCGGTCAGGCGGGTTTTGTCGTAATTGGCCCCGAACACGAGCTTGACGACCGGGGTCATCGGCGCGCGATCCTGCGTCGTCAGGCCGTTTTCTTTGACGAGCTCCGCAAAGTCCTCCGGCGACTCGGCGGCAGCCAGGCTGACGTCGTAGGCGCGAGACACCGCCTCATAAAGCGCGGCGCGGCTGCGGTCTTCGCGGGTGCGGGCGACCTGCGCCAGTTCGCGCGCTTCGGCGAGCGTATCGTAGAGCCCTTCGGCGCTACCCGTCCCGGGCGCGGCGAGTTCATCTTCCTCGAAATCGCCGTCGTCCAGTTCGATATCGGGTTCCGGCACGGGATCGACGCTTGCGTCGTTGGCGGGCACCCGCGGCTCGGGATCGAATGCCGGTGCCGGCAGCGGATCTTCGGACGGCATCTGGTCGGCAATAGGCGTCGACCAGTCATCCGCGTCTTCCGGTGCGTCGATATCGTCGCTGCCGAGCAGCGCTTCGAACTGGTCGCTTTCGTCGGCGGAATCGTCCTCGTCCGTGAAAGAAACCTCTTCCGGCACGCCGCCGTCCTCACCAACCGGCGCGGGCATATCTGCGCCAGAGAGGTCGAGCGGTTTCTTGGTCGGCTTGTTGCGCAGGCCCGAAAGACCGGACAGGCCGGAAAGCTCGGCGTCGCTTTCCTCGATCTCGCTTGCCGGAGCGAGCGAAGCGTAAGCGGACTGGTCGATCGTGTCTTCTTCGTCGAGATCGCCGAGGTCGGGCAGGGCGAATTCCGACAGGATGCCGTCGTCGGACGCATCGTCTTCTTCGTCTCCGAACAGCTCGGCGGCCTCGTCGACAGGTTCACCGCCACCAAGTGCCGGACCGTCGGCCCAGTCGGTCACCGGATCGTGGCTGCGCGCAGGCGAACGCAAATTGTCTTCGTCGTCGTCTTCCTCGTTGAGAGCCTGGCCGATTTCCAGCAACAATTCGTCGGTGGTCAGCTGGTCGGCGACTTCCTTCCAGTTGATCACGCCGTAGATGAAATCGATGGTTTCGTCGTCGCTGGAGAAGGGGAGCAGGATGCCGCGATACAGGATCGTCGCGCCACGCTGATTGACGAATTCCGCCTCGAAGCCGATCGGCGCCTGGTTGGCGAGGATCTGCATGTAGTGATCGGTAATGCGGCTGAGCAGCGATCGGCTCGGCACGTCGTCCAGGGTTGCGATCGATTGATCCGTCCCGCATTCCAGCGCGATGGCATCGCCGAGATACCGCACGCCCGGATTGTCGATGCCGTTGCTGAAATCGAGCAGCACGCTGTGCGGTCCGAAATCCGGCAGATTGCCGGCATCGAGAGCGTCGATGGCGGGGAAATTGCGGTCCTGCAGCAAGCTTGCCCAGTGATTGTAGGCGCGCACCTGCATCCGGCGCTCGTCCTGCCCGACCGGGCTTGGCGGCGCTTCGCGACCGATATCGTCGCTGTCGGCCTCGAGGCCGTAATCCTCGTCGCGGGTGTCGTCTTCAAACGATCCGAAGGGTCCGCGCAGCGTATCCATGACGTAATTTGCCCCTTACCTGGCTATCAGGGGCGTTCTGCCGACGCGTAGTAAATATCCCGTTAAGTGTAGCGAAAACGGGACCTTTCTTTGGGCCGTGCGGGGTCAGCGGAACAGATAACGCATGCGGATCGTCTGGTGCGTTGCGCCGCCCCGGACCTCGAATGCCGCGGAGCTGAAGGACGGGGGGCCGAAACGCACCTTTGCATCGCGCGAGAAGCCGAAGCCTTCCTTGGGGACCATCAGGCTGCGATCCGCCTTGCCGTTGCCGTTCTCGTCATGCAGCAGCGAGATAGCATAATCGCCCGGAGCAACGCCGCGGAACGTGAAACTCACGGTTTCGGCGGCATCCACGGTCACGGCATGGGCTTTCGGATCCCTGTCGCAATCGGGGAACGCCTTGGGCTTGGCGGTCAGACATGCCAGAACCTTCCCGTCGCCCGATCGCAGGTCGGTGACGGTTACTGTGACATCATGCCGCGCGACCGGCGCATTCGCCGCAAGCAACGGCAAGAGCATGGCGATGGCTAAGGCCGGTAGGCGTCGGCCAACCCCTTGTCGGTTCTGCATAGGCGATCCCAAAACCTGAAATAGAGTCCGTAATTGCAGGAATAGCGTTCGTGATGAAGCTGGTGATGACTGGCGGTTATCAGCCAGTTCCCTAAGCGGGAATGAACGAGCCTGCGCGGGAATATCTCCCAGCCCATGTGATTGGTGACCCCCATGACCGTCATCACCGTTAAAACTGCGGCCAGCATAGCGACATGGATCGGGATTATGAAGACGAGGAGCGGGATAATCACCGCGCCAATGATGGCCTCGACAGGGTGAAAGCTCATCGCGGCCCAGGCTGTCGGCGGGCGGCTGGCGTGATGCACGGCATGGGCGAGCCTGAACGCGCGCGGCCGGTGCATCCAGCGGTGGGTCCAGTAAAACCAGGTGTCGTGGGCAAACAGATAGACCAGCACCGACAGCGGCAAGTACCATAACGGATAGGCATTCCACTCGCTGTAGATCAGCGTCCAGCCGAGGGTGTCCCACCCCCAGGCCACCACGCCTGCAGGCACACCGTAGATGGTCGCCGCGGCCAGCGACCAGCCGATCTCGCGGCGCATTTGCATGTCGAGGCCGGTATAGAACCCTGGCCGCACTTTGGCGGTCAGCCACGCGAAGATACCGCTCGCCGCGAGATAGCGCGCAGCGACGATGCCGATCATGGCCAGTATCGAGAAGGCGATCGCGAAACCCATGGCCGTGCTTATGCCGCGAGCCGCAAAGGTTGCACAGGGCCTATTCGCGCTGTCCCCACGGCTCGCAATCCGGGTCGGCCCCCACGGTCATGCGCCGCATAGCAATGCGGGCCATGCGCTCCACCTCGACCTTGCGGCGCGCGGCGGCCAGCGGGTGCGAGGGTGCCGGGCGGAGGATTTCCGCATCGTATCCGTCCGCCACGATGATACCGCAGCAATCGGGTCGGTAGCCATCGCCTTCGAGCGGGCCGCGATCGATATGCGGCGCGACGCCCCAATAGAACCGGTCGCAATGATCGAGGTAATCGGGCCATTTGTTGTCGCCCAGCAGATCGCCGCGGGCGACCTTGATCTCCACGATTACAACGCGTCCTTTGGAATCCACCCCCATCAGGTCTGCCCGGCGCCCGCCGCGCAGGGGCATTTCGGGCAAGCACCAGATGTCGTTGCGCGCGAACAGCCGCATGATCCCGCGAGCGACCGCGGCGGCATCCGCAAGGTTGTGAGTTGAATCGAGAACCGGTGCGTCTGGCATGTCCCATGATTGGAACAGAGGGCGAACGCATGTCAAGCGCGTTCGCGCGTCACGCGCTGCGGCGCGGGCCCATCTGGCCACCTTCCGGCACCAGTGCCAGCACGGCCGCCCGCGCATGATGATATTCGCGCCACAGCGTCAGGGCCGCAGCGGTGGCATCCTGCCCCCGGGCATTGACCGCGAGCAGCGCCGTCAGTCCGGGTCGCATGATCGCCGACAGATCGCCGATCAGGTCGCAAGCCAATTCGAACCGCCAACCGCCGATATCCTTGATCAGCGCTGGAAAATTGCGAATCTGGGGCGAAACGCGCTCGGGTGCGAGACCGGCCAGCGCGGCCACTGCCGACGCGGCATCCTGCAGCGCCGTCCATTGCACGCTCAGCGACTGCGCCGAGCTGCGGCTCTCGGGAAGCGAGCGGGATTCCCGCAATGTGTTGGGCTGGGCATTCATGGCTCATTGGCCATAGCGCGCCAGCGCTTGCCAAATCGCTAATGCGGCCAGCTGGCGTCGACGTAGCCGAAATCGCGAGCAAGCGGTCCCGTAAGTGCGCGGACGGTTTCGATGGCTTGACGGCCGAGCCGTTCGCGCCATTTGCCTGCGGCCTGCTCGGGGTCGCGGGCGATGTAGGAACGCCCTTCGTGATCTGCAGGACCGCTTGTGAAATTGCGCTCCACGAAGCGCGCCGTATCCCGCCCGGCGGTCGCGCCTGCGAACGCGAACAGCCCGTCGATCGTGGCTTCGCGCGCGGCGGCAAGGTCTTCCTGCCTGATCATGCAGGTGCGCGGATCGGCCAGCAGATGGCTGGCGGCAAAGCCATAGACGACCCGCCACAGCAGGGCAGCCTGCTCTTCGGGGGAAGGCGGATCGGCCGCAAATGCCTTTATGGCCGCGGCGTCGCGCGGCAACTTTTCCAGCAAGGCCGGCTGACCGGCGAGGTGGCGAAAGTCGAACTGCCCGGATTTGCGCAGGAAGCTCTCGGCAAAGGCTCCCGGGTGCCGCACGCACAGCACCACCTTGAGCCCCGCTTTCTGCTGCAGCGTCGCGGCGGAAAAGGCCATGAAAGGGTCCTTTATCACCGCAGGCCGCGGCGACGTGACGAAGGGCCGTTTCCGCTGGGCATAGCGCAGCGCGCGCATCAGCTCCTGTCCCGACCGCGCACCGGCAGTCCGTTTGGCGAGTTCGGAAACGCTCGCCGTCCGCCCGAACATCCGCACAAGGCCCCGCTGCAATTCGTCGACGCGCGCTTCGTCGTAATATTCGTACCAATGCGGCGGCCTGATCGAGTCGTAGCTGCGCGTCGGCTCGGGGTTGAGCGGTTCGTGCAGCATGTGAAATTCCGGCGCCGTCGCCAGCAGCGAGCCGACGACCGTTGTCGCCGCATAATGCGTGCCGGTCACGACAACCGAGCGCTGGAGCAAGTCGAAGAGGCGCAGGTCGGCGGACATCGCCGGTCAGCTAAGCCACCGCGATGCGGCCCTGACAAGCACCGGGAGCCTTTTTGCTGTGGCGCGGCCGCATAGCCTTTGCTAAGCGGCGCGCTCGCTCAGGCACCCGTAGCTCAGCTGGATAGAGCGCTGCCCTCCGAAGGCAGAGGTCACAGGTTCGAATCCTGTCGGGTGCGCCAAGGGGGCGGTCCTTAACGGAGGGCCGCCCCCTTGGCGTATCATGAAGGTTCGAGGCTCGGTTCGGAGTCGGAGCCGCAATGCGGCGGAGACGCGCGTAGCGAAGCGGAGCGCAATGCTGTCGGGTGCGCCATTACTTCGCGGAACCAGCCTTAGTTCACCCCGCGTTCCTGCCCCTCCCAATAGCGTGCGCGCAGTTCGCGGCGCAGGATCTTGCCCGAGGGGTTGCGCGGGAGCGCTTCGACAAACTCCACGCTCTTGGGGCATTTGAAGGCCGCGATCCGCTCCCGGGCGTGGGCAATGATCGCATCGGCATCCGGCTCGCAGCCGGGCCTGGCCACGACGATCGCCTTGACCGCTTCGCCCCATTTCTCGTCGGGCACACCGATGACGGCAACGTCGGCGACGTCGTCGTGCCCGAACAGCGCGCTTTCGACTTCTGCGGGATAGACGTTCTCGCCGCCGGAGATGATCATGTCCTTGATGCGGTCCTGGATGTAGAGATAGCCGTCCTCGTCGAGGATCCCGGCGTCGCCGGTGCGCAGCCAGCCATCGCCGATCAGGGTCTTGGCGGTCTCTTCCGGCCGGTTCCAGTACCCGATCATGTTGGACGGGCTCTTGATCGCGACTTCGCCGATCTCGCCCGGCGGCAGCGGTTGCAGGTTCTCGTCGAGAATGCGGATCTCGTTGCCGGGCAGCGCCTTGCCGGCACTGCGCATGACCTTTTCGCGGCCCGGCTTGTGGTCTTCCGGCGGCAGGCTGACGACTGTGCCGTAGGTTTCCGTCATGCCATACATCTGCGCGAAGTCGCACTTGAGCCGCTCGACGCCCTCCTTCAGCAGGTCGAGCGGGATCGGGCTCGCGCCATAGTTCAGGCCCTTGATCGAACTGAAATCGGCGGTCGCGGCGTCGGGATGCGACAACACGATGCGGATCGCTGCGGGGACGAGGAAGATATACTCGACCCGGTGGTCGCGAATGTCGCGGATCGTTGCTGCCGGATCGAATTCGGCATGGATGATCAACTGCTGGCCGGCAAGCACGGCCCCGCCCGCCAGGCCGACGCCCGCGATATGGCCATAAGGCATGGCGAGGATGATCGACGTGCCGGGATCGGCGCTCGCCCAATCGAGACCCGACGCGCGCAGGATCGGGCGCATCGAGGTGGCATTGGCGTGGCTCAGCACGACGCCCTTGGGCAGGCCGGTGGTGCCGGACGTATAGAGCTGCAACATCGCATCGCCGACCGCGACGTCGGTGTCGACCAAGTCTTCGCTCTGCGCGTCGCGCCAATTCGCAAACTCTCGCTCCATCACGATCTTGCGGCCTTCGAACGGAACGCTTTCGAAGCCTTCCTCCACGAACAATACGGTCGCCCCGGCGTCCCTGGTGATGAATTCGATCTCGGCCGGGGCGAGTCGCCAGATGACCGGCACGAACACGAACCCGCCGCGCACCGTGCCGAGGAACAGCTCGACGGCATGGTCGCTGTTCTTGCCGAGATAGGCGATCCTGTCGCCTTTCTCGAAGCCGAGCGCGGCAAGGCCGTTGGCTATCTGCGTCGCGTGCCGATCGTATTCCGCATAGCTGGTGACACGGTCGCCAAAGCGCAGTGCAACATCGGCGGGTCGCTCCTCGGCTTGTGCGGCCAAGGCATGGCCCAGCGTAACCGGACCGGAAAAATCGGGCATATGTGTCCTCTCCATTGGCCCCGTCACACCCGAATCGGGTGGCGGAGCGTCGATTGTGCACCGAATGTGCGGCGAAGCGCCTCGCCAGTCAAAGGCGCGCGTCAATCTGCACAAGTGTTGCACGAAGGGGTGGTCCCGCGCCGGATTTGACGGCATGGCAGCACGCAATGACTGTACAGCAGCCCGCCAAGCTCTCGGACATGCCCGGCCTCCCGGTCACCGGCGTTCTGTACAACCCGCGCAGCCACCGCAACCGCGATGCCAGGATCGTCGAGCCCGATTATCCCGTGATCCGGGTCGAACAGCCGCGCCGCCGCCGCGAACTGAAGGACGCTATGCAGCGCTTCGTCGACAGCGGGGTGGAATTGCTGGTCATCAATGGCGGCGACGGCACGGTCCGGGATGCCCTGACCGGCGGCGCAATGGTGTTCGGCGATACATGGCCCGACATCGCCGTTCTGCCGCGCGGTAAGACCAACGCGCTGACGATCGATCTCGGGATGCCCAAGCAATGGTCGCTGGAGGAAGCGATCATCGCGCACCGCGATGGAGCGCGCGTCGCACGCCAGCCGATCCAGTTGGAGCCGATGGACGAAAAGGAACTCACCCGCCTCGGCTTTATCCTTGGCGCAGGGGTGTTTCTGGCGGCGATCGACTCCGGGCAGGATGCGCACAGGTTCGGTGCATTCGACAGCCTGGCGGTCGGTGTCACCGCGGTCTGGGGCGTGATGCAGGCGCTGTTCGGCGGCGACGGCAATCCCTGGCGCAGGGGCGCGGAAGCGAAGATTCTGCTCGGCGAGGCGATGGAGGAACTGGACTATACCGGCACCGGCGATCCGCGCACCCGCGCCATGCTGTTCCTGTCGACCCTGACCAGGTTTCCCGCCGGGCTGAGGCCCTTTGCCGATTGTCCGGGGCCGATCCGGCTCGCGGTTATCGACCATTTGCAACGTCGGCTGGTGGCGCGGATGCCGTCGATCCTGCGCGGTAAGCACGCGCCGTGGATGGAGGCAGCCGGGCTGCACCGGCGCGGCACCGACCGCATCGAGCTCGATCTCGGCGACAAGTTCATTCTCGACGGCGAGGTTTTTGCGCCCGGGCGTTATTGTGTCACGCCGGGGCCGATGCTCAATTTCGTGGTGCCATGACCGGTCCGCTCGCCCTTCGTGTCGCACAGGCGCTCCAACGCGATGTGCGGAGCGAGGCTGCGGATTTCGCCGAAGCGCTGGCGCAGGATGCAGGTGCGATGGCGGCTCTCTTCTACGGCTCGAACCTGCGCACCGGTTCGCTCGACGGCGTGCTCGACTTCTACCTTCTGCTCCCGGGCAAGCAACAGGAGCGGATCTGGCCGCGGGTGAGCTATCACGAGCGCGAGATTGCCGGACGCACGTTGCGGGCCAAGGCCGCGACCATGAGCCTCGAGCAATTCGCGCAGGCATGCCGCGGCGACAGTCGCGACACCACGATCTGGGCGCGCTTCGTACAGCCGAGCGCGCTGGTGTGGCTGGCGGGGGAGCCGCTGGTCGATGCCGTGGTGGAGGCTATCGCGCAAGCGGCGCGAACGGCGGCGCGCCTCGCGGTAGCGCTTGGCCCGCCATCGGGCACCGAAGCGGACTATTGGCGCGCACTTTTCAGGGCGACTTACCAGGCCGAATTCCGGGTCGAGAAAGCAGGCAGGGAGGACTCGATCCTCGATGCCAATGCCGCCCATTTCGACGGCCTGCTTCCGCTCGCGCTGGCGGCGGAAGGCGTTGCCTTCGAAGCGCAGGGCGAGGTGCTGTTTCCCGTCATGGAAAAGGCCGAGCGCAAGCGCATCCTGCGATGGTGGACGGCGCGCAGGCGGCTCGGCAAGCCGCTCAACCTGCTCCGGCTGGCAAAGGCCGCGACGACATTCGAAGGCGCGGCGGCCTATGCTGCATGGAAGGTGGAACGGCACACCGGCGTGCCGATTGAAGTCACGCCGTTTCGGGAAAGGCATCCGCTACTGGCTGCGCCCGGTGCCCTGTTCGAAGTCCTGCGCGCCCGTCGTTCGGGCGCGCGCGCCGATCAGAAGTAGCGCATCCGCACGCTGATCGACTTGACGCCGGGGCCGATGCTGATTGCCGTCTTCTTGTAGCTCGGCTTGCCGAGGTTGAAGATGTTGATCGAGGGGTTGTTCGACATCGCACCGCCATCGGCGGAGATATCGGTGTCGCCATTGCCATTGGCGTCGTGGCGAACGGCGATACCATAGGTGCCGGTTTCGGGCACCGGCACGCAAAAGGTCATGGTCCCCGCACGGGCCGGGGCCTCGATGCGGTTGATCCAGCGCCCTTTTTCGAGCCAATCCGCCTTGGTGCCGCGATAGGATTGCACGCGCACCGTTCCGGTCGAGGATTTCACCCCTTCCACCTTGACCAGCACGGCGGGGCCGGAACCGCTGCGACATTTTCCCATGTCGTTGCCGATCTTCTGGCGGTATTGCGCCTCGGCGGGTGCGGCCGTCGCAAGCGCCGCCAGTCCGCACAATGCCGCGGCAGCGGCGAATGTCATCTGCTTGTTCATGTGATTATTTTCGACAGATTGAGGCCTGTCGCCCTCGTTCGATTTCGCACGGGATAACCCGCAGGATTTCCGGCCTTTTACTGTTCTGTGGGTGAATTGCGGCTGAATTTCGCTGCAAGCTCTGCGTCATTCCTGCCGGTCGCGGCTGTCGGCGACGATGCGGCCCGCGTCGATCGTGACGGTGCGCGGGGCGAGATCGGTCAGCGCCCCGCGATGGCCGATGATCAGGATGGTCTGCTGCCCCGCGAGGTCGGAAATGGCCTCGGCGACGGCAGCTTCGGAGACGCTGTCGAGCGCGCTGGTGGCCTCGTCGAGGATCAGCAGCGACGGTTTCTTCAACAGCGCGCGGGCGAGGACAACTCGCTGTCGTTCCCCACCCGAAAGCTGCCGACCGCCCTCGCCGAGCGGGCAGTCGATGCCGCCCGGCAGGTCGAGAACGAAACTCGCCGCCGCGCGCTGCAGCACATTGCGCAAGGTGGCGTCATCGGCTTCGGGCAAAGCCCATAGCAGGTTTTCGCGCACGGTCCCGTCGAACAGCGATGGCGCCTGGTCGACATAGGCCACCCGCCTGCGCCATGCCCGCCGCATGTCGCCATCGAGCCTGACATCGTCGACCAGAACCTGTCCAGAGTCTGGGGCGATGAGCCCGCCGGCGATATCCGCCAGCGTGCTTTTGCCGGCCCCCGACGGACCGACCAGAGCCACCATTTCCCCGGCGCGCAGATCGAGGTCGATGTCCTGCAGTGTGGCGATGCCCTTGCGATGCGACAGCGAGACATCGCGGAATTGCAGGGCTTTGGTTAGAAGAGGGGACAGCGGGGGCGTGCCGGCGCCGGTTTCGCTGGCCGCCTCGGCGTCGCGGATCAGACTGTCTGCGGCCAGTACGGCTGGCGCCGAATGCGCCCATGTGTGCCAGGTTTCGAGCAGCCCGCTCACTTGCGGCAGCGCGCGGGCGGACAGCGCCGCCAGGGGCAGAATCGTGATCGGCGAGAGACCCCACGGAACCAGCGCCAGCCAGATCAGCAGCGCGGCGATGACCGCCGCGCCTGTCTGCAAAAGCGCCCGGGCCAGAGCATTATCGGCGGTGAAGCGCATCCGCACCTCGCGCAAGGCGACAAAGGCCCGCAGGATCCGGTCGCTAGCGTAATCCTCCTTGCCGAAGCTCTTGATGGACCGCAGCGCGTCGAGGTTCTCCTCGAGCAGGCCATAGACGCGGCGCCAGTGCGCACTCAGCTGTTCGCCCGTCTTGCGCGCGCGGCGGCGCAGTCCGCGATAGAGATAGAACACGATGCCGCCGAGGATCACGCCGCCGAGCGCGACGGGCGGGGCGATCGCCAGCGCGGCGAGAAAAATGACGCCGAGGCCGATGGCGATGCGGGTCAGCGCTGCAAACTGGTCGACGGCCGTGGCCGTCCGGTCGATCTCCGCCAGCAGCAAGGCCCGGTTCTCGCTTTGTCGCATACGCGAGAGGAAGCGCCATTCAGCATTGAGCAAGGCGTCGAGTGCACGGGCGCGCAAGGCATCGACGATGGCGATCGACTGCCGCATCGACAGCACGACGCGGATATAGTCCGCCAAGGATCGCACCGCGACGAGCGCGAGGAAGATCGCCAGCAATCCCGCCAAGGTCGGCTGCCACCCCAGCTCTTCGAAAAAGGATGTGACCGGCGACAGGAGACTGTCATCGGCATCATCTGCGCTCCCAACCAGCAAGGCCAGCAACGGGACGAGCAGGATGAAGCCCAGCCCTTCGGTAAGCGCGCCGACCATGGCGAGCGCGCAGATGATCGCCACGCGTCGGCGATCCACAAGTTGCAGCAGTATGGACAGAATTTCCCGGTTCATTCGCGGGTTACGCTAGCAGCGGTTTCGCAGCTTGTCCCATCCGTCAGATGTCGTTGCGCCCTTCGGACATCGCGATGAACTGTGCCGTCACCAGCGCCATCGGCAATCCCTGGATATACGGCATGTCGACGAACTGGTCCTGCGGATGCTCGTCCGGCAATTGCTCCAGCATCGTGCGCATCCTGTCGATGTCGAGCAGGCTGCGCACGGCGGCACTTCGGCCAAGCGCATCGACCTGCTGCAGCAGTTCCTCGCGCCGGTTCTTCAGTCGTGCATGCCAGTCGGGCATCGGCGCGCCGTAGAGCGTACTGGTGCGCTGGCTCTCCGGCATGCGCCCTTTCGCGAGCCGCCGCGCCAGCGAGCGATGCTCGCCCTGCCGCATGAACTGCTCCGTCGGCAATCCGAAGCAGAATTCCGCGAGCGGCCGGTAGGTCGTGATATCGTGGTAGCGCAGCCCGTAATGCAACTCGAGCGCGACAGTGATCTCGTTCGCTTCGTGATCCTGCGCGCGCAGGTCGCGGCGCAGGGCCTCTTCGCGGCTGGCGGCATAGGAAAACCCCTCCCACTCGGGATGCGACCGGCGCTTTTCGGCGCGCTTGCGAAACCGCTCTCGCGCCTCGCGGGATAGAAGCGAAGCCCATTGCAACCCGTCGCGCCGTTCGGGGCGCAATGTGCCCTTGATAACGCTGCGCAGCTTCTGCGGCAGGTTGGGCAGTACCGACAGCGCCAGCAATTTGTGCGGCAGCGAGCGATGATCGTAGGTGCGGCCCCGCAACGCGCGGATCATCTCTCCCCATTTCAGTTCGCGCAAATACTGCGCATAGGCCCAGCGGCCGTCGCGGCTGATCGTCTGGTTGCCGAAGCCCGCCCCGAACAGCCAGTCGCAGCCCAGATCGCGCGCCTTCTGCCAGACCCCGTGGTGCGGGCCGAAATGCGCAAGGCCAGGATTAAGAGTGCCTGCAAGCGCGGCGATTTCGCGAAATTTGTGATCGAACTCGCCGATGCTGCCATCGGCGCGGTGGGGGTCGAGACGCGGATGCATGGCGGCAAAGCGCTGCACGGCGGGCCATTCGTCGCCGACCTTTCCGACATGGTCGCGCCCGTGCCAGTCGGGGCCGGGCACGAAGGTGATACTGGGCAGGCGCTGTTCGTCCGGCATCTGCGCGAGCAATTCGCTGGCCACGAGCGGGGAATCGAGGCCGCCGGAAAGGCTGGTAACGGGCCGCTTGCTGCGGGAAAGCGCCGCCCGGCACGCCTCGCCCAGCAGTGCTTCGGTTTGCTCCAGCGTCTCGGCATCGGTGCTGACGGCGATGTCGGCGATGCAATCGGGGCCGTACCAGTGCTCGACGCGCGTCCGGTCCCGACCCACCTCTGCGATTGCACCCTGCCGCAGTCGCTCGATGCCCAGATAATGGCTCGCGCCCGGTTCGCAGCCATGATCGATGGCGAGCAGGTCTGCGACACGGTCCAGGTCCAGTTCGAGCGCGATGCCCAGCCGGGGAAACAGGGTCGGCAGGGTGCCGGCGATCACCAACCCGCCATGGCAAGTCCAGTGGACCGGCGGCGCCGCCAGCGGCGAGCGCGACAGGCGGATATCCCCGCTATCGAACACGGTAGCGGCCACGTACTGGCCGACGACATGCCGGTCTGCATACACGCCCCACCGCGCGAGCGCGGCATCGTAGATCGCTGCCGGGTTTTCGGACGAGACGCCCAATTCGGTGCCGAGTTCGGAGCAATTGTCGATCCAGCCGTCGAGGACGGTGCGGGCACCGATGGCGCATCGGGACGGTGCCGCTAGAATTACCGCATGTGGGAGTGTGTGGACCTGACGGTCGAGGCCATAACTTGCCAGCCAGCTGTCAAGTGCTTGCGCTAGATCGTGCGGAACGGCGCCAGGGCTGGATACGACGGCAAACATGCCGGGTAGCTAGCGATAAATCTCAAATGCGTCAGGACAGTTTGCCGACTTGCGTGCCGCCGCTGCCGGTTGTCTGGTTGGTCGGCGCGGGGCCTCCGGCGATTTCGGATACGTCACCGAAGCATACGAGGCGCGGCGCGTCCCATTTCCGTTTGCGATCGATTTTCTTCACCGTGTCCATCCGAAAGATTGCCTTACCGTCAGCTAATTTGTGCCTTTGCAGCATCGCAATGGCACAATAGGCCTTTATCCCCGGTGAACCTAGGAAAATCCCTTAAGCAGAACCCCCTACGCGGTGAATTGTTGGATAAATCCGGCAGATGCAATCTCGCCGAGGAAGACATCGAGGTCGCGGGCAAGTGTTTCGCGCGGTGCGTCGAATTCATCTTCAAGCCGGTCTAGAATGGCGGCGCGGTCGCGTTTGCCGTCGATTAACTTCCAGATGGTCTGGCCGGTCCCCTTGAGCGAAAAGAACTTGCCGTCGTCCAAGCCGACGATCACGACTTCGTCGTCGACATCGGTTTCTATGAAGGCCGACGTGCATTTTTCGATCGCGCTCATGAATCTGGCTTATCGCGACCCTTCCCACTTTGAAAGCCGTGGCGAGCGGCCCGCCAAGCCAGTGTGGATAAGGGTTGCTCCCCGTCTGCCCAGCCGAGTCCCGGCGCGCTAAGGGGGAATGCAATCCCGGCGAACCGCCCAGCGCGAGATTGCACCTGCCATGGTACCACCGCTGATTTCTCCTTCCATCCTGTCGGCCGACTTTGCACGGCTGGGGGAAGAAGTGCGCAGCATCGACGCTGCGGGGGCGGACTGGATCCATGTCGACGTGATGGACGGGCATTATGTGCCCAATATTACCATCGGCCCGGCGGTTGTTAAGGCGCTCAGGCCGCACACCGACAAGCCTTTCGACGTGCACCTGATGATTGCGCCGATCGATCCCTATCTCGAAGCCTTCGCCGAGGCGGGGGCGGATATCATTACCGTCCATCCCGAAGCGGGCCCGCATATCCATCGCACGCTGCAGGCGATCCGCGCGCTGGACAAGAAGGCGGGCGTGGTGCTCAATCCCGGCACGCCGGTCGAAGTGCTCGATAACCTGATGGACCTGGCCGACCTTGTGCTGGTGATGAGCGTCAATCCGGGTTTCGGCGGGCAAAGCTTTATCGACAGCCAGCTCGGCAAGATCGAGAAGATCCGCAAGCGCATCGACGCCACAGGGCGCGATATTCACCTTGAGGTCGATGGTGGGGTCAATCCGGACACGGCGCGCCAGTGCGTCGATGCTGGGGCCGATGTTCTGGTAGCCGGTTCGGCCACCTTCAAGGGCGGGGAGGAGCGCTATGCCGCCAATATCCGCGCGCTGAAGGGGCTGGAGGCATGATGGACGCGGCCACCAAGGGCGCGCCCGAGAGCGTCAATAGCGAAGCGGTTGAAGAGCAGCTCGCCATCCCCTTGTCGGACGGTGCCGAAGATCAGGCGCTGGCATCCCCGCACGAGCATCGCGTTGCCGAGCGCGTGCTGGAGCCATCGCGCTCTCTGGTTCCGCTCGACCTCGCCGCCCCCAGCCTGAGCGCAGGCGAGCGGCTGATGCGGATGGCCTATCGCATCGGCGTGCCCGGCAAGACGCTGACCTCTCCCTTCGCCAAGCCGACGAGCATGCGCCTGCTGGCGACGGTCGACACGCCGCTCGCCGGAGAGCGCATGGCGGGTGTCGCTCTGCGCGCCGGGCATTTCCTCGTCCACGGGATAAAGGCGCCCATCGGCCAGATGGATTTCGCATCTGTCAGCGCCAAGCTGACGCCTCCTTTCGAACGGGTCGTGCACGG
The DNA here is from genome assembly GCF_000013005.1 of Erythrobacter litoralis HTCC2594. GTDB lineage: Bacteria > Pseudomonadota > Alphaproteobacteria > Sphingomonadales > Sphingomonadaceae > Parerythrobacter > Parerythrobacter litoralis_A. The sequence continues at coordinate 2,539,296 of NC_007722.1, read as the reverse complement.
CTATGCTTGGCTGCGGGATCTGGCCGGGTGTTGCACCCGCGACCAGGGCGTTGCCGTGGCCGAGCGTATTCACAAGGCGTGGCTCGACGCCAATCCCAAGCCGGGCAAGGCGGCGGCGTGGAATGTCGAGCAGGTCGGGCATCGCTTGCTATCCTGGCTCGTCCATGCGCCGCTGGTGATGAGTAACGAGCCGTTGCGCGGGCGCACCTTGGCAGCGATCGAGGACACCGCGCGCTGGCTCGACCGCAATGTCGGCAAGGCGGAGGACCGGATCGGCGAAGTCTCTGGCTGGACGGCACTTGTCGCCGCCGGACTGCTGTTGCCCGATGGCAAGCCCCGCCGCCTTTATGCCGAGGCCGGGCTGGCCCGCGCGCTAGGCGAACTGGTGGCGGAGGATGGCGGCGTGCTGTCGCGCAGCCCCGTTGCGCAAATGGACGCGCTCGACCTGCTGGTCGAACTCGCCGCCTGTTACAAGGCGGTGAAGCTCGATCCGCCCGACGCGCTGGTGGCGATGATGAATCTGCTGGTGCCGCCGCTTCTCTCGTTGATGCATGGCGATGGCGGCCTGGGCAATTGGCAGGGCGCAGGTGCGGTTTCGACCGAGAAGGTCGCCGGCCTGATCCGCGCCAGCGGCGTGCGTACGCGCCCGCTCAAGGATGTGCGGCAATGGGGCTACCAGCGCGCGACCGGCGGCAAGACAGTGCTGCAATTCGATGCCGCCCCTCCGCCACTCCCGCGCCATGCGCGCGCGGGCTGCGCCTCCACGCTGGCCTTCGAGCTGTCGGTCGATGGCCAGCGGATAATTACCAATTGCGGGGGCGCAGCCTTCGCTGGCGGGCAGGTGCCGCACCGGATCGAGCAGGGTCTGCGCGCGACCGCGGCGCATTCGACGCTGGTGCTCGACGATGCCAATTCCACCGCCGTGTTGATCAAGGGTAAGCTTGGCGCAGGCGTCAACGAAGTCGAAGTCGATCGCCGCGCCATCGGCACCGGGCGGGGCAGCGCCACCCGGCTCGAAGCGAGCCATGATGGCTATGCCCAGCGCTTCGGGCTGACGCACCGGCGCATCCTGGTGCTGCGCGACGATGGCACGGAGCTGCTCGGCGAAGACGTGCTGATGCCTGCGGGCAAGCGCGGCAAGACCGGAAAGATCGGCTTCGCCATCCGTTTCCATATCGGGCGCGGGATCGAAATGCGGCTGGCAGAAGACAAGAAAGGTGCAGGGCTCGCCCTTCCCGACGGCAGCCATTGGCAATTCCGCGTCGCGGGCGATTTTGCGGGCGAAGTAAGGATCGAGGAAAGCCTGTGGGTCGATGGCAATGGCCGCCCGCAGCCGATCGAGCAATTGGTGGTCCAGGGTATGACCAGCCGCAGCGGGGGCTCGTTCTCCTGGCTGCTCAAACAGATGGGGTAATTACGTGACTGATGTCGTCATCAAGCGGGCGCTGCTTTCGGTGTCCGACAAGACCGGCTTGGTGGAACTGGGGCAGGCGCTGGCCGACCATGGTGTCGAACTGGTCTCGACCGGCGGCACGGCGAAGGCGCTGCGCGAGGCCGGGCTGCAAGTGAAAGACATCTCCGACCTCACCGGCTTCCCGGAAATGATGGATGGCCGCGTCAAGACGCTTCATCCGAAGGTCCATGGCGGTTTGCTGGCGGTACGCGACAATGCCGAGCATGCGGCGGCGATGGAAGAGCACGATATTGGCGCGATCGACCTAGTCGTCGTCAATCTCTACCCGTTCGAAGCAACCGTGATGCGCGGCGCCGAGCGTGACGAGATTATCGAGAATATCGACATCGGCGGGCCGAGCATGGTCCGCAGCTCGGCCAAGAACCACGCCTATGTCACCATCGTCACCGATCCCGCGGACTACGAAACCCTGCTGGGCGAGATGAAAGATGGCGGGGCGACGTCGCTCGATTTTCGCAAGGCGATGGCAGCCAAGGCCTTTGCCGCGACCGCCAGCTACGATTCGATGATCAGCCAGTGGTTTGCTTTTGCCGACCAGGGACAGTTGTTCCCCGACATGCTGGCGATCAACGGCAAGGCACCGACGCCCCTGCGCTATGGCGAGAACCCGCACCAGATGGCGGCGCTTTATACGCCTGTCGGCCCGCATACGCAGGGGATAGCGCAGGCGAAACAGGTGCAGGGCAAGGAACTCAGCTACAACAATTACAACGACGCCGACGCCGCGCTGGAGCTGTGCGCCGAGTTCAAGGAAGGCGATCCGGCGGTTGTCATCGTCAAGCATGCCAATCCGTGCGGCGTGGCGCAGGCGGGCTCGCTGCTGGAGGCGTGGGAACAAGCGCTCGCCTGCGACAGCGTGTCGGCTTTCGGCGGGATCGTCGCGGTCAACCGGACGCTCGACGGGCCGACGGCGGAAGCTATCGCCAAGATCTTCACCGAAGTCGTGGTCGCGCCCGATGCCGACGAGGCGGCGCGTGAAGCCTTTGCCAAGAAGAAGAACCTGCGGCTCCTCCTGACCGGCGACCTGCCCGACCCGCGCCGCGGCGGGCTGGCGGTGAAGCCGATCACAGGCGGATTGCTGGTGCAGTCGCGCGACAACGGTGCGCTGACCGTTGATGCGCTCAAGGTCGTGACCGAACGCGAGCCTTCCGAGCAGGAACTCAAGGACTGCCTGTTCGCGTGGACCGTCGCGCGTCACGTCAAATCCAACGCCATCGTCTATGCCAAGGACGGCGCGACTGCGGGCATCGGTGCGGGCCAGATGAATCGGCGCGATTCATCGCGCATCGCGGCAATGAAAGCTGCCGAAGCGGCGGAGAAATACGATTGGCCGCAGCCGCGCACCGTCGGCAGCGCCGTCGCGTCGGATGCGTTTTTTCCCTTCGCCGACGGGCTGCTGGCAGCCGCCGAAGCCGGGGCGACCGCGGTGATCCAACCGGGCGGCTCGATCCGCGATGACGAAGTGATCGAGGCGGCCAACAAGGCGGGGCTGGCGATGGTTTTCACCGGAATGCGGCATTTCAGACATTAATCACGCAGCCGTTGCTGTCGTATCTTCCGCGAAGGCGGGGACCTCGGTCGGTTTTGCGCCACCCCTGCCAACCGCGACTTTCGTACCGATTGTAACCGATCGGCCTGCCCCCACGTATAACCTGTTGCTGACCGATACATTCATGCGCTCGCAAGCGGGCACCGTGTATTCAGGTTGGCGAATAGAAACATGAACGGCAGATCCCCTATGCGCTTTTTATCCTCCGACCTCACCCGCAATTTCGCTATCGGTTTCGCCGTCGGCGCGGTTGCGATCCTCGTCCAGATGTCGCCCGACCAGTTGACGGCTATTCCGCAAGCTTTCGCGGCGAGCATCCGATGAAGCGCGGATTTCCGCTTTTCGCCGCTGTCGGCCTGGCGCTTGCAGGCTGCGGGCAGGTCGCCCTGGCAAAAGAAAACCATGTCCGCGCGCCGGCACCCAAGGTGACCGCCGCCGAGAAAGGCAGCACCCAGACTGCGATCTTTGCCGGTGGATGCTTCTGGGGAATCGAAGCCATCTTCAGCCATGTGAAGGGCGTAGAAAGCGCCATCTCGGGCTATCACGGCGGCACTGCGCGGTCGGCGAAATACTCGATCGTCACGTCGGGCGTCACCGACCATGCCGAAAGCGTGAAGGTCGTCTACGATCCGCGCGTCGTCAGCTATGACGAGCTGGTGCGGATTTTCTTCTCGGTCGGCGCCGATCCGACGCTCAGGAATCGTCAGGGTCCGGATGTCGGCGCGCATTATCGCGCCGCGCTGATCCCGGTGAACGCGCAACAGCGCAAGGTCGCGGCTGCCTACCTCCGGCAGATGGAGCGTTCGGACGTCTGGTCGAAGCCGATCATGACCAAAATCGAAAGTTACAAGGCCTTCTACCCGGCCGAGACCTATCATCAGGACTTCATGGCGAAGAACCCCAACCACGGCTATATCCGCCGCTGGGATGCGCCCAAGGTCCGCGCGCTCAAGCAATTCTATCCGGAGCATTTCCGCGCCAGTTTCAAGCGCGGATAGCGCAGGGGCGCGACTGACTGGAAAGGCGGTCCGCGCCTCGCTATATCGTTCGCCATGACGGCACACGCACATAGGGAACATGCGGGCGACGCGCTGGTCGACGCCGCCCGTGACGCGCTGGAAAGCAAGGGCGAACGCTGGACCGGCATGCGTGCCGAAGTGTTCGACGAGCTGGCCAGCCATACCGCACCCGCCAGCGCCTACGACATCGCCGACAATCTCTCGGCCCGCCGCGGCAGCCGGGTTGCGGCCAACAGCGTCTATCGCATCCTCGACCTGTTCGTGCGCAACAACCTCGCCAACCGGATCGAGAGCGCCAACGCCTTCCTCGTCAACACCCATCCGGGGTGCCGTCATGATTGCATCTTCCTGATCTGCGACGACTGCGGCAAGGCCAGCCATATCGATGACGATGCCGTCACCGGCGCCCTGCGCGCAGCAGGCCGTTCGGCAGGCTATTCCGACGTCAAACCGGTGGTCGAACTACGCGGATTGTGCAGCGACTGCGCCTGACCGGCAGGCGAAAGCCAGCTGAACTGGTTCATCGACAAGCACACATTGTCGGTGTAACCGCCAAGGCATGAGTGCACGACCCGATACCCCCCTTCTCGACACGGTGTCCTATCCCGAGGACTTGCGGAAGCTTGAGCCCGGCCAACTCCGCCAGCTGAGCGACGAACTTCGCGCCGAGATGATCAGCGCCGTCGGCGTCACGGGCGGGCATTTGGGGTCGGGGCTCGGGGTGGTCGAACTGACTGCGGCGATCCACTATGTCTTCAACACGCCTGAGGACCGGCTGATCTGGGATGTCGGGCACCAGTGCTATCCGCACAAGATACTGACGGGGCGGCGCGACCGCATCCGCACGCTGCGTCAGGGCGGCGGCCTTTCCGGCTTCACCAAGCGCAGCGAGAGCGAATACGATCCGTTCGGCGCGGCGCACAGCTCGACCTCGATATCGGCCGGGCTCGGCTTCGCAGTCGCCAACAAGCTGAAGGGCGAACCGGGCAAGGCTATCGCGGTAATCGGCGACGGCGCGATGAGCGCGGGCATGGCCTACGAGGCGATGAACAATGCCGAACAGGCCGGCAATCGGCTGATCGTGATCCTCAACGATAACGACATGTCGATCGCGCCGCCGGTGGGCGGCCTGTCGGGCTATCTCGCGCGGCTGATGAGCTCGAGCGAGTATCTCGGCCTGCGCAGCCTGGCCTCGCGCATGACCGCGAAGGTCAGCCGCCGCGTTCACACGTCGCTCGGCAAGGCCGAGGAATATACCAAGGGCTTGGTCACCGGCGGGACGCTGTTCGAGGAACTGGGCTTCTACTATGTCGGCCCGATCGACGGGCACAATCTCGACCACCTGATCCCGGTGCTGGAGAATGTCCGCGATGCCGAGGAAGGGCCGTTTCTCATCCATGTCCGCACGGTCAAGGGCAAGGGCTATGCACCGGCCGAAAACAGCGCCGACAAATACCACGGCGTTGCCAAGTTCGATGTCGTCACCGGCGAGCAGAAGAAATCGACCGGCGGCCCGCCTGCCTACCAGAACGTGTTCGGCGAAACGCTGGCCAAGCTGGCCGACAGCGACCCGCGCATCTGCGCCATCACCGCCGCCATGCCGAGCGGCACCGGCGTGGACAAATTCGCCAAGGCGCATCCGGACAGGGCCTTCGATGTCGGCATTGCCGAGCAGCATGGCGTCACCTTTGCAGCAGGCCTCGCGGCGCAGGGCATGCGGCCCTTCGCGGCGATCTATTCGACCTTCCTGCAGCGCGCCTACGACCAGGTCGTGCATGACGTCGCGATCCAGAACCTGCCGGTGCGTTTCGCCATCGACAGGGCCGGACTGGTGGGCGCCGATGGCAGCACCCATGCGGGCAGCTTCGACGTCACCTATCTCGCCACCTTGCCCAATTTCGTCGTCATGGCGGCGGCGGACGAGGCCGAGCTGGTCCATATGACCTACACGGCGGCAGAACATGACTCCGGCCCTATCGCCTTCCGCTATCCGCGCGGTGGCGGTATCGGCATCGACCTGCCCGAAACGCCCGAGAAGCTTGAAATCGGCAAGGGCCGGATCGTCAAACATGGCAGCAAGGTTGCGCTGCTGAGCCTCGGCACGCGGCTCGAAGAAGCGAAAAGGGCGGCGGACGAGCTGGAAGCCAAGGGCCTCAGCACCACCATCGCCGACATGCGTTTCGCCAAGCCGCTCGATACCGAGTTGATCGCACAGCTGATGAAGAACCACGAGGTCGTGGTCACGATCGAGGAAGCCAGCATCGGCGGCCTCGGCGCGCATGTGCTGACTTATGCCTCGGACGAAGGGTTGACCGATGCGGGCCTCAAGATCCGCACCATGCGCCTGCCCGACGCCTTCATCGAGCAGGACGCGCCCGAAAAGCAATATGACGAGGCCGGCCTCACTGCGCCGCACATCGTCGACACCGTGCTCAAGGCGCTGCGCCAAAACAGCGCCGGCGTCGAAGAGGCGCGGGCCTGACCCTCGCGGAGTTGCGAACCCTGCTGACGGTGCTGGCCATCGTGGCGGGGATTTATCTCGCCATCGCTCTGGCGGCCTGGGCAGCGCAGGGACAGCTCATCTATCCCGCCCTGCGTGGCCAGTCTGTGCCCGAAGAAAGCTATGAAGTCGTCGCGTTGCCGACCGCTGACGGTTTGGAGCTGCGCGTTTTCTGGCGTGAGGGTGAGCCTGGCAAGCCGGTGGTGCTGTATTTCCATGGCAATGGCGGCACCTTGGCGGGCAGTACGCAGGCGACCCGCGCCTTGGTCGCGGCCGGGTTCAGCGTCCTGTTGCCGGCCTATCGAGGTTACGAGGACAATGAGGGCACGCCGCACGAAAAGGGCCTCTACACTGACGGGCGTGCGGCGCTCGCCTGGCTGGCTGACAAAGGCGTCGCGCCCGAAAATCTCGTCGTCATCGGCAATTCGATCGGTACCGGGCCGGCAATGCAGATGGCGTCGGAGGTCGATCCGCTCGCGCTGATCCTTATCTCACCCTTCACCAGCTTGCCCGAGATTGCCGCGTCGAAGATGCCGATCCTGCCGATGCCGCTCTTGCTGCGCGACCGCTACGACAATTCCGCCAAGATCGGTTCGCTCGACATGCCAATCCTGATACAGGCCGGCAGCGCCGATACGCTTATCCCCGCGACGCACGGGCGGGCCCTGGCGCGGCTTGCGCCGGATGCAGACTTGCAGATCTTCGATGGCCTCGGGCACGATCTCAATTTTCGCCCGGAAACGGACGCGGCGCGGGTGCGCTGGCTGGAAGCCGAGGTTTTGCAACCTACTGCCCCGGCGACCCCGTCGGAATGACCGTGGCTTGAGCGACCGCCACCAGTTTGGGCTCGGCATCGTCGCCCTCGCTCCACACATCGGCGCGCACGATCACCTGCTTGCGGCCCGCCTTCATCACCGTGCCCTTGGCGCGCAGCCGGTCGCCCACGGCGGGGGCGAGAAAATTGATCGTGTAGCTGCCGGTCACGACATCGCCTGCCGCACTCGCCGCTGCCCAGGCGCAGGCATTGTCCGCCATCAGTCCGACGATCGCCCCGTGCGCGAAACCGTGGTGCTGGGTCAGATCGTCACGCATGGCGAGCGTCAATTCACTCTCGCCCTGCCACACTTTGACCGGCTCCACGCCGAGCCAGCGGGAGAAGCCCGACTTCGCAACCGCTACCCGCTTCATATAGGCGATCGACTGCTCGGGGCTTTCGAAGCGGGGGTGGGATTTGGCGGTGGGGGCGCTGCCCATGGTCGACCTCCTAAGTCTGGAAAACAGACTAATGCCACTTGCACACAAGATTGGCAAGCGCGATAGGAGGTCTGCGATGAAGACCTACGAACCCTCTCGCTCGCCATGCCCGATCGGGCGCGCCTCGCGCGTGCTCGGCGATCGCTGGGCGCTTCTGGTCATGCGCGAGGCTTTTCTGGGTGCCGAGAGGTTCGAAGATTTCATCCAGCGCCTGCCGATCAGCCGCGCGGCGCTGACCTCGCGGCTAGGCATGCTGGTCGATGCCGGGGTGCTCGAACGCGATCCGCCTGCCGCCAGGCGCGCCGCCTATCGCCTCACGTCGGCGGGTCGTGACCTCGTACCGGTCTACGCCGCCATGGCGGAATGGAGCGAGAAGCACCTGTTCCCCGAAGGGCGGACGGCCGCCCCGTGGGAAGCGCGCTAGCCTAGCCGATCCAGCGCCACGGCCCGGCGGCGACATTGCCGAGCGGCAGATGAAGCCAGCTGATGCCGAGCCACAGGGCGAAGGCGATCAGCCATGTGACGGGGCCGATCTTTGCGAAGCCGCCCAAGCGCGGCCAGTAGCTGGTCCGGCTTTCCCACTCGGTCCAGGCCTCGCCCATCAGCCGCTCCTTCTTGCGGTCCTGCAAGTGCGAGCCGACCAGCGCCATGACAATGATGGCCAGCGCCACGACCACGGTGCGTGCGGTGGGGGCGGCGATGATATGCGACGCACCCCATAGCGCGAAGCCCCACATCATCGGATGGCGGGTGACGGTAAAGACCCCGTGTGGCGCGGCCTTTGCCGCTTCGCTTGCGCCGGGCGTGGCGAGAGCCGGATTTTTCGGGGTCATCGACCCGACGAGGAGCACCATCGAAAACAGGCTGATAATCGATCCGGCGATCCAGGCCGGTCCGGTATAGCCGCTCTGCCACAGCACGCTCGGAGTCTCGATCGCCTTGAAGGCGAAGTACATCCACGCCATCGTCGCCGCGACGATCAGGCTGTAGACGGTCTGGAAACCGCCATTGCCCAGCACGCCGATCATGCCCGCGCGCAGCGGATGCGACATGACGATGTGTGCGCCCACGAAACTCACGCTCGCAGCGATCAGGGACAACAATGCAGGATCCATCGAGCCTCTCCTCGAACCCCGCCTACCGCATTAGGTAGCGATTTGCAACCTAAATTGCCTTACCAGTCGTAGGCCTTGGGCAAATCGCTCTCGTCGAGGTCGCGATAGCGGTCGCGCAGCCGCGTCTGGTGGTTGTCGAGCGGCTGCTCGACCCCGTCGATGAACACCCGCGTCGGAGCGGAAGACAGCTCGAGCGGATCGCCGTCCCAGATCACCAGGTCGCCTGCCGCACCGGGTGCAAGGACGCCGAAACGGCCGCCGTAGCCCGAAATCTCTGCTGGTGCCGACGTGATCGTGGCGAAGGCCTGCCCCCAGCTCAGCCCCGCAGCACCGGGGATCTTGCCCAGCGCCACGAGGTTGCCGGCATATTGCGTCGCATTGAGCGGTTTTTCGATGCCGTTGGTGAGGCCGCCGATCGCGACCTTCACGCCCGCCCGCACCATGCGACCCACGTTGCTTTGTGTCGCGGCCAGTTCCTCGAATGCCTCGGGCAGGTTGCCGACGGGATCGGTGATGACCGGCACACCGGCCGCCGCGATCTCGTTCGCCGCCAGCCAGCCTTCGCTCGCGCCGACCAGCACGAGGTCGATGCGCGGAAATTCGCGCTTGAGCGCGAGCACCTGGCGAATGTCCGAGGCCCGCTCGACCCCGACATAGAGCGGCTGCTCACCGCGCACGACGGGCACGAGCGCAGCCGCGTCGAAGCGCGTCAGCAATACGTCGTTGCCCCGCTCGGACCGCGAATCGATCAGCCTCGGATCGACGCCGATATCGTCACCGGTCGGATTGCGCTCGGGCGCGGCCGAACCGCCTGGTATTTGGGCATCGCGACCGTATTGGCGCGCTTCACGCAGCGCGTTGCGGAGCAGTGCGTGACTCGCCGTGCGGCTACCGCCGGCGATGCGCGCGCCCTGTTCGCCCATGGCGACGTACTGGAAGGCGCGGCGCCGCACGAGCATGTCGGCATCGGCCCCCAAATCGACGATCGCCCCCTGCCCGCCGAAGATCGAGCTGGAGGGGAAGGACAAAATGCTCGCCCGCGTCACGCCGCCCGCGCGGTTGACCGCCACATGCTGCGACGACGGATTGAGCGCGGTCGCCACGTCGAGGGCCGCGCTGAAGGGCGAGTCCGACGCGCTCTGGTCGTTGCTCGATTGCACTGCGCCGACATCCCACAGGCCAAGCGTGGTCAGCGGCGAGAACATGCCGGGGGTCACCCACATCCCGCTGCCGTCGATCACAGGCATACCGGCCGGGGCGCCGACGCCGCTGCCCGCTGCGACCACGCGGCCGCCGCGGACGACAACGGTCGCGCCTTCTATCGGGTCGCTGCCGTCGCCGGTGGCGACAGTGGCATTGGTGATCGCGACATCCTGCGCGGCGGCAGGCGATGCGGCGAGGGCGATGGCGGATACGGCCAGGCTGAGGAAACGCTTCATTTCACATCTCCTTCGCCGGGCTGGCCGAGCTCGAAATCGCTCACCGGCCGCCGTTTGCGGTCGATCGCATCGTACAGCAGCGCGCCGTCGACCCACACTTTCTCGGGCCGCGAATAGACGCTCAGCGGGTTGCCGTTCCACAGCACCACGTCGGCCATCTTGCCCGCCTCCAGGCTGCCGGTCATGGCATCGACCCCCATCGCTTTCGCAGGATTGAGGGTAATCCAGCCGATGACGGTTGCATCGCTGATATCGATGCCGAGGCGACGCCCCGCGGCCTGCGCCTTTGCAGCCTCCTGGTTCAGCCGCTGGATCTCGCGGTCGCTGTCGGAATGGATGACCACGCAGGCGCCTTCGCGTTGCAGGAAGGCGGCGTTTTCCGGAATGCCGTCATAGCTTTCCATCTTGAAGCCGTACCAGTCGGCCCAGATCGCGCTGCACACGTCGTTGTCGCGCAGCAGGTCGCCGATCTTGTAGGCTTCGACGGCATGGTGGAAGGCGGAGACGCGGTATCCCATCTCTTTCGCCATATCCATCACCAGCGCCATCTCGTCGGCGCGGTAGCAGTGGTTGTGGACGAGGATCTCACCGTCGAGCACGCCCTTGAGCGTTTCCTTGGCGAGGTCGCGCTTCTTGCCGTCATAGGCCTTGGCATCGAGCCAGGTCTGGCGGTTGACGGCGAAATTGCCCATCCGGGTCGACGGCATGCGCCCGCGCCCGCCATAGACCCGCTTGGGGTTTTCCCCGCAGGCCATCTTCATGCCGTAGGGCGCGCCGGGAAATTTCATGCCCTGCACGGTGCGGCTGTAGACGTTCTTGAGCGTCACCGAGCGTCCGCCGACAAGGTTGGCCGAGCCGGGCAGGATTTGCAGGCTCGTGACCCCGCCATTGGCCAGGGCGCGGCTGAAGCCGGGGTCCTGCGGCCAGACCGAATGCTCGGCCCAGACGTCGGGCGTTGTGGGGCTGGTCGCCTCGTTGCCATCAGAATGCGCCGGCACGCTGGGCGAAGGGTAGTCGCCGAGGTGGCTATGGATATCGATAATACCGGGGGTGACGAATTTCCCGCTACCGTCGATCTGCGTGTAGCCCGCGGGGATGGCGAGACTCGCATCGCCGATGCCGACGACCTCGCCATCGGCGAACAGCACGATGCCGTTATCGATCCGCCCACCGGCACCGTCGAACACGGTGGCCCCGACCAGCGCGGTCGGCACGCCGGGATAGCGGCGGTAGGTCGATGCGAACGGCGCCCTGCCGTCGGCACCCACCGAAGGATCGGAGGCGGAGGCGCTTTCGGCATCCGATCCCGTGCCGGTCGTGGCGGAACAGGCGGCCAGCGCCAGTGCGCCTCCGCAAGCGAGAAGCGCAGCTAGACGCATAGTGATGACCCCCTTGGTGACTTTACGAGGATGAGATTACCGAGCCGGACGCGTGGTCGGATGGACGCCCGCTTCCTGCGGTTCGTAACCTGCTTCGGCAGCGCCCTCCAGTTCGTCGTCCTTGAGCGTGTCGAGATGCATCAGCTTCTTGACGAAGGGGCTGATGACCAGCACGCCGATGCCGACACCGACGGCGACCCAGCCGACGGTCGAATAGACATCCAGCACGACCTGCTTGCCGGCTTCTTCGCCGACGCCTTCGGCACCCGTCGCCGCCGCGATCAGGCCGGCGGCGAAATTGCCGGTGGCCGATGCGAAGAACCAGGTGCCCATGATGAGCGATGCCATATGGGCCGGGGCCAGCCGGTTCATGGCCGACAGGCCGACCGGGCTGAGGCACAGCTCACCGGTGGTGTGCAACAGGTAGATCAGGAAGATGAAGATCACCGGCGTCGGCACGTCGATGCCGACCGAATTGGCACCCCAGACCAGCACCAGGAAGCCAAGCCCGACCTGGATGACGCCAAGCCCGAACTTGAAGGGCGAGGACGGCTCCATCCCCTTGCGGCCCAGCCACGTCCACGCTGTGGCGAACACCGGGGCGAGCAGGATGATGTAGATCGCGTTGATCGACTGGAAGGTCGAGGCGGGCACGCCGCCGCGGTCCACGTGCCGATCGGTGAACAGGTTGAGCGAAGAGCCCGCCTGCTCGAACAACGCCCAGAAGATGATCGAGGTCAGGATCAGGAACAGGGCCGCAAAGATGCGGTCGCGATCGTCCGGCTCCAGCTTGGTCACCGCAGTACCGATGACATAGGAAACGAGCACCAGGCCGAACCCGCCGAGGAGCCAGCCGACCACCGACTGGTACTGGATCAGCGCCCAGCAGATTGCGACAAGCACGAACCCGATGCCGTACATCGTCCATTCGGTGCTCTTGGCCAGCGGCTTGGGCGGCTCGCCCCTGCCGAGCAGCAGCGGCTTGCCCCAGGTAAAGACGATCAGGCCCAGCAGCATGCCGATGCCGGCCAGCCCGAAACCGTAGGCCCAGCCATAGGTTTCCCCGATATAGCCGCACAGCAGCGAACCGATCGCGGCGCCGAGGTTAATGCCCATGTAGAAGATCGTATAGGCCCCGTCGCGGCGCACATCGGTGCGCGGATAGAGCTGGCCGACGATCACCGAAATGTTGGCCTTCAGAAAGCCCGAGCCGACGATGATCAGCGCGAGCGCGAGCCAGAACACATAGATGACGGGATTATCGACATTGCCCGCAGCCGGAGCGCCCTCGAACGCCATGAAAAAGTGACCCAGCGTCAGCAAGACGGCCCCGAAGGCGACCGCCTTCCTCTGTCCGAGATATTTATCGGCCATGTACCCGCCGACCACCGGGGTGATGTAGACCAGCGCGGTGTAGGCACCGTAGATGATGCCGCTCTCGCTGTCCGAAAACAGCCAGTGCTTGGTCAGGTAGAAAATCAGCAGCGCCCGCATGCCGTAGTAGGAGAAGCGCTCCCACATTTCGGCGAAGAACAGGACGAATAGCCCCTTGGGATGACCCAGGATCGTCCCCGCGGAATCCCCATGCGGCATGGATTGCGTTGCCATTGTGCGAAAAGCCTCTCGTTTTGAACCCGAATACGGGCCGCATCTCCCCCGGCCCTTTTCAAACGGCGCACCCTAGCGGCTGTTTTGCCGATGTGAAGATATTGTTTCAGGCGAAACCGCTTTTCCCGGCAAACCCCCGGGTATCACTCCCTTGACCTGACACGGTGTATTATGGCACTGAAGCACCCATGAGTACTTCGAGCCGCCCCGTCTACCTGCGCCTGCGCGACATCATCGCCGCCGCCATCATGGAAGGCCGTTATGGGGAGGGCGACATGCTGCCTTCGGTTCGGGCCTTTGCGGCCGAGCAGGGCGCGAACCCCCTCACTGTCGCCAAGGCCTACCAGCAATTCCAGAACGACGGGCTGGTCGAGGTGCAGCGCGGCGTCGGCATGTATGTCGTGGAGGGTGCGGCGGAGAAACTGCGCAAGGCCGAGCGCGACGTATTCCTGGCCGAGGAATGGCCGGAAATCCGGTCGCGGATCAGGCGTTTGGGCCTCGATACGGCGCAACTTCTCGCTACCGGGCGTGCCGAAACTGTTTGAGCCGCAACAGTTTTCTGAAATTTTCGGGCTTCGGTTTGCGCGAGGGCCGTGGTTCTGCCATTATCTGACTTTCCGGCAGGGGCTAAGCCGCTGCTGGATATTTTCGGGAGTGGGGCCCACACAGGCTGACCGTGCTCATCGGGTGAGATGGTCGGGAGAAAAATATGATCCGTTCGGAACTGCTTCAGGCTTTGGCGCGCGACAATCCGGATTTGCGCGCGGAAGAGATTGAGCAAGTCGTCGACATCTTCTTCGACGAAATCTCGCGCAGGCTGGTGGAAGGCGGGCGCGTCGAACTGCGCGGCTTCGGGGCATTCTCGACCCGCGAACGCGAAGCGCGGCAAGGGCGCAACCCGCGCACCGGCGAACCGGTCAGTGTGCCGGCCAAGCGCGTGCCCTATTTCAAACCGGGCAAGGAAATGCGCAACGCGCTCAACGAGTAAGCGCGCGCACCGGACAACGTATCTTTCATAGCTTCCGGCATCCCGCTAGGGATCGCTCGCGCATGGGCGATCCCCATCGCGACGACGGGTTCGCGGGTGTGGCGGAATGGTAGACGCCGGGGACTTAAAATCCCCTGAGCTTTGGCTCGTGTGGGTTCGAGTCCCACCACCCGCACCACTTTCAGCCAGACAAAACCGTCCGGGGGACGGTTTTGCGCTCATACTCCCGAGCGCAAGCGAAGGGTTGTGACTCAATCCAGTCCGGGGGACTGGATTGGCCTGAAAACTCCCAAGCGCAAGCGCGGGAGGCAGCACGCGCGACTGTCCGGGGGGACTGGATTGGCCAGGAAACTCCCAAGCGCAAGCGCGGGAGGAGGCGGGCAGAACGCAGTCCGGGGGACGGTTTTGCGCTGAAACTACCAAGCGCAAGCGAAGTGTCGACCACTACAAAACTGCATCCTGCGCCACCGGGCCATCTACGTAACGGATCGTTAGAACTTTGTCCGCCATAGCCGCCTAATCATTCCGTGTGGTTATACGGAAAGACATGATGGTCGCATCCAATTCACAGCCGCTTGCGCTGAACGATAGTGCTGAGCCTGCCGAGCAGCGCGCCGCTCCGCGCTATACGTTGATGCTGCGCCAGGCGCGGTTGCTGACCGCGCAGGGCCAGTTTCTGTGCGTCGTGCGGGACATTTCGCAGACCGGCGTGAGGGTGAAAATCTTCCATCCCCTCCCGGCGTGCACCGATGTCCGGCTCGAAATCATCGAAGCCCGCCCGATTCCGCTCGAACAGGTGTGGGCAAACGATGAAGAGGCGGGCTTCCGTTTCGCCGGGCCGATCGACCTTGCTGCCTTTCTCGCGCACGATCCGCAATTTCCGCGGCGCCAGTTCCGCGTCGATCTGGATGTCCCGATCCAGGTCAGCAGCGGCCTCGTCCGGGTCGAGGCGACTTCGATCAATATTTCCCAGCAGGGGGCCTGTATCCGCAGCCCGGCCTCGTTCGCGAGGTTCCAGCTGGTGAAGATGGAGAGCGAAATCCTGCCGACCGTCCATGCCAAGGTGTTGTGGCGACAGGGCAAGGTTCACGGGCTGGTGTTCGAGGATACCTTTACCTTTCGCGAATTCGCCATGGCCCTCGGGCGCTTGCACGGGCTGCCTCGCAGCTGAGCACCGGCGCTTTTCCCGGCGGGCGTTAACACCTCCCTAACCATTTTCCTTCACTCCCCGGTCAACAGATCACAACCGGGGGCAAACATGCACAACGCCACTTCTCGCGAACTGAATGTCGACGTAGCCATCATCGGGGCAGGCCCGGCAGGCCTGACCGCAGGATACCTGCTGACCAAGGCCGGCAAGAGCGTCGCCATCATCGAGAAAGACGAGACCTATGTGGGTGGCATCAGCCGCACCGTCGAACACGAAGGCTACCGCTTCGATATCGGCGGGCACCGCTTCTTCTCGAAGAGCGCTGCTGTCGTCGACCTGTGGAACGAGATCCTGCCCGACGATTTCATCCAGCGCCCGCGGATGAGCCGCATCTATTACGAAGGCAAGTTCTACAGCTACCCGCTGCGCGCTTTCGAAGCGCTGTCGAACCTCGGCATCCTGCGCTCGACCGCCTGCATGGCGAGCTACCTCTGGTACAAGGCATTCCCGATCAAGACCGTGAAGAGCTTCGAGGACTGGACCACCAACCAGTTCGGCCAGAAGCTCTATTCGATCTTCTTCAAGACCTATACCGAGAAGGTGTGGGGCATGCCCTGCGACGAAATGAGCGCCGACTGGGCCGCGCAGCGCATCAAGGGCCTCTCGCTCTGGAGCGCGGTGACCGACGGTCTCAAGCGCTCGCTCGGCCTCAACAAGAAGCCCAACGACGGCATGGAAACCAAGACCCTTCTCGAAACCTTCCGCTACCCGCGGCAGGGCCCGGGCATGATGTGGGAAGCCGCACGCGACAAGATCGTCGCCACCGGCAAGGGCCAGGTCATCATGGGCTATGGTCTCGAGCAACTCGCTGCCGACGGTGAAGGCGGCTGGCGCATGTCGGCCACCAACAAGGATGGCGACAAGGTCGTCGTCAAGGCCGGCCATGCCATCAGCTCTGCCCCGATGCGCGAGCTGGGTGCGCGTTTGCACCCGCTGCCCGAAACGAGCTGGAACGGTTCGAACCTCAAGTATCGCGACTTCCTGACTGTCGCCCTGATGGTGGAAGGCGAAGACCTGTTCCCGGACAACTGGATCTATATCCACGACAGCAAGGTACAGGTCGGCCGCGTTCAGAACTTCCGCAGCTGGTCGCCCGAGATGATCCCGGACGAGAAAATGGCCTGTGTCGGACTCGAATATTTCTGCTTCGAGGGCGACGGCCTCTGGGACATGGCCGATGCCGATTTGGTCGACCTTGCTACCACTGAAATGAAGACGCTCGGCCTGCTCGATCCGGCCAAGGTCAAGGGCGGCGCGGTTGTGCGGCAGGAAAAGGCGTATCCGGTCTATGACGAGGACTACGCCGCCAATGTCGCTGCCATGCGCGGCGAGCTGGAGCACAAATATCAGACGCTGCACCTGGTCGGCCGCAACGGCATGCACCGCTACAACAACCAGGACCACGCGATGATGACCGCCATGCTGACGGTCGAGAACATCCTCGCCGGCGAGCGCGTCTACGACATCTGGTGCGTCAACGAAGACGCCGAATATCACGAAGCTGGCGATGAAGGTGCTGAGAAGGCGCTGCCGGCCCGCGAGCAGGTGTCCGAAGACCAAGCCGCCGCGCTCAACTCGATGCGCGACGTGCCCGAGCGGATCGTCGAAGCGGATGCGGATGAAACCGCCGCCGACCGCCGCGTCGCCTGATGACTGAGGTTGCGAAGGAGACAGCGCCGATGACGGCCCCCCTCAAACATGGGCTCCATCGCCTCAAGGACGTCGTGCTGGTGCGCTATCTCATTGCCAGCGTCGGAGCCCTTGCCGTCGATATCGGCAGCTTCCTCGCTCTGCTGTCGTCGGGAGTGCCCGCCGTCGCTGCATCGGCGATCGGCTATTCGCTCGGCATCCTTGCGCACTGGCTCCTCTCGAGCCGCACGGTGTTTACAGGCCGCGTGGCCGAGCGCGGGGTAGAGCGGACCAAGCAGAAAGCGATGTTCGTCGGATCGGCCCTGGCAGGCCTCGCCTTGACCACTGCCATTGTCGGCGTGGGCGAATGGGTCGGTATCGATCCGCGGCTTGCCAAGCTGGTAGCCGTCGGCGCCAGCTTCTCCCTGACCTGGCTGCTGCGCAGCAAGGTCGTGTTCCGCCACGCAGGCTAGACCCATGGAAGACCGCCGCCTCCGAGCCGGCGAACACCCGCTGCGGCGCATCCTTGCGGCGTGGCTGCTGGTCTGCGTGCTGCTGGTCGCGGTGTCGATGCAGAACATACTCTTGGGGCGCTTCCCCGATCCCGACGACGTGCTGCGGCTGGTCCAGGTCCGCGATCTGCTTGCCGGACAGAGCTGGTTTGACCTGAAGCAGCACCGGATCGATCCGACGGGCACGGTGCCGATGCACTGGTCGCGGCTGGTCGATATACCGCTGCTCGTCGTCATCGGCGGGCTCACGCCGCTGCTCGGTCAACCGCTCGCCGAATTGGTCGGCGTGGTGCTGGTGCCACTACTCGCGCTTCTCGTTTCCATGCTGTTCGTCGGACGGATGGCGTGGCGGCTGTTCGATGTCGAGACCGCGGGCCTCGCGTGCCTGGCAATGGGCTTTCTCGCGCTGCTGGTGTTCCAGTTCCAGCCGCTGAGGATCGATCACCATGGCTGGCAGATCTGTGCCGTCATCGGCGCAATGTGGGCGATCAACGGCCGCACGGGCTGGAAAGGCGGTGCATTGGCGGGCCTCGCCGTGGCGCTAGGCATCGCGATCTCGCTCGAATTGCTACCCATCGCGGCCCTGTTCGGCGCTGTGCTGGCGCTGCGCTGGTTGCGCGACGCAAAGCAGCGCTTTTGGCTGGTCGGATATCTCCAGTCGCTGGCAATCTCGCTTGCCGTGATCTTTGCCGCGACCCGCGGTTTCGCCGACCTCGCGCTGTATTGTGACGCCCTGACACTGCCACATATCGGCTTCTTCGCTATCGCGGCGGGAGGCGTCACGGCGCTGTCGCTGCTGCCGCGCCTGCCGTGGCCGATTGTGGTGGTGGGCCTCGGCATGGCCGGACTTGCCGGAATTGCCGCTTTCGGCCTCGCCTCGCCGCAATGCCTGCGCACGCCCTTCGGCGCGCTCGACCCGCTGCTGCGCGACTATTGGTATGCGAATGTGCTCGAAGGGCGCCCGATCTGGGACCAGCCGGCATTGGTCTACCCGCAATTGCTGCAGATAGTTGGCGGCTTCGCCATCGCCATCCACCTGTGGCGCAAGGCCGAAGGCTGGAAGCGCGGCTGGTGGAGCGACTACGTGCTGGTCTTTGCCGGAACGCTGCTGCTCGGCCTGTTCGTCTGGCGCTCGATGGCTTTCGCTTCGGTCATGGCCGCCTTGCCGCTCGGCTATCTGCTCAAACGCGGTCTCGAAGCGTTTCGCCGCATGGAAAGGCCCCTGCAGCGGATTGGCGTGATCCTCGGCATGGCGCTCGTGCTGATCCCTTCCGCGCCCTATCTGGCGGCACAGCGCCTGCTCGCCTCGACCGGCGGGAGCGATGTCGGCGGCATCGGGATGTCTTCCTGCGACCTGTTCGACAGCGCCGACGCGCTGGGCCGACTGGACACGGCAACGATCTTCGCCCCGCTCGATATCGGCCCGGCAATCCTGCAGCGATCGCCCCACGCCGTCGTGGCGACCGGGCACCACCGCGCGGAACTGGCGATGAAAGACGTGATCACCGCGTTCACCGGCACGCCGGAGGATGCCCGCCCGATCATCGAGAGGCACGGCGCGCGCTATCTCGTCATGTGCACCGACCTGGTCGAGCCGGATATTTACGTTAAACGCGGTGGCGACGGCAGCCTTGCGTCGGCCCTGCGCGATGGCACACCGCCGGACTGGCTCGAGCCGGTCGATCTCGATACGCCCGAGACCTTCCGCATCTGGCGGGTTAGGCCGGAATAAAGTCCATCGCCACGCCGTTGATGCAGTGACGCTTGCCCGTCGGCTTGGGGCCGTCGTTGAAGATATGGCCCAGGTGTCCGCCGCAATCGGCGCAATGCACTTCGGTGCGCGGATAGCCGAGCTTGTAATCGGTCGATGTGCCGACAGCGCCGCGACCGATCGGCTGCCAGAAGCTTGGCCAGCCGGTGCCGCTGTCGAACTTGTGCTTCGAGGAATAGAGGCGGTTGTTGCAGCCCGCGCAGACGAAGGTGCCCGCCCGCTCTTGGTCGTCGAGCGGCGAGGAATAGGGGCGCTCGGTTCCTGCCTGGCGCAGGATGCGGAATTCCTGCGCGGTCAGCTGCTTGCGCCATTGCGCTTCGGATTTCTGCACCGGAAAACTCTTGGCCTGTGCGGGGTTAACCCCGCAGGCGGTCAGCGCGGCGAGCGAGGCACCCGCGCCGAACCAACCGAGCATCTGGCGGCGATTTGGATCTTTGGTCATGTGGTGCTCCGTAGCGTAGAGGGAATGTCTCATCTCTGAATACGCTGCGGAGCGCGGAAAGGTTTCACCTCAGAATTCGGTGACCTCGACTTCCAGCTTGCGGAAGCCGTGCACGAAATTGGCGCGCACCCGCTCGACATCGCCCGCCAGATGCACCCGCATGCGGCGCTTGTGCAGCTCTTCCAGCAGCACGCGCAGCTGCAGTTCGGCCAACCGCGCACCGACGCAGCGGTGGATGCCGTACCCGAAGGCGATATGGCGGCGGGCATTCTCGCGCGTGATGTCGAGCTTGTCCGGGTTTTCGAAGACTTCCTCGTCGCGGTTGGCGCTGAGATACCAGAGGACGACCTTGTCGCCTTTCTTGATCTTCTGGCCGAACACTTCGGTGTCTTCGGTGCAGGTCCGGCGCATGTGTGCGAGCGGGGTCTGCATGCGCAGGATTTCCTGCACGGCGTTGGGGATCAGCTCGGGCTGTTGCTCGAACAGCTTGCGCTGGTCGGGGTTCTTGTCGAGCTGGTAGATGATCCCGCTCATCGAATTGCGGGTGGTGTCGTTCCCGCCGACGATCAGCAGCACGAGGTTGCCCATGAATTCTTCCGGGCGCATCTGGTTCATCGCGGGCGAATGGATCATCATCGAGATGAGATCGTCGCCCGGTTCCTTGTCATGCGTGCGCTCGACCCACAGCGACTGGAAATAGGCCGCCATCTCGTGGAGGAAGCCCCAGCGCATCTCGTCGAGTTCGCGCACGGTGGCGAGCTCGGTATCGCCCGACCAGTCGGACCAGAAGGTCAGCAGGCGGCGGTCTTCCCACGGGAAACCGAACAGGATCGCGAGCATGCCGGTGGTGAGTTCGATGGAGACTTTGTCGACCCAGTCGAAGACTTCGCCGCGCGGCAGGGAATCGAGCAATTCGCCGGTGCGCTGGCGGATTTCGCCTTCCATCTCGGCCATGCCGCTGGGGGTGAATTTTGGCGCGACGGTGCGGCGCTGGCCGGTATGCTCGGGCCGGTCCATGGCGATGAACATCGGCAATTCGCGGCGGTCGACACCGCTCTCTTCACGCTCTTCGTCGCTCAGGCGGTTGAGGATGGTGATGCCGCCATGTTCCCAGCTGGAGGAGAATACGTCCGGCAGCGCTTCGATATGCTGGATCGCCTTGTGGCCGACGACTGCCCAGTACGGGCCGAAGGGGCTTTCGGGAATATAATGCAGGGGGCCGGCCTCGCGCATTTCGCGGAAGATCGGATGCCAGGTGTTCTCGTAGTAGATATCGCTGCGGCTGACGTCCCATTTGTGCGTATGCTGCGGACGCTCTTCGGGGTGCTCTTCGAAATGCTTCTTGAGCGCTTCGTAGGCGGTCGGTTCGCTGCGGCATTCGGGCCGCTGGGGGGCGATCGTGGCCATCGGGTCTCTCTCCTTGTGCGGACGACTCATTCAGGCCGTCCGTCATTGCCGCCCATCCTGCTGTTATTGACAGGCGTGTCAATAGTGAGTTGCGTTTTGCGACTTATTTCGCCCGACGCTAGCAGTGCGTGCCAAGCGCAGCAATCCGCAGGGTCAGGCCGCCTTGGCGCGGCGGCTAAACAGTCCGCGCCTGGTGGCCTTGCCCGCACCGCCGGATTTCATGACCCGCTTACGGAACAGGGTCGCCCCGGCCTTGACGAAAACCGCGACCGCAAAGCCCTGCCACAGCAGCGCGATGCCGTGCTGCATCAACCCTTCCTGCAACGCGCCGCGCGCGAGCATGGCGAAGGGCGAGCTGAACGGGATGATCACAGCCGCCCATTCGAAGGTCGAACCCTGGTCGGCGACGGCGAAGCTCGCGGCGAAGAACACCAGCAGCTGCAACATGGTGACGGGCATGGACAGCGTCTGCACTTCGCGCACGGTCGTCGCCAGGCTGCCGATCGCGAGGAACAGCGAGCCCAAGAGCAGGTAGCCCATGGCGAAATAGGCGATGCCGAGCACGATGAACATCGGCCAGCCGACCGCCGGTTCGGGGAATTGCGACAGGTCGAAGCCGGCCAGCGAGAAAATCCCGCCCACGACGAGCCCCCACACAGCGATGCCGACGAATGACACGCCGAGCATGGCGAACAGCTTGCCGAAGAAAACCGCATCCATCGGGATGGCAGCGGCGAGGATTTCGATGATCTTGTTGGCTTTCTCTTCGACCAGGTTGGACAGCACCATCCCGGCGAGCAGCATGGTCAGTAGAAACAACAGCATTTGCCCAGCCTGCGCGGTGACGATCCGTCCAGATAGTTCGCTCGCGCCGCTGGTGACGACCGACGTGGTTTGGACTTCCGGAAATTCGCTCGGGGTATTCCCAAGCGCAGTTGCCGCGAGCAGGGCGACTCGACCGCGCATGCGTTCGAGCTGGTCTTCGGGAGCGGTCAACACCGGCTCGGCCAGCGTGCCGGAAACGATGGCGGCGATGTTCGAGCGTTTCTCGGCCAGGATGGCCTGTGGGTCGGTATCGATCGGATCGTCCAGCAGAGCGAGCGGGGGCAGGCTGCCGCCGAGCTGCGGACCGAGTGCGCGGTGTGCCTCCAGCAATCGTTCGCTGTCCGCCGAGGCCATCAGGACGGCCAGTTCGGGATTGGACACCTCTTGCTTGACCTGACTGCCGATCCCTCCGGCGAGCCCGCCGACGATGATCGGGAACAGCGGACCGAGCAGGAAGAAGAGGAACGCGCGGCTGAATAGGATCGCCACGAAGTCGCGCCGCGCGATGACCATGGCGGCGGCGAATTTGCTGAGTCGTGAATTGGGGGTCATGGGCTCGTTGCTCACCGGGGTCATCGGACGCTCGCATTCTCGGGTTCGGCTTCCAGCGCCTTGGCGGCCGCTTCGCCCGCGATATGCACGAAGGCATCGTGCAGTCCGGCACGCTCGATCGAGAGCGAAAGGATGCCAGCCTCCCCTTCGATCAGCGCGCGCAGCAGCGGCTCGATGCCGCTTTCCGGCAGCGAGAAGTTCCAGAAATCGCCTTCGCGCCGCGCATCCTCGGGCAGGACCTCGCGCCATGGTCCGCCATCGGCCTTGGTCTCCAGCCGAACCTGCGCCGGAATGCGGTCGCGCGCGGTTTCGACGCTGCCCGCGTAAGGCACCTTGCCGCCGGCGATGATGGCAACATCGTCACACAGCCGCTCGGCGTGGTGGATCACATGGGTCGAGAAGATCACCGTTGTGCCCTTGGCGGCGAGATCGCGGATCAGCCCTTCGAGCTTGCCCTGGTTGATCGCATCGAGGCCCGAAAAAGGTTCGTCGAGTACCACCAGCTTGGGGTCATGCACCAGCGTGCCGAGCAATTGGACGGTCTGCGCCATACCCTTCGACAGCTGCCGGATCTGCCGGTCCACTGCATGGCCGAGGCCGTGCCCTTCCAGCAGCGCACGCCCTTTTTCGCGCGCTTCGGCCAGGTTCATGCCGCGCAGCGCGCCCATGAAGCCGATCGCTTCGTAGGCTTTCATCGCCGGGTAGAGCCCGCGTTCTTCGGGCAGGTAGCCGATCAGGCGGCCGATCTCGTGCGGGCGATCGTGCCCGAACACGCGGCGCACGCCTTCATCGGGGTCGATGATGCCCAGCAACATGCGCAGGGTGGTCGTCTTGCCTGCTCCGTTGGGGCCGAGGATACCGTAGATCGCGCCTTCCGGCACGGCAATATCGACGCCATCGACCGCGAGCGTGCCGTCGAAGCTCTTGACCAGCCCCTTGGCCTCGATAGCGAGCGGACGCGAGAAGGCTTCCGTCGCTGCGCCGCTATCCATTTCGTTCATGCCATTGCCCGAGGTGTCGGCTTCGCTTAGCGCGAGGGAAGTGTGACGATCCATTCCGGCGCGTTAACTGCCGGACGTGAACGGGAGCGACCATAAGCGTGGTTAACGCCGCTGCAACCGCCGACCTGCAGAAACGCCTGATCGCGGAGGCTAAGCGGTTGGGTTTCGCGCAAATCGGCTTCGCTGCGGCGACGGACGATCCCAAGCGGGCCGAGCGACTGCACGACTGGATCGAGGCCGGTTATTACGGCTCGATGGGCTGGATGCAGACCCACGCCGACGTGCGGCAGGGCCCGCAATCGATGTGGCCCGCAGCCAAAAGCGTCATCGCGCTCGGCATGGCCTATACGCCCTCGACCGATCCGATGGCACTGGACAAGCACCCGGATCGCGCGCGCATTTCGGTCTATGCCCAGGGGCGCGACTATCACGATACGGTCAAGAAAGCGCTCAAGGCGCTCGCCCGTTGGCTGGTCGCCGAAGCGCCCGAGACCGAGCTCAAGGTGTTCGTCGATACCGCCCCGGTGATGGAGAAGCCGCTGGGCGAAGCGGCGGGGCTTGGCTGGCAGGGCAAGCACACCAATCTCGTCAGCCGCGAGCATGGCAGCTGGCTTTTCCTCGGTTGCATCTATTGTACGCTCGATTTTGCGCCGGACGCGCCCCATTCGGACCGCTGCGGGTCCTGCAATGCCTGCCAGACAGCCTGCCCGACCGACGCGTTTCCGCAACCCTATGTGCTGGATGCAAGACGCTGCATTTCCTACCTGACCATCGAACATTCAGGCCCCATCCCCGAGGAATTCCGCGCGCCGATGGGCAACCGCATTTACGGCTGCGACGATTGCCTGGCGGTGTGCCCCTGGAACAAGTTCGCCGACAGCGCCGCACGCCACAAGGCCTTCCTGCCCCGCGCCGAACTGGTTGCGCCGAAACTGGCGCACTTCCTCGCGCTCGACGATGCCGGGTTTCGCCAGCTGTTCTCGGGCTCGCCGATCAAGCGGATCGGACGCAATCGCTTCGTGCGCAATTGCCTCATCGCGGCTGGCAACAGCGGCGACGCGGCTTTGCGCGAACCGGTCGATGCCCTGCTGGCCGATCCCGATCCCGTCGTCGCCGAAGCGGCACAATGGGCGAAAGCGCGGCTAGTCTAGCGCCTGCGGTTTTTCGCTGCGCGCTCGCGCAATTCTTCGCCATTTTCGTCAAGAAGCGGGGCGTGCAGGCCGAGTTCGTGCTCCCAGTCGGAGAAGCTGCTCGGCTCGCGCATTTCGACCACACCGCCTTCGCTGGGATGGGTCGTGCGCTGGATGAAGCCTGTCTCAACCAGGTGCGGATCGTCGATGATTTCGGTGAAGTGGCTGACCTTCATCGCGGGGAGGCTGTTGGAACGGCAGATGTCCTCAAGTTCGGCAACCGTGAAGTTCGGACTTAATTCGGCGGCCCGCCGCTGCAATTCGGCCTGGTTGAAGAACAGTCCGCGCCGGTCGGCAAAGCGCTCTTCGGCGGCGAATTCCTCGTCCCCAAGCAAGGCGACAAGGTCGCGGAAACCCTCCAGATGCGCTGGCGCGATGGCGACATGTCCGTCCTTGGCGGCGAAGGGCTTTTGCAGCGGATCGAGCTGGCGCGTGAAGCCGGGCGGTCCCTTGGGCGGATCGAAAGTGAGGCCGCCCATGTGCTCTTTCATCATGAAACCGGCAAACAGCTCGAACATCGGAATTTCGATCGCCTGCCCGCGTCCGGTACGGAGGCGATGGATCAATGCTGCCATGATCGCGTACGCACCGTGCAGGCCGGAGACCTTGTCGGCGACCAGCGAGGGCAGAAAGCGCGGGGTCGGATCGCCGTCGACTTCGCTCAGCAGTGTGACTGTGCCCGTCGCCGCCTGAATCGTATCGTCGAAGGCCTGCAACCCGGCATAGCGCCCACCCGAGCCATAGCCGACGCAATGCGCGTAGATTATCTCCGGCGCGATTTCGCGCACCGCGTCGTAGCCGAAGCCGAGCCGCTCGATCGAAGCGCCGCGAATGTTGTGCACCATGACGTCTGCCTCGGCGAGCAGGCCGCGCAGCACCTCGGCGTCTGCCTCCTGCTTCAGGTCGAGGATGATCGATTTCTTGCCGCGGTTGAGCGCGATATGCGTCGCGCTCATCCCGCGATTGACGGCGTATTTGCTGGTGTGCCGCTGCGTATCGCCGCCCGGGCTCTCGACCTTGATCACCTCGGCCCCGAAATCGGCGAGGATCTGCGTGCAATAGGGGCCGAACACCATGCTGGTGAGGTCGATGACCGTCACGCCTTCGAGCATGGGCTTGCCGTCACCGGGTGCGATCATAAGGGCGCCCTCCTCACAGCAGTTCCTTGAGCGGTGTCTCGATATCGGCGAGCTGTTCGGGGCTCGCCTCCAGCCGCGCTTCGACCAGTTTGCGCCCCTGCGCATAGTCCTTCGTCCGGTTGACGCAGTCGAGCGCGATCACGCGCCCTTCGCGCAGATAGACGACGCTGAAGCTGCGCTCCGCCGGATTGCCGCGCAGCACGGTCTCGTCATGCTGCATGGAAAAGCCGACCGTCTGCAACCTCAGGTCGTACTGGTTGGACCAGAACCACGGCACCGCGCCGTAAGGCTCCGGATCGCCGGTGACGTGGCGGGCCACGGTCGTCGCCATGTCGTTGGCATTCTGGACCGATTCCAGCCGGATCACCGCCCCGTCGGCATAGCGATTGGCATGCGCCGCACAGTCGCCGATGGCGTAAATATCCTCCAGGCTGGTGCGGCAGAATTCGTCCACATCGACCCCGTTGGACCCCGCCGCTCCCGCCGCGATCAGCGGGCCGATCGACGGGACGATGCCGATCCCGACAATAACGAAATCGGCTGGCACCATTTCATCGCCTTCGAGCTTTACGCCCGTTATGCGGCTGCCATCGCCTTCGAGCGCTTCGACGGCAGCCTCCGTGCGAACATCGACACCATGAGCGCGGTGCTCGGATTCGAAGAAGGCGGAAAGATCTTCTCCGGCAACCCGCGACAGCACTCTCGGCAGCGCCTCGAGTACCGTCACCTCGCACCCGAGCTTGCGCAGGACCGCCGCTGCTTCGAGGCCGATGTAACCACCGCCGATCACCACGGCCTTGCGCCTACCGGCATCCAGCTCGCTTTTCAGTAGGTCGACATCGGGGCGGTTACGGATGGCGTGCACGCCCTCGAGCTCGGCACCCGAACACGACAGGCGTCGCGCGTCGCCGCCGGCGGCCCAGATCAGTTGGCCGTATTCCATGGTGCTGCCATCGGTGAAGGTGAGCGCATGCGCCGTCGCATCGACCTCGCTCACCGCGCGCCCGAGTTGCAGGTCGATCTGCTTGTCGGCCCAGAATGTCTCGGGACGGATCAGGATACGCTCGAACGGTTTTTCGTCGGCAAAGTACTCCTTGGACAGCGGCGGGCGCTCGTACGGCGGGACCTTCTCCCGCGTCAGAAGCGCGATGCTGCCTTCGAAACCCTTTTGCCGCAGGGCGATGGCCGCCTGCGCGCCGCCGTGCCCTGCCCCCACGATGCAAATGTCCGCTCGATCCATGCGCAGCGGAATGGGGGTGGTGCGCCCCGCTCGTCAAGCCTGTTCGGGTTCAGCGCGACAGGACGTTGCGCGCCTGGCTGGCAATCTGCGCCAGCATGGCGGGCGCAACCGGCGTATGCGCACGTGCGCGGGTGATCATCGAGCGAAACTGCCGGATCGCCCCGGCATTCTCGTCGAGCCAGGCATTCACCGTTTCGCACGGATTGTCCTTCATCCCTTTGCGCCGCGTCAGGCGCTGCAGGAATTCCAGCCGCATCTGCTGGAAGTCGCGCGCGAGACCTGCGACCAGCAGGCGCTCCCAGACGTCCGACGGGCTCATCAGTGCCGCCGTCCCCTGCGCCCAGGCCAGGCCGAGATCTTGCCCGAGGATGGTGAAGGCATTGGTCAGCTTGCGGGGGTCGATTTCCGTGCGCTTGGCAAGGTCGGCGAGGCCCACGGCTCCGTCGAGATCGAACAGGTGCGTGACCTTGGCCGCGAGCTTCTCCGGCGCACCGGCACTGGCGAATTCGCGCTGCAGCCTGGTCGTGAGCACAAGGCTTTCGTCGGCGAGCAATTTCTCGGTTCCGGTTGAAAGTTTCTGCACGCCCCTGCCGAGTTCGTCGACCACGTCGCTCGGCATCCGGAAGCCGTTCGATATTCGCAGCACATCGGCCATCTGGATGCGCATCGCGCTCGCCGCGCGGTCGAACAGGATCAGCCGGGTCGCTTCGGGCATTGCAGCTTCGTCCAGTTCCTCCCAGATTTCGCGCACATCGAACAGCCGCTCGGCAGCGACGAATGCGGACGCGACTTCGGCAAGCCCCACGCTTTCCTCTTCCGCCAGCTCGTAGGGATGGATCAGGCCCAGCCGGTTGACGATGCGGTTGGCAAGGTCGGTGGCGATGATGTCCCGGCGCAGCCGGTGGTTGTCGATCTGCTTCTTGTATGCCTGGCGCATCGGCGCGGGGAAATATTCCGACAGGTTGCGCTGCAGTTCCGGATCGTCGGGCAGCGGGCTTGCTTCGATGGCGTCCTGCAGCGCCAGCTTGGCCGACGACAGTAACACCGCCAGCTCGGGCCGCGTGAAGCCCGCCCCGTCGGTTGCGCGGCGGTTGAACGTCTCGTTGTCGGCAAGCCCCTCGGTCCGGCGGTCGAGATAGCCCAGTTCCTCGAGCGTTTCGATCAGCCGCAGGTGCGAAGCCGTGGCCGAAGCGCCGCCTTCTTCCGCGATCGACAACGCCAGCGCCTGGAGCCGGTTGTTCCTCCAGCACGATCTCGGCGACTTCGTCGGTCATCTCTGCGAGCAGCGCAACGCGTTTCTTTTCCGACAGCTTGCCGGACCGGCGCGCATCGGCGAGCGCGATCTTGATGTTGACCTCGTTATCCGAACAATCGACCCCGGCCGAATTGTCGATGAAGTCGGTGTTGATCCGCCCGCCATTGAGCGCGAATTCGATCCGCCCCGCCTGCGTCACGCCGAGGTTGGCGCCTTCGCCGATCACTTTGACGCGCAGGTCCTGCCCGTCCACGCGCAAGGCGTCGTTGGCCGGATCGCCGACCTGGATATTGTTCTCGCGCTCGGCCTTGATGTAGGTGCCGATGCCGCCGAACCAGAGCAGATCGTTGGGCGATTTGAGGATTGCCGAGATGAGCGCATCGGGTTCGATCTGCGCATCCTCGATACCCAGCGCATCGCGCGCCTGTTTGGACAGCTTGATCGTTTTGGCACTGCGCGGGAAGACCCCGCCGCCCTTGCTGATCAGCTTGGGATCGTAATCCTCCCAGCTCGAACTCGGCAGGTCGAACATCCGCTTGCGTTCTTTCCAGCTTTTTGCCGGGTCGGGATCGGGATCGATGAAGATGTGGCGGTGGTCGAATGCGGCGACCAGCTTGATCGCTTTCGACAGCAACATGCCGTTGCCGAAGACGTCGCCCGACATGTCGCCGCAGCCGACCACAGTGACCGGCTCGGTCTGCACGTCGATGCCCATCTCGAGGAAATGCCGCTGGACGGATACCCACGCGCCCTTGGCGGTGATCCCCATCGCTTTGTGATCGTACCCATTCGAGCCGCCGCTGGCGAAGGCATCGTCGAGCCAGAACTCGCGTTCTTGCGCGATCCGGTTGGCGATGTCGGAAAAGCGCGCCGTGCCCTTGTCGGCGGCGACCACGAAATAGGGGTCCTCGCCATCGTTGATGACGACATCGGCGGGATGGACGACCTTGCCCTCGACGATGTTGTCCGTGATCGACAACAGCGTTTCGATGAAGATTTCATAGCTCGCCTGCCCTTCGGCGGCCCAGCCTGCGCGATCACGCCCTGGATCGGGCAATTGCTTGGGATAGAACCCGCCCTTCGCCCCGCTCGGCACGATAACGGCGTTCTTCACCTTCTGAGCCTTCATCAGGCCCAGAATTTCGGTGCGGAAATCGTCGCGACGGTCGGACCAGCGCAGGCCTCCGCGGGCGACAGGGCCGGAGCGCAGGTGAATGCCTTCGACACGACGCGAATAAACGAAGATCTCGCGCCATGGCACCGGCTTGGGCAGGCTCGGCACCTGTGCGGAATCGAGCTTGAATGCGAGCGCGACCTTGCCCGCTTCGGCAAAGGCATTGGTGCGCAGGGTCGCGTCGATGGCCGCCCCATAAAGGCGCAGCAAGCGGTCGTCGTTGATGGCGGAGACCTTGGCCAGTCCGCTCTTCATCGCGGCGCGGGCCGCATTGACCGCCTTCTCGCGATCTTCGCTGAAGGCCGGATCGTGCCGGGCCTTGAACAGCGCGATCAACGCATTGGTGACAGCGGGCGCGCGGGACAGGGCATCGACGACCGTATAAATCGTGAAGCCCATGCCGGTCTGGCGCAGGTAGCGATAAAATGCGCGCAGCCATTCCGCCGCCTGTGCGGTCAGTCCCGCTTCGACCACCAGCCGGTTGAACGGGTCGTTCTCCGCCGCTTCGTTGAGGACGCTGGCGATGGCCACTTCGACTGTCTCGGCGCGTTCGAGCAGCTTTTCGATCGGATCCGCCGTCGGCAGGCCGAGAAGGAAGTCGTGGATCGTCCCGAACTCCCCGTCGTCCAGCGGGGTCGGAATCTCCGAAAGCACGTCGAAGCCGAAATTTTCGAGCGCCGGCACGGCGTCGGACAAGGGCAATTCGCCGGCGATCTGGTACACCTTGAGGCGCAACTGGTTCGGGTCGTCGCCGGCCTTGCGGTACAGCCTCACCCCCCGGATGTTCGCACCGCTTTCCACGGATGCCGACAGGCTGTGCAGTCGGTCGATATCGATTGCGGCTTCGCCGGGTCCATAATCGTCGCGATAGAACGCCGGGAAGGCATCCCTGTAGCGTGCGGCCAGCGCCGCCGCTCGCCCGCTTTCGTGCATCTCGCCGAGCGCCGTTTCGACCGCTTCCGGCCAGCCGCGCAGCATGGCCTGCATCTGGTCTTCGAACGTATCCTCGTCGATCGCGCCGTCGAACGCGCGAATGTCGAGCACGAACCTGAGCATGGCAAGCGTGCCGCCTTCGATTTCGAGGCTCCAGTCGAGCAATTGCGATCCCGTCTCGCGCTCCAGCATGGCCTGGATGCGTCGGCGCACATCGGTCGACATCATGTCGCGCGGCATCCACGCGAACGCGAACAGGTGGCGGGCGAGCGGCGCTTCGACCAGGCTGAGGCGTGGGCGCGGGCGGTCGACCAGCCCCATCATGGTGGTCGCAACACGGCGCAGATCGGCCTGTTCGAAGCCGATCGTCAGATCGTAGGGCAGGGTAGTAACCGCGTGCACCAGCGCCTTGCCGGCATGGCCGTTGGGATCGAATGCGAATTCGCGCAGCAGATCGTCCAGGTGCGCTCGCAGGACAGGCACCTTGCCCGGCTTGGCGGCGAGCGCGGCGCTCGTCCAGACGCCCGCATGAACCGACAGCGCCACGACCTGGCCGTCCTCGACGCGGGGCACGATGAACAGGTCGAGCGGCACGCGGCGGTGGACGTTCGAGGGGCGGTTGGCCTTGACGACCAGCGGCGCGCGGGTGGTGCGCTCGCTGGCATCGTCGAACCATTCGAAGGCGCGCTCGTAGGAGGAATCGGCGAGTATCTGGTCGGCGCTCTGGCGACAGATGCCGAGCATCTCGTCGAGCGTGCCGTCGCGATAGCGGGTGACGTGACCGAGCTGGGTCAGCATGCCGCTGTTGAGCCATTGCAAGAGCTTCGCACCTTCGCTCTCGCCGAGGCTGGCTGCATCCTGGCGCATCAGATGCTGCACCAGCGGCCAATCCTCGACCGCCGCGCGGACATCGGCAAGCGTGACCTTGAGCGCCTTTTCGAGCTCGCGGCGCTCTTTTGCATCGGCGCGTTCGGTTTCGATGTAGATCATCGATTCCGCATCGCCCGCCGCCTGGTTCCTGGCGAAACCGATCAGCCGGTTATCGTCGTCGCGCTCGACACGCAGGACCGGGTGGACCAGCCGATCGATC
The DNA here is from genome assembly GCF_000013005.1 of Erythrobacter litoralis HTCC2594. Lineage (GTDB taxonomy): Bacteria > Pseudomonadota > Alphaproteobacteria > Sphingomonadales > Sphingomonadaceae > Parerythrobacter > Parerythrobacter litoralis_A. The sequence continues at coordinate 2,507,601 of NC_007722.1, read as the reverse complement.
GAAAGGCCGTGCGAGGCGATGGTGGCCGCAACCGAATCGACCAGGAACGGCATGTCGTCATTGACGATAGCAATGCGCAGATAGCGCCGGTCTTCCAGCGCGGAGGCCATGGCGATCTTGGCGGAACCCGGCTTGCGCGACGCGGCTGCGGACAGCACGAACTTTGCCGCTTCCTCGATCCCGCCCTTGGCGAAAGGGTCGTCGCCGGGGAGCATCGAATCCTTGAGCCGCTTGGTCAGCGCCTTGTTTAGTTTCGAACCGGCCTTCGCCGCTACGGCATCCTCGCTGGTGCCCATTGGTCGAGCGCTCCTTGGTCCCTTCCCGCCCACGATCCGGCTTATTCAATCGTTATAGCCGGGCGTAGTATTATTTCGCCGTTAGGCCTTTGCTTTTGGTCCTGCAAGCATAGCGTGCCGGGACTCTTTAGTCTTCCCTGTCCGTTCGGTCATGCCGCGTGCAACTCCGTGATGGCGTGCTGTGTAAGCTCCAGCGAGCGGCAACGTGCCTCGGGTTCGTAGGTCGATCCCGCGACGATTATCTCGTCGGCTTGCGTGCGCGTGACGAAGGCTTCGATCTTCTCGCGCACCGTCCCGGGCGAGCCCACGGCGGCGGCCTGTTCGAGGTGCACCAGCATCGCCCTGGCCGGCGCCGGGAGCGTTTCGCGATAATCCTCGATCGGCGGCGGCAGCTTGCCGGGGTTGCCACTGCGCAAGCGCACGAAAGCCTGCGCCTGGCTCGACGACAGCAACCGCGCGTCCTCATCGGTGTCGGCGCAGATCACCTGCATTCCGGCCATGACATGCGGTCGGTCGAGTGTCTGCGACGGCTGGAAATCTCGGCGATAGATTTCCAGCGCTTCGTCGAGATGGTCGGGCGCGAAATGCGATGCGAACGCATAGGGCAGGCCCAGCTTGGCGGCGAGTTGCGCGCCAAAGAGGCTGGAGCCGAGCATCCACAACTCGACCTTCGCGCCAAGGCCGGGCGTGGCCGCGATTGGCAGCTCGACATCGCCGGTCAGTAGCGCACGCAGTTCCACCACATCCTGTGGGAAATATTGTGAGGCGGCGCCCAGATCCTTGCGTAGCGCGCGCTGCAGCTCGGGCCCGGCACCGGGCGCGCGACCCAGCCCGAGGTCGATGCGGCCCGGAAACAGCGCGTCGAGCGTGCCGAATTGCTCGGCAATCTGGAACGGCGTATGATTGGGCAGCATGATGCCGCCCGCGCCGATGCGAATGGTCGAAGTTGCGTTGCCGAGATGCGACAGGACGACGGCGGTCGCCCCGCCCGCAATGCCCTCCATCGCGTGATGTTCTGCGACCCAGAAGCGGTGATAGCCCTCGGTCTCCGCAGTCCTGGCAAGGTCGGTCGCGGCGGCAAAAGCTTCGGCCACGGTTCCGCCTTCGCGGACCGGCACCAGGTCGAGAACGGAAAGCTGCATCATGCCACTTCTCCTACAATGTGCAGCAGGCGGTTGATATCCTGCTCGCGCGACAGTCGGTGGTCGCCGTCTTTCACCAGCGTCACGACGACATCCCGCGACTCGAGCGCTTCGGCAAGGCGCAGGCTGATCTGCCACGGCACGTCGGCATCGCGTTGACCGTGGATCAGGCGCACAGGGCAGGTGAGGGCGATCTCGCCCTCCAGCAGCTTGCTGGCCTCGCCGTCGGCCCAGAAGCCGGGATGAAAGGGCGTCGACTCCGCGCCATAGGGATTGTCCTCGAACACCGTCTCGCCCGCCGCCAGCTTCGCCTTCTCGGCATCGGTGCGCCCCCAGTCGGTGAAGTCCGGGGCCGAGGCGATGCCGACCAGCCCCGCCAACCGCTCGCCCAGCGCCAGCCCGACCATCAGGTTGAGCCAGCCACCCATCGACGAACCGATGACAATCACCGGCCCCTCGCAATAGGCATCGACCAGCGCGAGGACCTCGTCCCGCCAGTTGCTCAACGTGCCATCGGCAAATTGGCCGTCGCTCATGCCGCAGCCGGAATAGTCGAGCAACAGGCAAGCCTGCCCCCGCCCGCGCGCCCATTCGAACAAGGCGCTCGCCTTTCCGCCGCTCATGTCGGACATGTAGCCGGGCAGGAACACAAGGGTGGGGCCGCGCCCTTCCAGCAGGCGGAAGGCAATGCGCAGCCCATCGGGCATGGTATGATATCGGACGTCGCTCATCGGCAGGCGTCATGCCCGCACCCGGGCGCATTAGGCAAGGTCAGCACGCTGCCGGAACGCTCATCCTGTCGGCCGCGGTCTCGCAAATCGGCCCGGCACAGCCGGCCAGCACCAGCGCCGCAGCGCAAAGAAACATCAATCGTTTCATTCTTCCGTCTCCCGCTGGAAGATCTCCTCGATCCGCAATGCGAATACATCGGCAATCCTGAACGCCAGCGGAAGCGAAGGGTCGTAGCGACCCGTCTCGATCGCATTCACGCTCTGGCGCGAAACACCAAGCCGATCGGCAAGGTCCTGCTGGCTCCAGTCGCGCTCGGCGCGCAGGACCTTGAGGCGGTTCTTCATACCGCGCCCCAGCTGCCGTAGGTGATGCGATTGGCCGCTGCGCCGATCGCGAGGCCGAAGAACCAGGCGACCGCCCACCAATAGGCGGGCAGGTGCGGCACTGCTTCGACTTGCTCGAGGAAGCCCCAGACCGATGCGATGCTCAGCGCAAAGCCGGTCGCGATCAGCGACTGGCGGATCACCAGCATGCGGATGAACTCGTCCTGTTCCTCGACGATCAGCCGCCCGATGGCCCAGAAGACCCCGATCACCGCGAGGCCGGGGAGGACGGCCACGAGGATGCGCAGCGTCTCGGCCCGTCCGTCCGAATTTTCGACCAGCACCATCAGGGCGATCGCGATCATGTAGAGCGAGGTCGAGATGGCGACGCGCTTGAGGTAACGCTTCTGCGCCTCGCCTTTGTTGAGACACGCGGTTCCGCCCGCATCGACGCGCCGGTTGGCGGATCGGATCAGCGGGATCATCAGGCCCATCGGTGCGAGCATGATGAGAAGGACGGCCATGCCTTCGATAGCGCCTGTGAAGGCCAGCCCGGCGATTGCGCCATACGCGCCGAACATCAGCCCGCCCCAGAAGAAGGGGCTGCGACCCACAGACTCCGCCGCCTCGGTCACATGCACCCCCGCGCGCCGCACCGGCTGCTCATGCTGCCGATCGCCGCGCCGGCAAGGCCCGCGACGATGCCGAATGAGGCACCGGACGACAGCCCCTGCTCATTGAGGACCATGGCGATGCCGATGATGAAGGCGGCCCACATCATCACCTTAATCTGCTGCGTCATTGTCAAGCTTCCTTTCGTTTATGGAAAGCACACTTGTCACTTATCCTCGCAGAAGTCAAGCAGTCTTGTCATATTGAACAGGCTCCTTTCCGTGAGCGGCTGACTGACTTGTAGCCGTCACGCTTGAAGGGCATGGGATCGGGCAAGAGGAGACCGCGATGATTTCGACCGAACTGCCCGCCGCCGCCCGATTGCCCGCGCTCGACCGGCGCGGCCTGCTCAAGGGCATCGGCCTCGGCGCCGGGCTGGTTTCGGTGCCGCTCTCGGCACGGATCGGCGAGCGGGGCTTCACCCATGGCGTCGCCAGCGGCGAACCCGGCGCCACGTCAGTGCTGCTATGGTCGCGCTACGTTGCCGAGCAAACGACCATGGTGGCGTGGGAGGTGAAGGAAGCCGACGGCGGCCAGGTCGTGGCGGGCGGGGAAATCGAAGCTTCGCCGGACAGCGACTGGTGCATCAAGCCCAGGGCGGAAGGTCTGCGTCCGGGCGCCTGGTATCTCTATCGCTTCCGCGACGCCGCCGGGAATGTGTCGGAGGAAGGGCGCACGCGCACGCTGCCGCAGGGCGCGGTCGACCGCTTCCGCATGGCGGTCTTCTCCTGCGCCAATATCGGCTACGGCTGGTTCAACGCCTACCGCCACGCCGCCGAAAGCAACGCCTTCGACCTGCTGGTCCATACCGGCGACTATTTCTACGAATACCAGCCGGGACGCTATCCCTCCGCCGACCAAGCGCTGCCCGGCCGCTTCCTCGACCCGCGCTCGGAAACCGTCAACCTGGCCGATTATCGCTTGCGCCATGCGACCTATCGCCGCGATCCGGATTTGCGCCGCCTGACCCAGCTTTATCCGATGATCCTAGGCTGGGACGACCACGAAAGCGCCAACGACAGCTACGCGACCGGCGCCGAAAACCACCAGCCCGAGACCGAAGGCGAATGGAGTGTGCGCAAACGGGCGGCGGTGCGCGCCTATCGCGAATGGCTGCCGGTGAGCGACGAGGACTGGGCGAGCTACGAGATCGGCGATCTCGCCACGATCTTCCGCCTCGAAACGCGGCTCGAGGCCCGTTCCAAACAGTTCAGCATCGGCGATGTGCTGCAAGAAAAATCGTCGCCCGAAGAGGCCATGCGAGCCCTGATAGCATTCCGGGATGGCGACTATCGCGATCCGGCACGCACGGTGCTGGGTGCCCAGCAGGAGACATGGCTCGCCGATGGTCTCAGGCGCTCGAAAGCGGCGGGCAAGACTTGGCAGGTGCTCGCGCAGCAGGTGTTGATGGGATCCTCGCGTACGCCGGGTTCGCTCGCCACCGCCGTTGGCGATGCCATCCCCGAATTCGCGCGCCAGCGCCTGCTGGCCGCGGTGCTGGCGGGGTCCGCCGGCATACCCTTCAATATGGACGCATGGGACGGCTATCCCGCAGCGCGCGAGCGCCTGTTCGCGGCATCGCTCGAGGCCGGTGCCGATCTGTTGGTGCTGGCGGGCGACACGCATAATGCGTGGGCATTCGAGCTCGATCATGCGGGCGAAAAGGTCGGCGTCGAATTCGGCGGACAGAGCGTCACGTCGCCGGGCGCCGAAAGCTACCTGTCGGCCATCGATCCCAGGACCTTTGCGAGCGGCATCGTTTCCGAGAACCCGCAGCTCAAATGGGCCGACACCTCGCAGCGCGGCTATCTCGCGGTCGAACTGACGCCCGAACGCGCAATTGCGGACTATCATTTCCTCGGCTCGATCCGCCAACAGGGCACCGCGCTCGCCGGGACCAAGCGCATCACCTCTGTTGCGGGCAGCCGGACGCTCGACATCGGTTGAACGGTTGTCGGTCTGCGGCAAGGCCGCTGGAACTTTTGCCGGTCTATCCCGTTGATTTCCCAAAGAAGGAGATTGACATGATTGGCAAGATGATCGGCGCCCTCGTGGGCGGAAAGCTGGCACAGAACGCACGCGGCATCGGCGGCCCGACCGGGGCCGTCATTGGCGCGGCGGTTCCGATGGTCCTGCGCCGCCTGAGCCTGCCTGCAATGGTGGCGATGGGCGTGGGCGGCTATGCGGTAAAGAAATACATGGACCGCAAGGAAGAGCCGAAAACGGATACGCCCGCCACCAACGTGTCGGAACTGCCCAAACAGCCGGCATCGGTCCCGCAACCGACCGCAGCATAAGACAACCGATTCGAATTCAAGGGCTCGCGCCGTCATGGTGCGGGCCCTTTTCCGTCGTCATTGAAAATTCGGCGGTGCGGGGTTATGTCTCTGCACATGGCACCGCATGTCTGCACGACCACTACGACCAATACCCTCGGGTTCCGGGGGCGGGCGGTCGTGGTCTGACGCGACTGGCTGCCGCCCGGGATCGGGCGGCAAGCGGCGAAGCCTCCCGGTTAATTCCCCTATCCCGATCGTCGCCCCTTTCGGCGCGCGCCCGCATGTGCAAAAGGCGCGCGCGACAATGCAGGACGTTTGAGCGATGACGGAACTACTGAAAATCAGCCTGCCCGATGGCTCGGTGCGCGAAATGGAAGCGGGCGCCACGCCCGCCGATGTCGCGGCGGCGATCGGCCCGGGCCTCGCCAAGGCTGCGCTGGCGGCGAAAGTCGACGGCGAAGTCCGCGATCTCAACCGCCCCTTCGAAGGCGATGCCGAACTCGCGCTGATCACGTCGCGCGACGAGGAAGAAGCGCTCGAGCTGGCGCGGCACGACTACGCGCATGTCCTGGCGGAAGCGGTGCAGGCGCTGTGGCCCGGCACACAGATCACCTTCGGCCCGGCGACCGACGACGGTTTCTATTACGATGTCAAAGCGCCTGACAGTCGCGATCCCTTCGGCATGGACGATCTGCCTGCCATCGAAGAAAAGATGCGCGAGATCATCAAGGCCGACAAGCCGCTGGTGCGCGAGGTCTGGAGCCGCGAGCAGCTGATCGAGAAATGGGAAGCCGAAGGCGAGGTCTTCAAGGCCGAGTGGGCCAAGGAACTGCCCGAGGACGAGGAACTGACCGTCTATTGGTCCGGCGAACCGGGCGGCGAGGATTCCTGGCTCGACATGTGCCGCGGCCCGCATCTTGCGAGCACGGGCAAGCTCGATCCACAGGCGTTCAAGCTGATGCGCGTGGCCGGGGCCTATTGGCGCGGCGACCAGCGCAATCCGCAGCTGACGCGTATCTACGGCACCGGTTGGCTCAACAAGAAGCAGCTCAACGCGCATCTCCACCGGCTGGAGGAAGCGGCCAAGCGCGACCACCGCAAGCTGGGCCGCGAGATGGATCTCTTCCACCTGCAGGAAGAGGCGCATGGCAGCGTTTTCTGGCATCCGCAGGGCTACAAGATCTGGCGCGAGTTGGAGGCTTACATGCGCCGCAAGATGGACGGCGCGGGTTATCGCGAGATCAAGACGCCGCAGGTGATGGACGCGCGCCAATGGGAGCAGTCCGGCCACTGGGGCAAATATCGCGAGAACATGTTCGTGATACCCGACGAGATCCCGAACACCGAGGACGAGGGCGAATTGGTGTCGAAGGACGCCGACTGGATGGCGCTGAAGCCGATGAATTGCCCGGCGCACGTGCTCGTCTTCAAGCAGGGCATCACCTCCTATCGCGACCTGCCGATCCGGCTCGGCGAGATGGGCTGCTGTCACCGCAACGAGCCGCATGGCGCGCTCCACGGCCTCATGCGCGTGCGCCAGTTCACGCAGGACGATGCGCATATCTTCTGCACCGAAGACCAGGTCGTCGAAGAGGTCCGCGCTTTCTGCAAGCTGGCGGATGAAGTCTATCGCGACTTCGGATTCGATTACGACGTCAAGCTGGCGCTGCGTCCGGAACAGCGGTTCGGCTCCGAAGAAGATTGGGACAAGGCCGAGCAGGAATTGCGCGATGCCGTCGCCGAAGCGGGCATGGCCAATGACGATTATGGTTGGGAGGAGCTGCCCGGCGAAGGTGCGTTCTATGCGCCCAAGCTCGAATGGCACCTGACCGATGCGATCGGGCGGACCTGGCAGGTCGGCACGATCCAGGGAGACCGCGTGCTGCCCGAACGTCTCGACGCGACCTATGTCGGCGAGGATGGCGGCAAGCACCGCCCGGTCATGCTGCACCGCGCGATCTTCGGCTCCTACGAGCGCTTCATCGGCATCCTGATCGAGCATTTTGCCGGCCGCCTGCCGGTATGGCTCGCCCCGACGCAGGCGGTCGTTGCGACCATCGTCAGCGATGCCGACGGCTATGCGAAGGAGGCCGTGGCCAAGCTCGAGGCGGCGGGCATTCGCGTCGATGGCGACCTGCGCAACGAGAAGATCAACTTCAAGGTGCGCGAACACTCGCTGGCCAAGGTCCCGCACCTGCTGGTGGTCGGCAAGCGCGAGGCAGAAGAAGGCACGGTCGCGGTCCGCACGCTGGGCGAAAAGGAGCAGCAGGTGATGAGCCTCGATGATGCCATCGCCATGCTCAAGGACGCCGCGACACCGCCAGACCTGCGCGACGGCTAAAGCGCGTGGACCTGCTGGCGGACTATTCCGCGCTCCAGATCGGCGCAGCCTTGCTGGCGACCTTCGGCTCCGCCTTCGTGCGCGGGCTGACCGGCTTCGGCATGGCGATCCTGCTGGTGCCGGTGCTGGCGCTCGCCCTTTCGCCGGTCGAGGCGGTGCTGGTCGCCAATGGCCTGTCGCTGATGATCGGGCTGACCGAAGCCAAGCGACTGGTGCGGGGGGCTGAGAAGTCGGCGTGGACGCTGTCGGCGATCCTTTTGCTGGTGACGCCTTTTGGCCTGTGGGCGCTGTCCGTCACAACGCCCAACATCGCGCGGCTCGTTATTGCGCTTATCGCCCTGTCCGCCTTCGCCGCAATCCTGCTGCCGCGCCGTGCTGCGACGCCGCCGGGCAGGGCGACGACGGGCGGGGTCGGGATCGTGAGCGGCCTCATGACAGGCTATGCCGGTATGCCGGGGCCACCGGTTGTGCCCTACTACGTCGGACGCGATATTCCTCGCGAGACCGCCAAGGCGTCGATGATGCTGGTGTTCACCTTCGCGGGGCTAGCTGGCGTTATTTCCGCGGTCGCGCTCGGTATCTTCGAAATCAGCCTAGGCGCGCTGTCGCTGCTGCTCTTTCCGGCTGTCCTGTTCGGAAATGGGGTAGGCCACCATGCCTCGGGGCGCGTGAGCGACCTGATATGGCGCAGCTTCGTCGGTTTGATCCTCGGCGGTGCCGCAATCGCGGCTTTGACGCGGCTGCTTTAGGCCGCAGGCAGAATACGCCCGGTGAGGATCGGGCCGGCCTCGCCTTCGCGCACGATCACGGCATAGGCGTTGGCACCATCAATCGAGCGATCGCGCGGTGCGATCATGTAGCTCGCGCCATCGCCTGCCAGCGTGCCGAGCGAGCGCTCGCCTTTCCAGACATTGATGTAGGTGACCGAGCGTCCGCCATTCTCGCCACGCCCGATGCGGACCGTCTCGCTGCGGTCGAGCCCGACCAGCTGGACATTGGCAGGATCCGCGCCCGCGCCGGTGATCATCACTTCCGTGGTGCCGTCCGGCTTGTCGGAGGTTTCGACTTGCGGAAGTTCGGCAAACCGCGCCTGGGAAATCAGCCCGCGCAAATCGGCCTCGCGCGAGCCGACCACGCCGGTCGCGCCGTTCACGACGGCCTGCGGTGTATAGACCCCGTTGCGTCCGCCCAACGTGCGGCGGGCATAGGCACGTTGCAGGGTCGTGTTGGCTTCCTTGCCAAGCGTGTCGGTCCAGCCGAGCCGGTCCCAATAGGTCACGGGCCGCTCGATCACGCGCAGGTTGGGCTCTTCGGCCAGCCGTCCGGCCAGGCGGTCGGCAGGCGGACAGGACGAACAGCCCTGGCTGGTGAAGAACTCGACGACCACCGGCTGCGTCGCGTGCGTGGCGTCTGAACCGGAGGCTTGTTGCGTCATCATGCGCTTGTCTTCCGCAGTCGCGGTGTCGGCACCGGAAGCATTGTTGAAGTGGACCGTGCCGACGGTCACGCCTGCGGCGAGCAGGGCAGCGGAGATCCAGAGAGCTTTGTTCATGGCGAATGTCCCGAAAGTGTTCAGCGAGTCATTCGAGAGCCGGGCCGGATCGGTTACGCGCGGCGGACGGAAAATCTACCAGGCGCTGGCCAGTATCAGCGCCAACGCGCAGGTGCACACGATCATGCCGCGCATTTCGTCGGCGGCGCTCGATGCGAGGGCAAGGGCGCGGGCTTTGCTCATGGCCGCAGGATGCGCCGCCGCCTGCTAAGGAACGGTTAAATCCGATCTGTGTCCAGCAAGGGCTTCTGCTGGCTGGCGCAATGAAAGCCGCCGCCGCCTGCCAGCACGGCATCGGCGGGCAGACCGACGGTTTCACGATCCGGAAAAAGCCCCGCGATGGCGGCGACGCCTTCCTCATCTTGCGGTGAGCCGAAGGTCGGCACCACCACCAGGAAGGTGGTGATCGCGAAGTTGACGTAGCTTGCCGGTTCGACCTTGCCGTCACGCTCGATCCGGCCGGGCGATGGGATTTCCGCCACCTCCACGCCGATTGCCTCGGCGCGCGCCTTGGCATCGGCATAAATCGCCGCATTGGGATCGTCCGGGCCGTTCGCACGCGGCAGGCAGAGCCGGTTCGGCGCAAAGAAGCGCGCAAGATTGTCGACATGGCCATCGGTATGGTCGTTAAGCAAGCCATCGCCGAGCCAGAGGACGCGATCGAAGCCGAGATCCCGGCAAAGCGCCGCTTCGATATCGCCCCGGTCCATATGCGGGTTGCGATTGGGATTGAGCAGGCATTGCTCGGTCGTCACCACCAGACCCGTCCCGTCACCATCGATCGCGCCGCCTTCCAGCACCCAGTCGCGAGTGAACAGCGGCAGACCCGCATCGCGCGCCAGTTCCGCGCCGATCGCCTCGTCGCCGGGCATTTCGTATTTGCCGCCCCAGCCGTTGAAACCGCAGCGCAGGGCGGACCCATCGCCGCGCACCAGCGGCCCAGTGTCGCGCAGCCAGATATCGCCGTAGACGCGGCGCTCGAGCTTTACATCGGCAGACACAAGCTCTTGCGCCCGCGCTTCGTTGGCGGCGTCGCGGACCAGCAACCGCACTTGCTGGCCGCTTTCCGTCACAGCGTTGGCGAAGACAGCGATCTGCTCCTGCGCGCGTTCAAGATGGTCCGGCCATTCCTCGGCCAAGTGCGGAAAGCCGATCCACAGCCAGTCCTGCGGCGCCCATTCGGGCGGCATGAGGATAGACACCACCTTTATCCGTCATCCCCGCGAAGGCGGGGATCCAGACAAGGGTGGCGGCCATGACCGACGGACAAACAAAGCGGGCGCATTTTTATTTCGAGGCGTCAGCTGGGCCCCTGCCTTCGCAGGGGTGACGACCTGCGGTCTAACACCCTTCGCCCGCCGCGCAGCTTTCGTCGCGCGTGGCCTTGAACTCGTCGCCCTCGACCCAGTTCGGCCAGCTGGTGCTCTCGGCAAGCATTCGCCCGATGCGATAGAACAGCTGCAGGTCCTGCATCACGCCCGACCAGTCCCAGCTTTCGTCGAACTCGTCCTTCGGTCCGTGATAGCGGTTGTCGCGATAATCGGCAGCTACTGCGGCGCCAGCCTCGCGGCCGCCCTCGACCAAATCTTCACCGCCATCGACATAGAGCATCGGTACGCCCCGCTTGGCGAAGGCGAAATGGTCGGAGCGATAGTAATAGCCCGCTTCCGGATTGGGGTTGGGCGTCGCCACCCGGCCATCGAGATCGAGCGCCTTGTTGAGGAAATCGTCGAGCCGCGACTTGCCGGGCCCCACCACGGTCACATCCTTGCTTGGCCCCGCGACAAGGAAGGCATCCATGTTGATCCCCCCGACCGTCTGGCTGAGCGGGAAGACCGGGTTCGCGGCGTAGTAATCCGCACCGAGCAGGCCCGATTCCTCAGCCGTCACCGCGAGGAAAACCAGGCTGCGCTTGGGCGCGCCGGCCTTGGCATGGGCTTCGGCCAGCGCCACCAGCGCGGCAGTGCCGGTCGCATTGTCGATCGCGCCGTTGCAGATATCGTCGCCATCGGGCGCAGGCGTACAGCGGCCCAGGTGATCCCAGTGCGCGGTGTGGAGGACATATTCGTCCGGCCGCTCGCTGCCCGGCAATACGCCGATCACGTTCTGCGACTGGAAGGTGCGGATATCGTTGCGGAAGGAGGTCGACATGGTCAGCCCCAGCGGGACCGGCTTGAAACCCGGTTTCTTCGCCGCTTCTGCCAGTTCGTCGAAATCCTGCCCGGCGGCTTCGACGATCCGGCGCGCGACCTCATTCTGCAACCAGCCATTCATCTGCGTCATCTGCGGAGCGTTGTCGCCGCGCTGGGCATAGGCCTGTGGCCCCGACCAGCTCGATTCGACGACGTTCCAGCCGTAAGAGGCAGGTTCGGTATCGTGCACGACGAGTGCCGCAGTGGCGCCCTGCCGCCCGGCTTCCTCGTATTTGTAGGTCCAGCGGCCATAATAGGTCATGGCCTTGCCGTTGAAGGTGCCTTCGAGGCCCTCGGTATCGAAATCGGGATCGTTGACTAGGATGACGGCCGTCTTGCCGGTCATGTCAACGCCTTCGTAATCGTTCCAGTCACGCTCGTCGGCCTTGATGCCGTAGCCGACGAAGACGAGCTCGCTTTCCTCGATGCTGGTTTCGACCTGCTCCTGGTAGGTTACGCCGACCCAGTCCTGTGCGAAGTCGAAAGAGAGGTCGACGCCGTCGCCGGACACCGTCAGCGGCGCGAAATCCTTGCCGGTGATCTCGACCAGCGGGACCTGCTGCACCCAGCTGCCGTTATTGCCGGGCTCCAGCCCCGCCGCCGCGAACCGCTCGGTCAGCAGTTCCACGGTCAGTCTTTCGCCTTCGGTTCCGGGCATCCGGCCGCCGAATTCGTCGGACGACAGCTCGCGCGTGATGTCGACCATCGTCGCTTCGCTGATATCGCCCGGCTCCACGTCGGGGATATCGAGGCTGTCGCCGGCGCTGCCGGGCAGCGCGCCGTCGCATCCGGCGAGCGCGAGCGCTGCCGAGGCAGCGAAGATCATACGTTTCATGAGAGGCATCCTGTCTTTGAATATGCTGGTCGCCTTCTCGCAAAGCGGCGGGCGGTGCGCAAGGGCGCTTGCAGAGCGGGGCTGCGCGGGGCAGGGCTACAGCCATGGGAGCGGCAGGCGCAGCGGACTGGCAATCGGCCCTCGACAGGGCGCGGGCACACGCGCCATTCCTCGCGCGCGGACTCGACCGGCAGCCGGAACTGGCCGAATTGTTGCTGGCAGGAGATGGCGAAGGAGCGCTGGCGTGGGCGCGCCGCCGGGGCGAACACGAGAACACAGGCCTGGCACTGCGGCGCGAACGGCTGGCCCATGCCGTGGCTCTGGCGGTCGGCGACCTGGCCGGGGCGTTCCCGGTCGAACGCGTCATGCGCGAATTGTCCGATCTTGCGGATCGGTCGCTTGATTGCGCCATTTCGGCAGCGATCCGGCGCCGGGTGGAGGATGCCGGATCGGACGGGTTCTTCGCGCTGGCTCTGGGCAAGCATGGCGCAGGCGAACTCAATTACAGTTCCGACATCGACCCGATCCTGCTCTACGATCCCGAGAGGCTCGCGCGGCGCGAACGTGACGGGCCGGGCGAAGCGGCCCAGCGCTACGCCCGCGAAATCGTCAAGCTGCTCTCCGAAGTGACCGACGAGGGTTATGTCTTCCGGGTCGACCTGCGCCTGCGCCCGGCATCGGAAGTCAGCCCTCTGGCGGTGTCCTGCAACGCCGCACTGTCGCACTACGAGAGCTCGGCGCTGGCATGGGAGCGTGCCGCGTTCATCCGCGCCCGTGCGGCGGCTGGCGACGTCGGCGCAGGCGAGAGATTTCTCAAGCACATCGAACCCTTCGTCTGGCGGCGCAGCCTCGATTTCGGAGCGATCGAGGAGATCGGTCGCCTGACGACCCGCATTCGCGAGAATTACAAGGGGACGCAGAAACCCGGGCCGGGCTTCGACCTAAAGAAGGGGCGCGGGGGCATTCGCGAGATCGAGTTCTTCGGGCAGACCTATCAACTGATCCATGGTGGCCGCACGCCTTCGTTGCGTGTGCGCGGGACACGGCAAGCCCTCGATAGCCTTGCCGAGGCCGAGTTGATCGTGCGCGAGGATGCCGACATGCTGGGCGCGTCCTACGACAGGCTGCGGGTGCTCGAACACCGGTTGCAGATGGTCAACGACCGTCAGACGCACGCGCTGCCTTCGGGCGAAGCGCTCGATGCCGTGGCGCGGCTCGACGGTCTCGCCGACGGGGCGGCGCTTGTCGCCGAGCTCGAGCGACTGACGGAAAATGTCGGCACGCGCTTCGACCAGTTGCTGGAAACCACCACCAGCCCCGACCGCGCGCGGCCGGTCGCCGAAGTGAAGGCGGGCCTGGCCGCGGAGGGTGACGGGCGCGGCGCGGAGCTCGTCGACCGCATCGAAAACTGGCTGAATGCCGGCTACCGCACGCTGCGCAGCACGAGTGCGCGCGAAGCCTTCCGGGCCATCGTTCCCGATATGGTGGCCGCGCTGGAAACGGCGCCCGATGCCGACCGCGCGCTGTTGCGGTTCGAGCGGTTGCTCGCCAATTTGCCAAGCGCGATCAACCTGTTCCGGCTGCTCGACGCGCGCCCTGCCCTGCTCGAGCTGCTGCTGCGCATTCTTGTCTTCGCGCCGCCGCTGGCGGACGAACTCGGACGGCAAGCCACCTTGCTCGACACGCTGATCGACCGCACGGCGCTCGACCTGCCGCCCGACGTGGCTGAACTGGCGGCGCGAATGCGGCGGACCGATCCCGATGCGCCTTACGAGAAACTGCTGGACCGGATTCGCATCGTCACCGGCGAACAACGCTTTGCGCTGGGCGTGCAACTTGTCGAGGCCGCACACGACCCGCTCGCAATCGCTGCCGGCCTGTCGCGACTGGCCGAGGCCGGCCTGCAGGTCGCGGTGGACGAGGCCAGCGTCGAATTCGCCAAGGTGCATGGCCGGATCGAAGGCGGCGAACTGATCGTACTCGGACTCGGCAGGCTGGGAGGTGAAGCGCTCACCCATGCATCCGACCTCGATCTCGTCTATCTCTTCACCGGCGAGACTTCGACCGAGTCCGATGGCGAGAGACCGCTCGGCGCGACGCTTTATTATAACCGCCTGGCCCAGCGTGTCAGTGCGGCGCTCAGCGTGCCGACGGCTGAAGGGGCGCTCTATGAAATCGACACGCGGCTGCGCCCGCAGGGCAAACAGGGGCCACTGGCGGTCAGCGTCGAAAGCTTCGCCAAGTACCAGCGCGAGGCAGCATGGACGTGGGAGCATATGGCGCTGACCCGGGCACGCGTCGTGGCGGGCTCGGCCCCCGCGCGCGAAGCGATCGGAACAATACTGGAGGAGGTGCTTGCCGCGCCGCGCGATGCGGAAAAACTGCGCGAAGACGTGCTGGCGATGCGGGCGGAGATTACCGCGCACAAGCCGCCCAAGGGGCCGCTCGACGCCAAGCTGGTTCGCGGCGGGCTCGTCGATCTGGAATTCCTGGTCCACTTCCTGCAATTGCGCGAGGCCACCGCTCTTCGTCCGCAGCTGGGGGAGGCCTGCAGGCTGCTGGTCGAGGAGGACTTGCTGCCACCATCGCTGACCGACGCGCATGATTTCCTCACCAGCCTCATCGTCAGCGTGCGGCTGTTCGCGCCCGATCTCGTGATGCCCGAAGGCCCTTCGGCAGAGGTGCTGGCTCAGGGTTGCGGCTGTGCTGGTCCGAAGGCCCTCTTGCATTCCCTGCGCCAGGCGCGGCAGAGCGTCGCCGAAGCTTGGCAGACCGTGTTCGAGCAGGAACTGGAGATCGACTGATGAGCGAACGTCCCCACGAAGGCGATCCGATGCCCGATATCGTCATGGAGACCCCCGATGGCGGCAGCGTGAAGCCGTCGGATTATGCAGGCAGGAAGCTCGTGCTGTTCTTCTATCCGAAGGATAATACGCCGGGCTGTACGACCGAAGCGACTGAGTTTTCGGCGGCCAAGGCGGATTTCGAGAAAGCAGGTTGCGCGATCCTGGGGGTGAGCAAGGATTCGCCGAAGAAGCATCAGAATTTCATCGCCAAGCACGGGCTTACGGTCGACCTGGCGACCGACGCGCAGGACGCTGGGCTTTCCGATGCGCTGGAAATCTGGACCGAGAAGAAGATGTACGGGAAGACCTTCATGGGAATGGTCCGCACCACCTACCTGGTCGACACAGACGGCACGATCGCCCGCGTATGGGACAAGGTGAAGGTGAAGGGCCACGTCGACGAAGCGCTGGCGGCGGCGCAGTCTCTTTGAGAAAAGCCCCGCCTTCCTTCGCGGTCGTACCGATGATGCTGGAGGCGCGGGGGCTCGACGCCACGTCGGCGACGCTGAAACGTATGCGTTCGCAGGGCGATGTCAGCGCGCAAAGATTTTGGAGAGGATACTTGACGACGAAATCCACGATGTCGGTTTCGGCATCAAGCATCTTGTCGCAATGGCCAAATCCTTAGGGGAATCACCGCGGAAGCGCTGGAAAACGCTGGTCGAGTCGCACTGCAGAGGTGGGATTTGGCCGCCATTCAACGACTCGGCGCGTCTTGCAGCCGGTTTGTCGCGAGACTTTTATGACAGCCTTGCGTCTTAAGATTTTGGCTCGATAACACGAACCCACCAAGCGGGCATTGGTTCCCGCGTCACAAAAAACAGGGTCTGCGGCGTCGGGACGCGCCGTATCCGAAGGACGGGTTCGTGATTTCATTTCTCAAGGCTACGGCCAAGACCGGTGCACTTATTGCAGCATCGCTGACCGTAGGGATCGTATCGCCAGCAAGTGCCAACACCAGCGCTTCTGCCGCGTCTGTCGAAGTGACCAAGCCGGTCAAGGAATCGGCGTCGCCGCTGGGCAAGGGCGACGACCAGTTCCGCGAGCTGTTCGCGCAGTGGGAAGGGCTCGACAAGGGCACCGGCTCCAGCACCACGAAGACGCGCAGCAGCGGGGTCTCCATTCCCTCTCGCATGCCGCTCGAAGGCGCGAGCCTGACGAGCGGTTACGGCATGCGTACTCACCCGGTCCTGGGTGGCCGCCGCAGCCACAAGGGCGTCGACCTCGCCGCGCCGACCGGTACGCCGGTCTATGCCACGGGCGACGGGCTCGTCGAAATGGCGCAATGGTTCTCGAGCTACGGCAAGTACATCCAGATCGGTCACGGCAACGATCTCGAAACGCGCTTCGCGCATCTTTCGCGCATCGTCGTCGACAAGGGCGAATTCGTGCAGAAGGGCGATCTGATCGGTTATGTCGGCTCGACCGGACGCTCGACCGGGCCGCACCTGCATTACGAAGTCCGCGTGGGCGGGGTTGCGGTCAATCCGATCCCCTATATGGTCGAGAGCGACACGCAGATCGCCTTCGCCGAAGCGACCGGTCGCGGCGCAGTCGGCGGCGACTGACATATCGAGTTTCCGCTATAAAGCGGCTTGGACATCAGGAGAGGGTGTCCTTCAATGGGCGGCGGGTCATCCCGCCGCCTTTTTTGTGTTCGCAGGCGCAATCCGGCGGCGGAATCTCCTTGCCCGAAATCGGTTGCTGGATAAGACTTTCTCTCATGGGAGAGAAAACACATGCATCCGATTCAACATGCCGCCGCGCGCCCCGATCATCCGGCCGTCATTATGGCGGGAACCGGAGAGACCGTTACTTTCGGCGAGATGGACGCAGCCTCGAACCGGTTTGCGCATTTGCTGCGCGCACGGGGCATCGGCCATGACGAGGCCTTCGCCGTCCTGCTGGAGAACCGGGCCGAGTTCTACACGCTGATCTGGGGCTCGCAGCGCGCCGGCACGATGCTGGTGCCGATCTCCACCCGGCTGACCGCGCCCGAGATCGCCTATATCCTCAAAGACAGCGAAGCCAAGCTGCTGATCACATCGACGGCGTTCGACGATGTGATGCAGGGCATTCGTGCGGAATGCTCCGACCTGCCAGTTTTGATGATGGACGGCGAAGGCGACGAGGATTTCGCCGCCGCGCTCGACGCGCAGCCATCCGAGCCGATCGACGACCAGCGCGCCGGGTTGGTGATGCTGTATTCCTCCGGCACCACCGGGCGCCCCAAGGGCATCCGGCCCGCGCCGCCGGAAGATCCCGATCCGCTGGCGGCCAATCCGTTGATGGGCCTCGCGATCATGGGGGCGGGGATGCCGGCGGACGGCAGCATGGTCTACTTGTCGCCCGCGCCGCTCTATCATGCAGCGCCGATCGGCTGGTCCTCCACCGTCCATCGCCTTGGCGGCACGGTGGTGATGATGGCCAAGTTCGATCCCGAGACCGCGCTCGAAGCGATCGAGAAGTACAAGGTCACCGACAGCCAGTGGGTACCGACGCATTTCGTGCGCATGCTCAAGCTGCCCGAGGAAATCCGCACCAGATACGATCTCTCCAGCCACCAGCGCGCGCTCCATGCTGCCGCACCCTGCCCGGTGCCGATCAAGAAGCAGATGATCGAATGGTGGGGGCCGATCGTGAACGAATACTATGCCGGCTCGGAAGGGATCGGCATGACGCTGGTGAAGAGCGAGGACTGGTTGACCCATCCGGGCACTGTCGGTCGCGCGATCCACGGCACGCTCCACATCTGCGGGCCGGACGGGGAGGAAGTGCCGGCAGGGACGGACGGGCTGATCTTTTTCGAAAACGATATCCTGCCGACCTATCACAACGATCCGGACAAGACGAAGGATGCCATGCATCCCAAGGGGTGGATGACGCTGGGCGATATCGGCCATGTGGACGAGGACGGATTTCTCTATCTGACCGACCGCAAGAGCCACATGATCATCAGCGGCGGCGTCAACATCTACCCGCAGGAGATCGAGAACCTGCTGATCAGCCATCCCAAGGTGATGGACGCCGCCGTGATCGGCGCGCCGGACCCGGACCTCGGTGAAAAAGTCGTGGCCGTGGTGCAGCCCAAGGACATGAGCGATGCGGGAGAGGCGTTCGAAGGCGAATTGCGCGATTATCTCGCGCCCAACCTCTCCCGGATCAAGATGCCCCGGCTGTTCGATTTCCGTCCCGATCTGCCGCGCGAAGCCAATGGCAAACTCTACAAGCGCGAATTGCGGGATGAATTCGCGGCCAAGGCCGAGGAGTCAACATGATGGCGAGCGGAACGCCGATCCTGCCGCCTGACACTGCCCGTGAAGTGATCGATCCGCACAGCTACGCCGAGTGGGGGTCGCTGCTCGACACATTCGACAGACTGCGCGCGGAATCCCCGGTGGCGAAAATCGTCCCGGACGAAGAGGGTCTGTTCGAACCCTTCTGGCTCGTCACTCGCTACGAAGACGTCATGCGGATGAGCAAGGACAACAGAACCTTCCTCAACAATCCGCGCCCGGTCGTATTCAGCCTCAACTCGGCGATCGAATTTTCTCGCGCGGCGACGGGCAGCGACATGCTGGTCGATTCGCTGGTCGTATTCGATGCGCCGGTCCACCCGAAGTATCGGCGGCTGACGCAGGACTGGTTCATGCCGCGCAACCTGGCGAAGATCGAAGGCGAAATCCGCATTATCGCCAATCGCGTCGTCGACAAGCTGCTCGAGGCCGGCCCGGAATTGGACTTCTGCAAGCTCGTCTCCGCACCCTATCCGTTGCATGTCGTGATGCAGATTCTCGGCGTACCGGAGGAAGACGAGCCGCGTATGCTGATGCTGACGCAGCAGATGTTCGGCGGGCAGGACGCCGACTTGTCCGGCACCGGCATGGAGAATATGACGCCCGAGCAGGTGCTGCAACTCGTCTCGGGCGCGGTGAAGAGTTTCGAGGATTACTTTGCCGAGATTGCAAACCAGCGCCGCGAGAATCCGACCGACGATGTCGCCAGCGTGATCGCCAATGCAACGGTCGATGGCGAGCCGCTGCCTGATCGCGACATGGCGGGCTACTACATCATCGTCGCCACCGCCGGGCATGACACAACCTCCGCCAGCACTGCAGGCGCGATGCAGGCGCTGGCGCAGGATCCGGAGCAATGGGCCAAGGTGAAAGCCGATCGCTCGCTGTTGCCGGGCATCGTCGAAGAAGCGATCCGCTGGACCACTCCGGTGCAGCATTTCATGCGCACGGCAGCCGAAGATACCGAGTTGGGCAATCAGGCGATCAAGAAGGGCGATTGGTTGATGATGAGTTATGTCGCCGCCAATCACGACCCTGCGCAATTCGAGAACCCCCGCAAATTCGACGCTGCGCGCAGCCCGAACCGGCACCTCGCCTTCGGTGCAGGGGCACACCAGTGCCTTGGCCTGCACCTGGCGCGGCTGGAAATGCGCATCCTGTTCGAGGCCCTTCTCGACCGGGTCGAGACGGTAGAGCTGGCCGGTGAGCCCAAGCGCTCGACCTCGACTTTCGTCGGTGGGCTCAAGACCCTGCCTCTGCGGATTACCCCGGCATGAGCGATCCACTAGACTTCACAGGCAAGCGCGTCCTCATCGTCGGCGGTTCGAGCGGGATCGGCAACGGCATGGCGCAGGCGTTTCATGGACGAGGGGCAGAAGTACATGTCTGGGGCACACGACCCGGCGCAGCGGATTATGCCGACGAAGACGGCTCGGACCTCACCGGCCTGCACTACACCCAGGTCGATGTGAGCGACCCGTCGCAGATCGAAAACGCGCCCGATTACGACAGTCTCGATGTCCTTGTCTGCTGCCAGGGTGCTGTCGAATATCGCCGCGCCGAGTTCGAGCGCGAGGGTTGGGACCGGGTGCTGGCGGTCAACCTCAGCTCGATCATGGACTGCGCGCGCAAATACCGCACCGCACTGGCCGAAGCGAAAGGCAGCCTCATTGCAGTCAGCTCGACCGCCGCTTTCCACGCGACGGTCGGCAATCCCGCCTATGGCGCGAGCAAGGCGGGCGCGGTGGCACTGGTGCGCAATCTTGCCGCTGCCTTTGCCGAAGAGGGCATTCGCGTGAACGGGATTGCGCCGGGTTTTGTCGCGACCAAGATGACCAAGGTCACGACCGATCACCCCAAGCGCCTCGAAGGCGCGCTCGCCAAGATCCCGCTCCATCGAATGGGTGAGCCAAGTGAATTGGCAGGGGCGGCATTGTTTCTTGCCTCTCCCCTGTCCTCTTACATATTGGGCCAGACCATCGTCGTCGACGGCGGGTTGACCTTGTCCTAGCCCAGCAACCGCTGTGCCATTGCTCGCACTTCAGCGCCCATGTCCTCGCGCTCCAGCGCCAGCGCCAGCGTCGCCTCGACGAAGCCGAGTTTGCTGCCGCAATCGTAACGGTTGCCATCGAAGGTGACCGCGTGGAACGGCTGCTGGCCGATCATCTTGGCCATAGCGTCGGTCAGCTGGATCTCGCCGCCAGCGCCCTTTTCCTGGTCCTCGAGAATGCGCATGACCTCGGGCTGGAGTATGTAGCGGCCCGAGACGATCTTGTTCGACGGTGCCTGCTCGACCGGCGGTTTCTCGACCAGGCCTTTCACTTCGGTCAAATTGCCATGCTCTGCGCCCGGATCGATCACGCCGTAGCTCGAGACCTCGTCATGGGGCACTTCGAGCACGCTGATCAGATTGCCGCCACGGGTTTCGTAGGCATCGACCATCTGTTTCATGCAGCCGGCGCCGCCCTGGTGGGAAATCATCAGTTCGTCGGGCAGGAAAATTGCGAAGGGTTCGTCGCCGACGATGGCGCGGGCGCACCAGATCGCGTGGCCGAGACCCAGCGGGACCTGCTGACGCACGGTGATGATGTCGCCCGGTGTGGCGCGGGTAGGATCGAGCACGCCCATGTCCTTGCCGCGCTCGCTCATCGTGCTTTCCAGCTCGTAGGCGACGTCGAAATGTTCGACGATTGCGGTCTTGCCGCGACCGGTGACGAAGATCATCTGCTCGATCCCCGCCTCGCGCGCTTCGTCGACCGCATACTGGATCAGCGGCCGGTCGACGATCGGCAGGAGCTCTTTCGGGATCGCCTTGGTGGCGGGAAGGAAGCGCGTGCCGAGACCCGCGACGGGGAAAACGGCTTTTCTAATGGGTTTATGGGCGGTCATGGCTCTGGCGATAAGGCGTCTGGTCGCGCCGTCAACTGTCGCAGCGATGTTGCCGTACTATGACTGTGCCGGTGACTGCGCCGGTTGCCAGCGCGGGCGAATGGGCTAAACGCCTTGGCATGGACAAACTCGTAATTCGTGGCGGCAATCGCCTTTCCGGCACAATCCCGATTTCGGGTGCCAAGAACTCCGCGTTGACGCTCATTCCCTGTGCGCTGTTGACCGACGAACCGCTCACCTTGCGCAACCTGCCGCGCCTGGCTGATATCGACGGCTTCCAGCATCTGATGAACCAGTTCGGCGTGATGACCGCAGTGCAGGGCAAGCGCCCGGAGGATTTCGGCCGCGTCATGACCATGGAAGCGACGCGGATCACCTCCAGCGTCGCCCCCTATGATCTCGTCCGCAAGATGCGCGCCTCGATCCTGGTGCTCGGCCCGATGCTCGCGCGGATGGGGGAGGCGACCGTGTCGCTGCCCGGCGGCTGCGCGATCGGCAACCGGCCGATCGACCTGCATCTCAAGGCGCTCGAAGCGCTGGGGGCTGAGATCGAAATGGCGCAAGGCTACGTGAAGGCAGTTGCGCCAGACGGCGGATTGCCCGGCGGGAAGTTCGATTTTCCCGTCGTTTCGGTCGGCGCGACCGAGAATGCGGTGATGGCGGCGGTCCTCGCCAAGGGGACCAGCCACCTGTTCAACGCCGCGCGCGAGCCGGAAATCGTCGACCTGTGCAAATTGCTGGCCGCGATGGGCGCGGAGATCGAGGGAATCGGCTCCTCCGATCTCGTCATTCACGGCGTCAAGCGGCTGCACGGTGCGACCTATCGCGTCATGGGCGACCGGATCGAGGCGGGATCCTATGCTTGCGCCGCGGCAATCACCGGCGGCGACGTAATGCTGGAAGGTGCGAATGCGGAGGAGATGCAGGCGACCATCCACGCCTTGCGCAATATCGGCGTGACCGTGGAAGAGACCAAGAGCGGCGTGCACATCATCGCGGACGGCCCGCTCAAGGCCACCAATCTCACGACGGCGCCCTATCCCGGCCTCGCCACCGACATGCAGGCGCAGCTGATGAGCCTGCTGTGCAAGGCCGAGGGCACCAGCGTGCTGAAGGAAACGATCTTCGAGAACCGCTTCATGCACGTACCCGAACTCAACCGGATGGGCGCGGATATCGAAACCGAAGGGCGCACGGCGATCGTCAAGGGTGTCGAGACGCTGACCGGTGCCGAAGTCATGGCGACCGACCTGCGCGCGTCGATGAGCCTGATTATTGCCGGGCTGGCCGCAGAGGGCGAGACGCAGGTCCGCCGCATCTATCACCTGGATCGGGGCTACGAACGGCTGGAAGAGAAACTGCAACTGGTCGGCGCCGACATCGAACGGGTGGGCGACGACTAGATTGAATTAAGATTGCGCCCCATCGAAATGCGGCGCTCTGGCTCCGATCCCGCCCCGTCGGCAAGACGGCAGTACCGCCACTGAATAGAGCCAGCCGCGATGCCCATCATAGCCTGCCATGATCGAGCCGATGACGGCGCCCTCCTCATTCTCAGCCACGAGCAACAAGTCGTCGTCAATTGCCCGTTTCGCCGGGATGGAATGCGCCGCCCTGTTGCGTGGCGGGCTGTCGGGAAAACAGACTTTCCCTAGAGCATCGATGCCACCGAAGTGGCGGTCCGCGTAGGTCACGATCTTCATTGCGTCACCAGCCATACCCGGATCGCACTCGCCAGGCCTGGCGGCGTCGCTGCCCTGATCCGCTCTTCGTCGATCTGCGCGACCAGCGCGTTGATGGGCACGGCCCGGGCCTCGGCGGCGGCACGCAGCATGTTCCAGAATACGGGCTCGAGGCTGATCGAGGTCTTGTGACCGGCGATCTCTACCGAGCGTTTGACCGGCGGATGATAGGGCGTGTCCACGCCGCGGTGCTAGAGCCTTGGCGGCGTCCTGGAAAGTCAGGCTGCGCGAACGGCCTTCGCATGGTCGGTCGCACCGCATTCGCGCATCGAGCCATAAGGCTGTAGCGCGAGCGCTGTCCCGGCCAGTTCCTCGATGGTCATCGGCTGCAGGAACGAAAGGCCCAATCGGCCCTCGTCGGCCCAGCACACCTCGGCGAGCTTCGAAAGCTGCGAGCCGACCTCCAGCCGCAGGATGCAGCCGATACCGTAGTCGCGCGCGCTCTCGACCCTGGCCCCGCCCGTCGACAGGTCGACGAGGCCGGCCGCTTCTGCCTGGTTGCCGCTGGCGAGGCTGGCCGCAGCGGAAATACGCAGGCGGATCGGCCGCGCCCGGTAGGGGCTGGGTTCGTGGATGAATTCATGCAGGTCGATCGCGGCGGCGAAGCGGAAACCCGATTGCTGCTTGCCGGCCCAGACGCGTTCGACCGGATAGGTCGCGCCGTTGGCGAGCTCGAGCAGGATGCGCCGCTCGGTCGGGGCGGCATGGAGGAAGCGCAGGCCCACGCCTTCGGGCGACACGTCGCGTACGATGCAGACATATTCCCCGCTCTGGCAAACGAGTTTGGCCGTGCGCAGCATCAGCGACGAACGCGGCGATGCGCGCCGGGTGTCGTGGGACTGCTGGCCCGAAGGCAGCTTGCTCGGTTCTGTCGCACTCATAGGCGTTTCCTTCGAAAGTATGCCCATTCAGACTTAACGAGGCCTAGCCGATCCTGGTTAACGCTTGGTCAATGGCGGTCCGGTGCACGCGACACGAATTTTTTGGGGTGGCGGCGCGCACCGCGGCTCACTAGCCCATGCGCATGCCCCTCCAGACCAGCGCCCCGGATCGTGAAGATGCGCTCGCCTCGTTGACCGAAAAGGAACGCGAGACGCTGCGGCTGATCGTTCGCGGGCACGGCGCAAAATCGGCCGCGAACGAATTGGATCTGTCCGTGCATACGGTGAACGAGCGGCTGCGGGCGGCGCGCAGGAAATTGTCGGTGACAAGCAGCCGTGAGGCGGCGCGCCTGCTGCTGGAACAGGAGGCGGGCGGGCACGAAAACCCTGTCTACAAGCAATTGGGGGATGAACCTTCCGCCTCTCCGTCCGACATCGGATCCCCATCGCAACAGGCCCGCAAGCGGGCCATCTGGATCGGAGGAATAGGTCTCATGTTCTCAATCGCTCTTGCCGCCGCACTCGTCCTGTCGGGCCACCCAGCAAGCGAACGACAGGTCGGCGATCCCGCCACGGCTATCGAAACCGTCCAGCTGGAGGAATTCGAACGCAGCGCGCGCGCGTGGCTGTCGCTGGTCGATGCCTTCGATTGGGAGGCGAGCTATGCGGCGGCAGGTCGCTCCTTGCAGGAGCCGAATACGGTCGCGACCTGGCGCGATGCCTCGCTGCAGGCACGCGTGCCGCTGGGTGCGGTGGTCGAGCGCGAAATCACAACGGCAGAATATGTCAACGCGCCGCCGCACGGCTACGTTGTCGTGAACTTCCGGTCGCAATTCGAAAATCGGGCGCAAGCGACCGAGTCGGTCACGCTCGAAAAAGAGGGCGCAGTCTGGAAAGTCGTCGGCTACGTGATCGACTAGGCGGATGAGGCAACCGGCGTCGGCCGCCCACCCTCAATACATGTGCTGGCCGCCGTTGATGCTCATGGTCGACCCGGTCACGAAGCCGCCGTTCTTGCTGGTCAGGAAAGCTACGCCGCGAGCGATTTCCTCGGCCATGCCGAGGCGGCCGACCGGGATCTTGGCGACGATCTTCTCCAGCACCGCTTCGGGCACGGCGGCGACCATGTCGGTGTCGATATAGCCCGGGGCGATGGCATTGACGGTGACCCCGAACTTGGCACCTTCCTGCGCCAGCGCCTTGGTAAAGCCGTGAATGCCGGATTTGGCGGCAGCGTAATTGACCTGGCCGTACTGGCCCGCCTGCCCGTTGATCGAGCCGATGTTCACGATCCGGCCCCAGCCACGCTCGCGCATTCCGGGAAAGGTCGCCTTGGCCATGTTGAAGCAACCGCCGAGATTGACGCGCATGACGTCGTTCCAGTCGTCGAAGCTCATCTTGTGCAGCGTGCCGTCGCGGGTGATCCCGGCATTGTTGATGACGATATCGATCGGCCCGTGATCCGCTTCGATCGCGGCGCATCCTTCGAGGCAGGCCTCGTGGTCGCCGACATCCCATCTGGCCGTCGCAATGCCCGTTTCGTCGGAGAATTTCTTCGCCGCATTGTCGTTGCCGGCATAGTTGGCGATGACCGTGTGGCCCTGCCGCTTGAGGCGGTTGCAAATCGCCGCCCCGATGCCGCGCGTCCCGCCGGTTACGATGGCTACTCGTCCCATGATCGAATCCTCTCTCGCTCTTCCCGATTGCTCTGCGAGGATGACGTAACGTCACGGCGGGATGCGGGCAAAGAAAAACCCCGCCGAGGCGGGGCCTGTGCAATCGAATTCAGCGCGATGGCACGGCGTCAGAAGCGCAATTGCGTCCCGACATAGACGGCTTGGTCGTCTTCCACACCGTCGGTGAGCGGCGACAGGCGGCTGCGTTCCTGCGACAGGCGCACGCCGGCAGTCACGTCGAGGTTGCGGGTGACGCGGTACGAACCGCCGACATCGACGCTCGGGTCGCCGGCACCTTCGATGGTGCGGGGGGCGCGGCCGACGCTACGCTCGTTCTCGAGCGCGATGCGCGGCTGGAACCGGTTCGGCTTGTCGGCCTGCGCGCCTTCGCTCGGGCGGAATTGCGAAAGATCGGGCATTTCGATCTTGGACACACCGGCCGGCAATTCGCTGGCGGGCTTGGCAAAGCTCTGGAAGCCGCGCGCCATGCCGAGGTCGAAACTGGTCGGCGCGATCGCGACGTCGCGGCGGCCCGGCGCATTGCGCGCCTTGTCCAGTGCGGAGCGGATCGAAATCGCGCGGGCGGTCTCATCGTCGAGCCGGACCGCGACGGTGACCGTGCGGTCGGCGATCGGCTTGCTAGATGCGGGCGTGAAACGCATCGCCTTGCGCGAGGCGGCGTAGCGATTGCTCACCCGCTCGGCGAGATCGGGATCGACGCCGGCAGGCGTGAAACGCGGCGCCGATTCGGTCAGTGGCGCGAACACGGCGTTGGAAACCGCGAGACTGGCAGTCGGGATGGCCACGAGCGCACCGCCCACGACAAGCGCAGGCATAAGCCTGTTCGCCCATGTCGATGTCGCGCCCTTGCCCATAATGCCTGTCAGTTTCCCGTGTTTTGCAGTCCGAACCAAAGGCGACTCGGCCTGAATTTCACCTGAAGCTACCAGCAACTGCCCGCGAATCCAGCTTTTCCACAAGCGGGCGGGTGCATTGCCGCCATGTGTTGCATCCCGCCCACAAGCCCGATGCGTCCGGCCGGTCGCCATTCACGCGGCATACAGCGGCGCGTTGCTCAAGCGATCCTTGGCGCGGGCGCCGCCGGCGTCACACGATGGGCGTCACACGACCGGCTTGTCGCAACGCGCGCGATGTCTATAGAGGCAGTCACGTCAGACCGAGGACCGCAGAACATTCCCATGACCAACTCTCCGACCCGATTCCGCACCGTCGCCCGCTTCGCCATCGGCGGCGCTGCGCTTGCCTCGCTTGCCGCCTGCGGCGGTCGCGATCGGCCCGAAGCCGACCTGGCTGCGGCGCAGATCACCACGATCGGCGTCAATTCCTATCTGTGGCGCGCTGCGCTCGAAACGGTGAGCTTTGCACCCCTGCTGCAGGCTGACAGCGCCGGTGGCGTCATCGTGACCGACTGGTATGCCAATCCGCAGAACCCCGGAGAGCGCGTCAAACTGACAGTCTCGATCCTGGATCAGGACCTGCGCGCCGATGCGCTGCGCGTTGCCGCCAGCCGCCAGACTGCGCAGGGCGGCGCCTGGGTCGATGCCCCGGTGCAGGCCGCAACGGTGCAGAAGCTCGAAGACATCATCCTCACCAAGGCCCGCGAACTGCGCCGCCAAGCCGTAACGGGGTGATGATCCGCGCGCTCACGCTTTTGAGCGCCTGCATTGCCCTCGCAGGCTGCGGCCTCCAGCCGATCTACGGCGGCGGTGTCGGCAACGCATCCGTGCAGGGTCTCGCCGCGGTCGAAGTCGCTCCCATTCCCGGGCGCGCCGGATGGCTGATGGGCAATGCTCTCGATGACCGGCTGTCGGCAGGCGCGAGCAATGCAACGCCGCGCTACCGGCTCGATATCCGGCTCGACGACCGGCTCGAAGGCCTCGGCCTGCTCAACGACGATACGATCGGGCGCGAGCGGCGCACGCTGCGCGCGCGATACCAGTTGATCGATCTCGCCAGCGGATCGATCGTGCTCGATGCGACCTCCGGCGCGGATGCCGGGATCGACGTCGTCTCCAGCGAATACGCCACCATCGCCGCCGAACAGACCGCGCTCGAAAGGCTCACTGAAGAGGTGGCCGATCGCATCGTCAGGCGGATTTCGCTGGCGTTGAGGGAACCGCAGTGAAAGCGACGCAGCGGGATTTTCCCGGCATCGCCACCAAGGCTGCGCGACAGTGTTCGGTTTTCTTCTTTTGCGGTCCTGACGAAGCGGGCGCTTCCGCCGCCGCCGAGGCCGTCTGTGGGGCACTGGCCGATCCGGGCGAACGCATCGAATTGAGCGGCGCCGACCTGAAGCGCGATCCGGTGGCCTTGGGCGACGAAGCGCGGTCATCCTCCCTGTTCGGCGACGCGCGGCATATCTTCGTGCGGGCCAATGGCGACGAAGCGCACGATGCGCTTGCCAACCTGTTCGCAGGGGAAGGCGATGCCTGTCCCGTGCTGGTCGTCGCCAGCGCTGCGACCGACAAGTCGCGCACCGCTAAGCTGCTGGCCAGGCGCGAGGATGCGCTGGTGGCCATGCTTTATCCGCCCGATTTGCGCAGCATGACCGCGACGGTGCGCGATCTCGCCGACACGGCGGGTGTGCGGCTCGGGGGCGATCTGGCCGAACGGATTGCGCGGGCGGCAACGCTCGACCAGCGGCTCGCGCGTTCGGAAATCGAGAAGCTGGCGCTCTACCTTGATGCTGCGCCGGCCACGCCCAAGCAGGCCGACGCGCAGGACTGGCACGCCATCGGGGCCAAGACCGAAGAAGACGGCTTCATGCCGATCGTCAATGCCGCGCTCGGCGGTCATGCCAAGCGGCTGCCTGGCGAGCTCCAGCGCATGCGCGAATTGTCGATCAACAGCGTCGCGATCGCGCTGGCGGTCGAGCGGCGTACGGCACAATTGGCACAACTGGCCGGCAGGCTGGGCCGTAGCGGCGACGTCGACGGTTTCATTCAGTCCGAAAAGCAGGCGCGCCGGATTTTCTGGAAGGACGAACGCGATTTGCGCGAGCAATTGCGCATCTGGCGCGGGGCAAGGCTCGACCGGCTCGTCGAACGGGTCACGGCGCTTCATCGCAGCCTGCTGGCAAACAGCCAGTCGGGCGAATTGCTGCTGGCGCAGGAACTGACCACGATAGCACGTGCGGCGGCAGCGGCCGGAGCGCGTTGACCGCATCTATATTTAGCGGTTATTCATATACTTGGGGCGGCCGGTCATGCACAGCGTGTGTTATGGCGCACAATGGGATGGGACTGCCTCGAGTGAACGCGCTTCCGGAAATCAAGGACATGGAATTACGGGGAGAATTGCTCCCCGCGCCTTCGCTCGAGCGGCGTCGCCTGCGCGCCTACCTGCTGTTCGTGGTCACCGATGTTGCCGCGATCTTCATCGCCTTCCTCGCTGCCGGTGCCCTCTACCTGCAGCGCTTTCCCGACCCGCAGGCATCGAACCAGGCCTACCTGCTGCTGCCGATCTACCTCACGATCGCGCTTTACCAGGGGACCTATTCGATCCGGACGCTGTTCGACTACCGCTTCGCCATATCGCGGTCTTTCGGGGCGCTGGCGATCTCGGCAGCCCTGCTCGCCTTCGTGGCCTTCTACCTGAAGGCAGGGGCGTCCTTCTCCCGCGTGACGCTAACCCTCGGCCTCGTCGGCGCGGGCGTGCTGATTGCGCTTTCCCGCCGGATAGCCGTCCATCTCATCGAGCGGCGCTGGGACGGCTTCGTGCGCAACCGGCTGCATATTCGCGACGGCGGCGACGAGCTCGCCATACCTTTCAACTGCATCGTCGACGCGCGAGCGGCCGGCATCGACCCCGAGGCGGACGATCCCCATTCGCTCGATCTCCTGGGGCGGTTGCTGCTGAATCAGGACGAAGTGGTGGTCAGCTGCCCGCTCGACCGGCGCGCGGCATGGGCGTTTGTGCTCAAGGCCAACGGCGTGCATGGCGAAATCCTCAGCCCGACGGCGCACGAACTCGGCGCGCTCAATGTAAAGCATTACGAAGCGGCGGATGCCTCTACCCTTGTCGTGAGCGCAGGGCCGCTCGGCCTGCGTGCCCGGGCATTGAAGCGCGCTTTCGACATCGCATTCTCGACGCTCGCGCTTATCCTGCTCCTGCCTTTTCTTTGCCTC
Organism: Erythrobacter litoralis HTCC2594; assembly: GCF_000013005.1. GTDB lineage: Bacteria > Pseudomonadota > Alphaproteobacteria > Sphingomonadales > Sphingomonadaceae > Parerythrobacter > Parerythrobacter litoralis_A. The sequence continues at coordinate 2,477,759 of NC_007722.1, read as the reverse complement.
CTGGCACTGGCGATCTGGCTGGAAGATCGCGGGCCGGTGCTGTTCGTCCAGCAACGCACCGGCAGGGGCAACCGCTTCTTTCGGATGTACAAATTCCGGTCGATGCGGACCGACAGTAGCGATGCCGACGGGGATCGCTCAACCGCGCGCGGGGACAATCGCCTGACCAGGATCGGCCGCTTCATCCGCGCCTACAGCATCGACGAACTCCCGCAATTGCTCAACGTACTGAAGGGCGAGATGAGCATCGTCGGGCCTCGCCCGCATGCGCCCGGAAGTCTCGCCGGCGAGAAGAAATTCTGGCAGGTCGATGCGCGCTACTGGCATCGCCATGCGCTCAAGCCCGGACTGACCGGGCTCGCCCAGGTGAGGGGTTTTCGCGGAACTGCCGAGAGGGAGCGCGATCTCTCGGACCGATTGCAAGCCGATCTCGAATATCTCGCGCACTGGTCGCTCTTCCGCGATCTGGCGATCATCGCGCAGACCCTGCTCGTGTTGCGCCACGACCGGGCCTATTGATCTCGAGCAGCATGAAAAGGCCACCGCTGCGATGGCAGGGCGGCCTTCGAACCTGGAAAAACCGGAAGGGGTCTAGCGCGGGCTGTTGCCCGAGCTGCTGCCTGCAGCCAGCAGGATCCCGATCAGCCCGGCAATGCCCAGCAGGATCAGGGGCAGCGCTTCGCTTTCGCCCTCGAGCTCGCTCTCGCTGCTGACCGGCTGGCTGAATTCGGTCGCCGAGGGGCGCGTGTCGGCATGCGCAGCGGTAGCGCCGAACAGCAAAGCCGATGCTGCCAAAGAACTGAAAACCTTTTTCATTTCATACACTCCGCCTGGCGGTGTCTCGCTGTCTTTGTAAAGCAATCGGGTGATGGGTCAAGTATTCCCCCTGCCACACCTATGCGCCATGGGTTACCAAGTGGTTCCTCCTGCCAAAGTATTCGGAGGACGATTTCGATGCGCGTTGCGGATCTTCGCAGCGCGGGCAAACGGTGGGCGAACATAGGCGCGAAGCAATCATGGCCCGTATCTGCATGATCAGCCTGAATTACGCGCCGGAGCCGATCGGCATCGGTCCCTACAGCCAGGGATGGGCTGAGCATCTCGCCGGGCGCGGTCACGAGGTGCGCGTGATTTGCGGCGTCCCCTATTATCCGGACTGGCAGCTGGCAGCGGGTTTCGCGCAGGAATTCAGCGACAGTTGCGAAAGGGGTGTGCAGGTAAAGAGGGTCCCTCACCATCTTCCGGCACGGCCCAATACAATTGGGCGCTTGCGGCACTATCTTTCGTTTGCGAGCAATGTTCGCAAGGTCATCCGGCGAGGCACCGCCGATTTCGAGCCCGAGCTTGTCATTTCCATTGCCCCGTCGCTTCTGGCGGCGCCCGTCGCCATCGGCGCAGCGCGTAGGGCCGGCGCAGTGACATGGCTGCATATTCAGGATTTCGAGGTCGAAGCAGCGGTGGCGACAGGCCTGCTGCCCGGCCCGGTCGCCAGGCTTGCTGCACGCTTCGAAGCCTCGATCATCAGCCGCTTCGATCGGGTCAGCACTATTTCGCCGAAGATGGTCGCGAAGGCCGAACGGGAGAAGGGCGCCGCGGCTCCCGTCGCGGAGTTGCGCAACTGGGCCGAGCCCGAGGTCGGCGGCGACGCGGCAAACGGCGATGCGATGCGTGCGAAACTCGACCTGCCGCCGGGCCTGATCGCGCTCTATTCCGGCAATCTCGCGCGCAAGCAGGGGGTCGGACTCATCCTCGAAGCGGCCAGAGCCATGCAGGCAAGGCCCGACCTCCAGTTCGTGGTCTGCGGCGAGGGGCCTGCCGCAGGGGAGATCGCGGCCGCCGCCGCGCATCTGCCCAATCTCCATCTCCGCCCCCTGCAGCCGCGTGATCGCTTGCCCGACCTTCTCGCCATGGCCGATCTCCACTTGCTGCCGCAGATCGCCGGCGCGGCGGACCTTGTGCTTCCGTCCAAGCTGGCGAACATGCTCGCGTCCGGGCGGCCGGTAGTGGCGACGAGCGATCCCGGCACCTCGCTGGCGCATGAAGTCGAGGGGTGCGGGTTGTGCACGCCGGCCGGCGATACGGAATCCTTCGCGCGCGCCATCGAGGCGTTGGCTTCAGACGCCTCTATGCGGCGCTCCTTGGGCCGCGAAGCGGCACAACGCGCAACCGAGCGCTGGTCAAGACAGGCGTTGCTTGCCAAGATGGCGGACGAGATCGAAAGGGCGATTGCGGAGCGCGGCGAATGAGTTACGTGCCGAAAGGGACCGCAGCGATCGCCCGCCCGCGTCCCGCGCCACCCATTCGCCGCGCCGCCGCGCATAGCGAGGTCAGGTTCGATCCCTGGATCATACTCGCTTTCCTCTATCCGCTGACGCAGATGGTCGTTTTCGACCTGGTCGGTCAGCTTTTCCTGATGGACCTGCTGGCAATCCCGCTGTTCGTGATGCTGCTGGCCCTGCCGGATTCGATCGAACGGCTCAAAAGGATTTGGCCGCTCTTCGTCCTGCTCGCGCTGTGGCTGGCCGGACAGGTCGTAACCGACCTTGTGCGCGGCTCGCGACCGGATGACTTCCTGCGTGGGTGGGCCAAGATCGTGTTCTTCGCCATTCATATCGGAGCACTCTGGATGTGGCTCCCGCGACGCCGGATTTACTTCGCGGTCTTCGCGATCGGCTTGGGCATCGCAGCAATCTATACGATACCGCCGCAATTCGCCGGGTACGAGTGGAAGTTCGGCTACGACAGAGCGCTGATCTACATAACGCTCGGCAGCCTTTTCCTGATCACTCTTCCTTTTCCGCGGATGCGCTTCCTGGCCCCCCTTATCCTGTTGATGCTGTCGTTTTTTCTTCTCTTCCAGGCAGCTCGCTCGGCGTTCGGGATCCTCTTCATCGCGGCGGTCATCTGTGGAGCTGCCCTGTTTTTCGGGCAGTTTGCGCTTTTCCGGAAACGCCTGAGCAGCGGATTGCTCGCTGGCCTTTTCTTGGGTGGGCTGGCGGTGGCGGGCGGGGCCACGGCGATCTACGGCACCGCCGTTGAATCGGGGCTGCTGGGGCGGGATGCTTTGGTCAAGTATCGCGACCAGACATCGGGCGAGGTCCCGCTCATCCTGGGTGGCCGGAGCGAGAGCCTCGTCGCGGTTCAGGCGATCGCCGATTCCCCGGTTCTGGGGCATGGAAGCTGGGCGCGAGACAGGCGCTACGTAGAACTTCACCACGCCATCAAGGTCGAATACGGTCTGCCCGTTTTCGATGCCGAGCGCGGGAAAAGAGACCTTATTCCGACCCACAGCTACCTGCTCGGCTCGTGGGTCGAAGGTGGCTTTCTGGGGGGCTTGTTCTGGCTGTGGGTGCTGACGATACCGTTCTTCGCGCTCTACTATCTGCTCAAAAGGGAAGAGCCATTGCTGCCATTGATCGCCTATTGCTCGATGGCGCTGATTTGGTCGGTCCTGTTTAGCCCCTTCGGACTTTCGGAGCGGTTTTTCGTTGCTTTCCAGCTATGCCTGCTTCTGTGGGCGGTGCGTGCAGGCGGGCGGTCGATAACCCTGTTCGCTCCACTCACTCGTAGGGGCCGCCGAAAGCAGGCTGCTTGAGCTTGCGCATCCTCCATATCATCGGTGACTCCAATCCCGCGATGGGGGGAGCGATCGAGGGGGTGCTGCGACTGGGCGACGCCTATCGCGCGCTCGGCCATAGCCAGCACCTGCTGACGCTGGACGATCCTTCCGATCCGTGGGTCGCTGCATGCCCGTCGCCGATAGCTGCGATGGGGCGGCCGGGCCCGCGCAAACGCTTTTACCCGGTCCGCGCGATTCGCTGGTTGCGACGCCATGCCCGGGAGTTCGACGGGGTGGTGGTCGATGGCTTGTGGAATGGATCGACGCTTGCCGCGCGGCGTGTCCTCCCTGGCTCGGGCATCGCGTACTGCGTCTTTCCGCATGGCATGCTCGATCCGTGGTTTCGCCAGAGCCAGCCGCGCAAGGAATGGGTCAAGCGCCGGCTTTTCCGCGTCAACGAAGGGCCGCTCCTTCGCGGGGCAGAGGCGGTGCTTTTCACAACCGGGCGCGAGTGCGAACTTGCGGCGCAATCGTGGCCCGGATGGCACGGCATGGCGGAGAAGGTCATCGGCTTCGGGACCGGCGAACCGCCGCCCGAGACAGGGGAGATGCACTCCGCCTTCCGCGCTGCGGTTCCAGATATGAAAACGCGGCCCTATCTCCTGTTTCTCAGCCGCATCCACCCGAAAAAAGGCTGCGAGATCCTGCTCGAAGGCTTTGCGGCGCAGCGGGATTTGCGGGACCGGCAGCTGGTCATGGCGGGGCCGGGCGACACCGACTATGTCGCATCGCTACAGGCTCTGGCGGACAGGCTTGGCATCGGCGACCGCGTGGTCTGGCCGGGCATGCTCGCGGGCGATGCGAAATGGGGTGCTCTTTACGGAGCAGACGCCATGGTGCTGACCTCTTATCAGGAAAATTTCGGTGTCGTGGTCGCCGAGGCGCTGGCCTGCCGTACGCCGGTGATCATCTCCGACCAGGTCAATATCTGCACAGAGGTGCAACAGGCCGATGCCGGAATCGTCTGTCGGCCCGAGACGACGTCGGTCGCGGAAGCGCTCGGAGGCTTCGCAGCCATGTCCGAACGCGAGCGAAGCGACATGACTCTTCGCGGCCGCGCCTTGTTCGCAAGGGCGTTCAGCATGCGCGAAACCGCCGCCCGGCTGATCGATCTCTTTGCGGATAGCGCGGAAATGGAAAAACAACTTTCCTACAGTTAACCTATACGGTTAGCAGGCGGCTCGAAAGGAGTTGCCATGACCGATCCTCTTCCCCCCGTCCGTCACCCCGCCCGCTTCGTGCCCCTGTCCGCCGTCGCCATCGGTGAGCCGGGCCAGCCCGCTGTCCCCGTCGGGCCGTCCAATCCCATACCATCGCGCGACCAGCCCTTGCGAAGCGCCCGTCCGCTGGTGCCGGACGTGCCGGTGGATCCCGGGCTCGCCCTGCTGGTCGATTGCAATGCCGGTGGCCGCGCGACGCTGGTGCTGGACGATTCGTCGACGCTAAGCCTCACCTTCTCGCCCGGCCTGACTTTGCTGCCATTGGCCGTCATTGCGATCCAGAGCGCGGGCCAGACCGCTGCGCTCGATGCATGGGTGCTCGACTGATGTTTGCGCTTCACGCTCCGCGCGAGCTTCCGCGCCCCCGCATTCGTCCGGCAGAGGCTGCGATCCTGCCCGAGCTCGCCAATCCGGCGCCAGTGCTGAGCACTTCCGCCTCACCCACCCTGCCGCGTTACTGGCCGACAAGCAGCGGCACGCAGTTCAACCCGGTCGCATCGGCGCCGCAAGGCGGCGTGTTCACCTTTACGCGCGGCCTTCCGGGTTCGGAAACCGCCAGTATCTCCTTCAGCGATCGACGCGTCCGGACGACGTCGAACAGCGGCCCGCGGTCCTCGCTCGGCCAGCAATGGTCTTTCATGCATCACGGGGCCCGGCTCGAGCTGCAAATCCGCAACAACACTCACGGGTTCTTCATCCGGGTCGACAATCGCTTCGTGTCGCTGACGCCCTACGAGACGAGCGGCCACGTGATGGTGATGGTCGATTTCGGTACCTCTGCGGTGCGGAGGATCGACATCATATCCTGGGGGCTCGCCTTTGCGGGTGTCTATACCGACCCCACCGATTGCCTCTTCGCCGCAGAATTGCGGGGACCGCGCGCCATCGTGCTGGGGGACAGCTTCACATCGCCCGAACCCGACAATTGGGTCAGCTGGTTTTCGCATGCGATGGGATGGGACGACGTTTGGGCCAGCGGGGCGGGCGGCACGGGCTTCGTCGCCGACGCGCAGGGTACGGGATATTCCATTCCCGATCGCGTGATGAGCGACGTGGTGCCCTTCGCGCCAGACCTCGTGTTCCTCCATGCCGGTATCAACGACATGTCGCGCGACCCGTCCGAAGTCGAAGCGGCGGCCGCCCGAACCGTGAAGCTCATCCGCGAGAATGTCCCCGGAGTCGTCGTGGCAGGTGGTGTCGACACGGCTTTCGGCGTCGAAAGCTGGAGCGCGCACAATCTCGATGTCAAAGATGCGGTGCGATCGGGGATGGAAAGCGAGGGCGCCGGCTGGATTTCGCCTTTCGAACTGCCCTTCGATTTTGGAGGCAATCCCATCGGCCACCAGGCCACGCTCTATGCATCGATCGTCGCAGGTCAGGCAGGCAACGACGGCACGCCGACGAGCGTCACCCACCCCAACGGCTTCGTCTGCAACACCAGCGTCAGCAACCCCGCGGTCAACCTGCGGGTGGGCTCCGTCGTCGAGATCGGCACCGACGCAACCCGCGAACGCGTCGCCATCACCTGCACCGGCTATCACCACGCCCGCGTTGCCTATGGTTTCGATGGCGCGATGCAGTACGACCATGCGCCCGGCGAGCCGGTTCGCGAAGTGGCGCCGTGTTTCGTGACCGGACAGGGCTCGACCGCCGCGCCGAGCGGCTGGGGTAGCGCGGACCGCTATGTCGGTGCGGATTCATTTCACTATTCGCCCGAAGGCCATATGGCGCTGGGCATCGTCAACGCCTCGCTGCTGCGCCACCACTTGCGCGGGCGTGCATTGATCTAGCGTCGCGCGGGTGGGGCGGCTAACCGTGTGCGCCATGGCCGCCGTAACCGCCCCACCCGCTTCGCTCACCGCTGTCATACTCACGAGAGACGAAGAACGTCATATCGGGCGCGCCCTTCGCTCGATCCGCCCGCTTGCGCAGCGCATCGTCGTCGTCGACTCCGGATCGCAGGATCGCACGCGCGAAATTGCGCGCGATCACGGCGCCGAAATATTCGAGCGGGCGTGGATCAACTACGCCGACCAGTTCCAGTGGGCGATCGACAATTGCGGACTCGACACCGACTGGATCCTGCGCCTCGACGCCGATGAGTGGTTGGGGGAGGGGCTTGTCGCTGATCTTCTCGCCATCCTCCCTGACCTTCCCGACGAAACGACCGCCATCAGCCTCGATCGCCGGCAATATTTTCTGGGCCGGTGGATCAGGCATGGCGGGCGCTATCCGCTCCGGCTGCTCCGCATATGGAGGAACGGGCTGGGCCGGATCGAGCAGCGATGGATGGACGAACACATCCTCGTCGAGAAAGGCACGATCCGCCATGTCGAGGGCGAGTTCGTCGACGAAAACGATCACGGGCTCGGCTACTTCACGGCCAAGCACAATGCATACGCGACCCGCGAAGCGATCGATGCCCTCATCTCGAAATACGAGCTGTTTCCTGTGCCCGAAGATTGCGGGCTTGCGAGCACGGCGCAGGCCCAAAAGATGCGAAAGCGCAAGGTCGGCTGGTACAACAGATTGCCGCTCGGCATCGGGCCGATGGCTTATTTCCTGTATCGCTACATTCCCAAACTAGGGTTTCTGGATGGCCGCGAAGGGTTCATCTACCATGTCCTGCAAGGCTTCTGGTATCGCTTCCTCGTCGATGCGAAGCGGTTCGAATTGGAGCGGGAAATCGCGCCATGTCGTTCCCGACGAGAGAAAATAGATCGGCTGACAGCAATCACCGGCCACGATTTGATAGCCTTCGCTGACAATGAAAATCGCGAAATTTCCTGACTTATTCCGCGCGTCCAGCCATCGGCCCCCTCAGCACGCGCTCCAGAAGTCGCATGGGCCAGCGCAGGTGCTTTATCGCCCGCAAGGCATGACCGATCGCAATGTCGCCGGACCGGAAGTCTCGCCCCAGCAGCAAGGGCGCGCGGCGCTGCAAATTGTCGGTCTGCCGCTGCGCCAGACGCCCCGACATGGTTATCGACTCGCCGTGCAGGCGATAGGCGCTGAGGAAATCATCCACTACCGCGAATTGTGCGCCCGCCGCGTACATGCGGGCAAGCAGGCCGGCATCCCAGCTTGCGCGGTCCGCAATTTCGAAACCGCCGCTCTTGCGAAAGATATCGGCCCGGAAGAATGTGCTGGGCTGGATCTGGATGAAGGCGCCGCGGGCAACGGCTGGCGGCCAGTAGGGCTCCGACCAGACTCGGCGCAGGTGATGGCCCTCGGTATCGATCGCGTGCGCATGCCCGCAGGCGACATCGATCTGGGGCCGCTCGGCAAAGAAACGCGCCACGCGAGTCAACGCGCCTGGCAACAACAGGTCGTCCGAGTTCAGGTAGCCGAATAGCGAACCCTTCGCCCGCGCAAATCCCTTGTTCAGCCCGTCGGCCGGTCCTGCGTCCTCTTCGAAGACAGATATGATGCGCGGATCGTCGTAGCTTTCGATGATCGCGCGGCTTCCGTCCGTCGATCCCGCGTCGCAGACGATATATTGCAGGTCGATCCCTTCCTGCGAAAGCACCGAATCCATCGCCGCACGCAGGAACTGTGCCTGGTTGAACGAAATCGTGACGATCGAAAAAGAAGGGAGGGTCGGAGAGGAAATCGGTTCGAACCTTCGACGGACGCGGTGAGAGGCGATCCATCCCGTCTTGCAATCCGGAATGGGCCGCTGCAAGCGCAGCCTATGTCAATCCGGTCGTGGATCAAGAACTGCGTGTCTCCGTATCCGCGGCTGTTCCTGCCACTCTATCGCCTGACGGCGCGGCCCGGTTTCAGGCATCTTGCAGTTGGGCCGGATACCGACATCGTCTTCGAAGGGTTTCCCCGCTCGGCCAACACCTATGCCGTGGTCGCCTTCGAAACGGCGCAGCAGCGCCCGGTCACGATCGCGCATCATACCCATGCGGAGGCGCAGGTTCTCGAAGGCGCGCGACTGGGCATTCCCGTGGTCGTGTTGATACGCCGACCGGCGGATGCCATCGCCAGCCTGCGCGTGATGGAAAGGTTCGATCCCGACCGCGCGCTCGACCGATGGATCGCTTTCCACCGCGCGGTGCTGCGAGTTTCGGACCGCGTCGTCGTCGCGGATTTTGAGACAGTGACTTCCGACATGGGCGGCGTGATCGACGCGGTAAACGCGACATTCGGGACCCGGTTCGATCGCTGCGATGACAGCGAGGCCGGCCGCACCGCTGTTTTTGCCCAGATCGATGCCATCAACGCGGCCAATCCGGTGAACGATGTGCTGGGTCTGGCGCGGCCCAGCGAAGACAAGCTGGTTCACCGCAATGCGCTCGACCTTGCTTTCGATGCGAGGACACTGGCTGAGGCCAATGCTCTGTTCGACCGGCTGACTGCGGCCTAGCGGGTCGCCCGCCGGTCGCGCGTCCCAATTTGCGCTGCGGGATTGCCGCCCCAGATGGTCCATGCGGGGAGGTCCTTCGCGGCGACCCCCCGGGCAGCCAGCACCGATCCTTCGGCCAATGTCACACCGGGCCCGACGAAAGCCTCCGCCGCGACCCAGCTTTGCGGTTCAAGGACGATCGGTCGGGCGACAAGCTGGAAGCTCGGATTCCGGAAATCGTGGTCGCCCGCGCACAGGAAGGCGCGTTGCGATACAATGGCACCGGCACCGAGCGAGATCGGCGCCATGTTGTAGCAATTGGCCGAGGGCCCGAGCGTCGAGCCTGCCGCCATCCGCAAATGTCGCGGCAACCAGATTTTCGCGCTGGGATAGACCTTTGCCTTCGCTTCGATCCGGGCCCCGAAGAGGCGGAGGAGAAAGCGTCGCCAGCCCCACCCCAAAGGCGGCGGCAGGACCCACGCAAACAGCGTCCAGCACACGGCGAAAAGCGCACGTTCGAGGCGATTGGCGACTGAGAAGCTCGGGCCTCCGCCGAGCGTGTCACGGGCTTCGGCATCGAGGGGCTCGGTCACGATACCGGCTCGACGGCTACGCGTTCCAGCCGTGCGGCTCCACCCCGTGCGCCCTTCCCGTCTGCGGCAAGGAGCAGGATCGGCTGGCTGCAATCCCTTGGTAGAGCGAACGACCATGCGCCGACGAGCTCGCTGGTCGAAAACACATTCCGGCCACCCGCGCAGGCTATCGACCAGCGCAATGCGGAAGTCTGCGCCTCGCCTTCGACCTCGAGGCGATAACTTCCCGGACCTGCGCGGAACATCTGCGACAAAACCGTGCCCCCCGCTTGCCGAAGCCGGCCCAATTCCAGCCCCCCGCCGGTCCGCTCAGCCGCGAAGGGCGCGTTGGCATGGCGACGCCATTCGCCACCGAGCGGAGCGGTGTGCCGGCCAAACATCTCGAGCCGTTCGTCATAGAGAACCGGGCCAAAGGCCGAGGGATCGGCGACCGTCTCGCGCCATAGCGCGTAGCCATCGGATTGGGCCGATGGGCCCTGTAAACTGCCGGTCATCGCGGCCACGATCCAGCGCAGCCAAGTGCCGTCATTTCTGTCGATCGACCGCGCGAAAGCGAGGCGGCCCCGCTGGCTGGCCTGGTCGACCGGGGGGAGACGCAAATAGGTGATCCACCATCGCCCGCCCGATCGGTATGCCGCCCGTTCCGCCAAGGCCTGGGGTCCGCCCTCCATGGCCATGAGGCGATCGGCGCCGGCGGCTGCGAATGCACCGCCCTGGGTTCGACCGAGTGCATCGATCCGTTGTGCCGCAACGGTCACGGAGTTTTCGCTGAGGGCCAATTGCACCAGCCGCGCGTTGGCGAGCGGGTCGCGCCAGCCAAGGGCGGCAGCGATGTTGATGGCCTGGGTTCGGTCCGGCAGTCCGCCCATCTCGCTCGCCACCGCGAGCGCGCCCTGATTGTAAGGCATCGCGTCGAGCGCGCGCAAAGCCAGCCGGGCGCTGGCCGCCCGGTAGCCGCCAGCCTGTTCGATCGCGACTTGCCGCGACGCGGCCAGCTGGAGTTCGGCGTTGTACGGCGCAAATCCTGCCGCGGCGGCCGGGTCGACCGGCAGCGCCGGTGGTAGCAGCAGGCTCAGGCCCAGGCCGCCCGCAAGCGCCGTAGCAACGAGCGCCACCGCCTTCGGCATCAGGCCGTCTCGGCCTCGTAGCTGTAATAGTAACCGTATTCGTAGCCGTATCCCGCACTGTGCGGATCGAACTTGTTCAGAACCGCGCCATCGATTTCGACTTCGTTATTGCGCAGGCGGCGGATCGCGGCCGCCATCCGCCCCTGACTCGCTAGACCGGCCTCAACCATGAAGATCAGGTGCTCGATCTTCTGTCCGAGCAGAACGGTATCGGCGAGCCCCATCACCGGCGGCCCGTCGAAAATCACGATATCGTACTTTTCGCGCGCCCAATTGCGGAATTCGACGAAAGACGGGCCGGTGAAATATTCGGGCACCGAAGGGGGCAGCGGCCCGGATGGCACCAGATCGATATTTTCGAGCACGTTCTGGATCGCTTCGGCCGGCGCAACCTGGCGGGTCAGAATGTTGGTCAAGCCGACCTCGCGCGATACCCCGAACATCGAGTGCTGCGACGGGCGTCGCAAATCCGCATCGACAACCAGCACCTTGCGTCCTTCACGGGCGAAGCTGCGCGCAATGCCATAGGCGACGAAGCTCTTGCCTTCGGACTGCTGGCTGCTGGTGATCAGGACATCCTTGACGCCATCCGGCCCGAGAAGGCCGAGCGAGGTGCGCAAAGCGGCGAAGGCTTCGGACGCGCTGGACTTCGGGTTGTCCAGTGTTGCGGCGATCCCGGTCTTCTTTTCGAGTTTGGGCACGCTGCCAAGGAACGGCAGCCCGAAACGTTCGACCACGTCGTCCGGCGTGCGGGCGGCGTCGTCGACGAATTCGCGGATGAAAACATAGACGCCTGCGATGGCTGCGCCGAGGAGAAGCCCGAGCGCGATATTGACGATCGGAGTCGGGCGGACGGGCGCGCGCGGCACGTCGGCGGGATCGATGATGGCGATGTTGCTGTTGGTGATCCCCGCCGACGCGCTGACCTCCTGGAAGCGGGACAGCAGCGCGTCGTACATGTCGCGCCGGGTCGAGGTTTCGCGCGCGAGGATATTGTATTGCACCCGCGCAGCCTGCTCGCTCGCTGTTGCCCCGCGCAGTTGGGCGACATCCGCGGCCAGGCGCCGCTCGTTGCGTGCGGCCGTTTCATATTGCTGCCTCAGCGAGCCGCGAACATTGGCGACAGCATTCTCGAGATCGGCCCGGAGCGCGGCAGCGCGCCGCCGCTGCTCGAGCATCACCGGATGGTCTTCGCGATAGCGTGTCGCGTTCTGGCTGATCTGCCCTTCGGCTTCGGCAAGTTCGCGCTGCAACTCAATGATATAGGCGTTGTTCTGTGCTTCGGGCACCGCCAGCGGATCGCCGCGCTGGGCGGCGCGATATCGCTCTTCCAGCAGGAGGCGCCGGCTGCGCGCCTCGCCGAGAGCATCATTGGCCGAAACGAGCGTGCGTTGGGTCAGCGAGCCTGGAGATTCGTCGTCCGAATCGGATTGCAGGTTCACGAGGTTGTTGGCGCGCGCATACTCGACCTGCGCCCTCTCGGCCTCTTCGAGCGCCTGCTTGGCCTCGGCCAGCTGCTCGGTCAGATATTCGCGGGCGTAGGACGAGGAATCGAAGCGCCTTTCGAGATTGCTGGCGATGAAGGCTTCGGCATAACCGTTGGCGATTTGTGCCGCATATTCGGAATCCGGGCTGAGGTAAGACAGTTCCAGGATGCGGCTATAGCGCGGCAAGTCGGCATAAACGTTGCTCTGCAGCACCGATGCGATGGCATCGAGCCGGGTTTCCGCCATGGTCTTGCCCGGCGCGGCGGTTTGAGGCGCGGGCACCTGCATCCGCTCGAAGAAGGTGTCGTCGCGCGCGAGATCCATGTCCTCGATAAGCTTGAGCGCCGTGCCCTTGCTCAGCAGGACGTCGATCTGCGTCTGGAGAAAGCGATCGACATCCCAATCCAGGGCGCGAAAGGTGGTCTCTTCCTCGAGGACCTCGGTTGTGCTGCTGTCGATCTGGAGCGAAACCCTGGCGCTGAAAACCGGCGTCGTGATGATCGTCAGCACGATGGCAGCGGCCAGTGCCAGTGCCATGATTCCTGCCACAACGAAGCGATGGCGATAGATCGCGGCCCAGATGCGCCGCAGGTCGATCCCGAAATTGGGCATGCCCCGCTCGTCGGAGAACGCCTCTTTGGATGGATCGACGGTAGGGGCGGGTGCGTTCATATGGGCGAGTGCTTCCGGTTAATTGGCAGGTTCGCCGGCCGACTGGTTGCCGTCGCGATCCACCAAGGCGAAGGTCGTAAAGATGTTGAGCAGGGGTGCAGCCTGCAGGGCATCGCGATAGGCAACCTTGAGGCCGTCCGTTCCGACCAGCACCTGATCGCCGCCGAGAATTTCGATATCGGGCGCTAGCCCGGCGTTGATTCTTCCGAGATCGAATATCCCGCCAACACGTTCGCCGTTGAAACGGCGAAACACCACGACCTGATCGTATTTCGCGACATTGGTCGGCCCGCGGGCGAGGGAAACGGCATCGATCAGAGAAATGCGCCCGGGGATCTCGTAGACGCCTGGCTGGGTCACTGCCCCGGCAACGGTTACCTGCCTCTGCGAGGTCTGCGTGATGGAGACCGTCACGCTCGGGTCGACGAGAAACCTGGCGGCAAAGCGCCGCTCGAGATCGCGGGCGAATTCGGCTGCCGTCATGCCGGTCGCGTCGACCGTGCCGAGCAGCGGCACCTGGATGTTGCCGTCGGGATCGACCGTCGCGCCTTCCAGCGACAGATCGGGCTCCCGGAAAACCGTCACTTTCAGGGTGTCGCTGGGGCCGATTTCAACCCGGCGCGGGGCGAACACGTTGCCTTCGGGTATCGCATCGTATGCCGCGCTTCCGGCGGGCAGGACAGGATCGGGTCCGGTCCCGCACGCGGCCAGCGCCAGCGCGAATGGAATCAATAGAGTAAGCCTTGGCAGCATAGCCGACTGCGTCCCTTCCAACCCCCCGGATCCTGCGAAGACTTTAACCGTCGTCGCGCTTCGAAGGCAATGGCGTTCGCAGGATTTCCTGTGCAGCCACTGACAGCGCCAGCAAGGCGGCCAAGGCACCGGTCCGCAACGGAAAATCGACGAGCGAATGAAGCAGCAATAGCGTGCCTGCCAGCCAGAGCGACCATGCCGCCGCCGACGCGCGTCCGCGCCAGTTGCGCAAGGCGAATGCGGCAAAGGTCGCCGGTCCTGCCAGGGCCACCAGCAGCCCGAAGAGCCCGCCCTCCACGACGAGCTGCAGATAGTCGTTGTGGGCGGCGACGATATAGCGCCCGGTCATGGTGTCGAGGTCTTCGAAGGCCATGTAGACCGGCACGAAGCTGCCCCAGCCGGACCCCCACGGAAAGAATGCGCGGGCTGCTGCGGCACTGCCTTCGGCCATGATCAGGCGCTGATCCTCACCGAGCGCGCCGAAGCGATCGAACACCGGCGCCAGGGCAGGGACCTGCAGCAACAACCAACCGGCCACCAGAGCGGCAATTCCGCCAGCCAGCAGGACGCGCCATCCCGGCCGCACCAGCACGATCCAGGCTGTCGGCAATGCGGCCGTCCCCAGCACGATACCGGCGCGCGATGTCGTCGCCAGAATGCCGACATACAGGATGATGCTCGCGGCGGCGCAAAGGCCCAGGTCCCGACGGCTTTCGCGGCTAGCGATCGCAGGCAGGAAAAGCAGCGCGCAGGCCAGGAAGGCTGCGTGATGATTGCGGTTGGCAAACAGGCCGGTGGCGTAGCCTGCATGGGCCGTATCGTAAAAGTTCAGGCCTCCCGTCACGCGCTGGACCACGCCGAGAATTGCCGTCAGGAGAGCCAGCATCACGATGGCGCGCAGCACGCGCTCCAATTCGCCCGGTGTCAGCTTGGTAATCGCGACCAGCAGGACCAGCGGAGCCGTGATGGAGACCAGCGAAATGGCCGCTGCGCCGGGATCGAGCGCGACGGGTCGCCAGCCGGGCGGCAAGCCGGCGACGGTCAGCACCTGAACCGCCAGCTCGCGGCCCGGCAGGGCGGTCCAGAGGGCAGGCGGCAGCGGTAGGAGCTGGAGCCACGCCAGCGCATAGAGTGCCAGCGCCAGCCAAACGGGCCAGCCGAGCGGGGCGGCTCTCGCGCCCCCAAGCAGCATATACAACACCGGCAGGCTGGCGAGGAAGCAGAGCAAGACGTTGAGGGGTGCGGCGGTGCCCCCGACCAGCAGGAGCGTTGCAAAAGCAAACACCGTCGCTGCGACGAATCCGCGCGTCCCCGGTGGCGTTTGGTCGCCGCTACGGGCCATTGTTTCGCTCCGGATATGGCAGCGCAGTCTTCTGGCGGCGATGCAGGCGGGCGACAATCAGTTCGCAGGCGAAACGCATTGTATCCGGGGAAAGCAGGTGGACGATCAGGCTTGCACCCAGCGCTGCGCCCCCGCCCGCCGCCAGAGCCGACAGAGGGGGCAGATGGTCGAGCGACGGTGCCGCGAGGCTCAGCGCGACGGCCGCCGCGATGCAAGCGATCGCTGCCGCGATGGCGCGCCGCGGCACGCCCGCGACCGTCATCTGGACCAGGCCGGAAACAACCATTCTCAGCGCCACCACCCAGGCCACGGCGACAAGATTGTGGGTGCTTGCCCAGAGCAGCGCGAACGCAAAGGGCGGCAGCTCGATCAATTGCTGCACGGTCACGAATTTGGACCGCCCGGTGGACTGCATCAGGACGGCGGGGACCTGCGCAACCGACGATCCCATGACTCCGATGAGCCCGAGCCGGAAGAACGTGGTGCCGCGCTCGGCAAATTCGGCATCGACCCACACAGTCATGAGCAAGGGAGCACTGACGATGCCGAAGGCGCAGACCGGGAACAGGAGCGCCAGCACCGCATTCGACGCCTTTGCCGCCTGCACCCTGCGCTGGTCGGCCTCGCCCGTGGCGAAGAAGGGCGCCATGGTCGCTCCCATCGAGCGGCCGAGCATGGACAGGCGCGCCGTGCCGCCCATCGGAGCCGAATAGAAATACAGCGCCGCCGCACTGGCCGACGTCCCGATCACGATCCGGTCGAGCGTGCGACTGACGGCGTTGCAAATGGCGGAAACGGTCAGCATCCCGAAATCGATGCCGAGGCTTCGCGGCATGCGGAGGCCGCTGCGGACAAGCGCGAGGATCGGCAAGAGAGGCGCCCAGCGCAGGCCGACCAGCACCTGGACGAGCCGGGCCAGCGCCACCCCGGCAATCATCCGGTCGAAGCTGCCGTCGTAGATGAAGGCCGTCAGCGGCAGCAGAAGCGTGGCGGCCTGGCCGGTGATCTGCGCGATGTTGGAGGGTGCGAAGGCCTTGCGGCCCTCCATCTGCGCGGTCTGAAGGACGATGACGACATCGAGCACGACGATCGCCGCTGCCCATGGCCGCGCGCGGGCGATCTCCGCGGCGAGTGCCTCGGCGCTCTCGACCCCCTGCATCATCCATGGATAACCGACGAAAAATGCCGTAGTCAGCACAACGCTGATGATCGTCCCGATCGCAACAGACGATCCGAGCTCGGCCCGCATTTGCTGCAACCGGCCTTCGCCCGCCTCGGCTCGCGCGGAAAGAGCCGTGACCTGGCGACTGACGGCCAGCGCGTGGACCTGGAAATAGGGCATCAGCGCCAGCAGAAAGTAATAGGTGCCGAACCGTGCCGCGCCGAAATAGGCGGCGAACAGGGGAACCGTGAGGACCGCGATGGCCAGTCGCAGCACCTGCCCGGCAAGATTGGTCCCGAAAGCGGTCGCGATCCGCATGGTCAGGCGCAATCCCGTTGGCGGAGGCATCTCGTGGGCCTCCGTTTCACGACGACCGCTCCCCTTCGAGCCAGCAGCCGAGCCGGGCACTGTGGCCGGCGACGCGCCGCGTATCGCGGGCGACGGCGGAGCGTACAGTGCCGATGAGCCGCTCCACTGCCCAGCTGGAATGGGCGCCTGCAATGTCTGCGTCTTCCATGAACCGCCCGCGGTCGCCGCCCCGGGCGCGATCCGAAAGCTGCGCAAGGACCCCGCTCATTCCGTCGCGGGCCAGCGCGCCGCGCAGCGTTGCCAGCAGGCCTACGGTCTTGGTCTGGCCGAGGTCCTGCAGCAGCAGGTCGGGCGCCATTCCGAGCAGGCTTTCGTCGATCGCGAGCGGGCAGCCGCTCTCTTCGAGCAGCCCCGGCCTGCGCCAGCGATCGACGCAATGAAGGATGAGCGCCAGGGCCCGGTCCCACCCACCGGATCGGCCGCGATCCCATGTCGCGTCCCAGTCGATCGCGGATCTGGCGAGCAGGGCATCGATGTCGATCAGCCCGAGCGGCCCGCCGTTCAGGCGGTTGCTCAACGCCGCATGGATCGTGAAATGCACCAGCATGTCGTCCGGCGCGAGATAGTGGACAGGATCGTCGACATCGACGGGTGTAGCGCGGGACAGCATGGCTGCGTCCTCGCCTTCGGGCATCCACCAACCGATCGCTTCGGGCCGCTCCCACAATCGCATGTGCAATTCGAACCGCACCCCTTCCGGCGAGACCAGCGGCGGCAGGTGCTTGTCGTGAGCGAGCGATGCTTCCGGCGTGCGGGCCGAGGCCGCTTCCTGCCGGAAGCCGTTTTCCAGCAGGATGGCGAAGGCATCGAGCGCGCGATCGTGACCCACCAAGAGATCGATATCGCGCATCGGTCGCTCCGACGCGGCAGGATAGGCATGCCAGGCGCACCACGCACCCTTGAGCGCAACCGGCGTGATTCCCCGCTTGCGCAGCAGGGCGTCGACTTCGAGCAGGGCACGGCGCTGGCTCAGCACGGCCAGCGCGTTGGCGCGGTGGGCCTTCTGCCACCCGGCTCGCGTGTCGGGGGGAACGGCGCAATCGAGCTCGCCGCGCTCGAGCCGGCCGTGCAGATGCGGCGACAGCCGGTGTTGCGCCGCGATGATGTCGATGCGCTGCCAGTCGGCTTCGGTCAGACGCTCGGCAAGCCCGGCATCCGCCCGCGGACCGATCAGGCCCAGCAGGAAGCGCCGCAGCTCGGGGAGGCGCAACACGACCGGCCGGTCAGCCTTGCGGAACCGAGAAGGTCCCCCGCACGCGGCCGTCCGATCCGCGCACGCCCGTTTCGCCAGCGCCCGGTGCGGCGCTGCCGTCGACGCTGGAAACACCGCTGTTGAGATCGATCACCAGCCGCCCGCCGCTCAAATTGTCGCCGCCACGATTGAGCCGGACGTTTCCGGCCATGGTGATGATCCGGCGGTTGAGATCGTAGATCGCGACATCGCCCTGAGCGCGTTCGTTGCCGCGGGTGACGGTGACGCCGCCGGTCGCGGTGATGCGCCCGATGTCGAGTGTCCCGGCATCCGAATAATTCACCACCATCCGGTTGGAGCGCACGGTGAGCCCGGCCTGCGTGACGGTGACTGCGCCCGAGAGCACGACGCGGTTCTGGCGGTCCTGCACTTCGAGCCGCCCGGCGTCGAAGTTGACTGGAGCATTGGCATTGTGCCCGCCGAAGACCTGCGCGTTGAGGCCGATCCCCGCCGCCAGCGTGGCGGTGGCGGCAAAGCCGATCGCGAAATTGCGCCAGGCGCGCCGTGCGTAAGACTGGGTCATCAGGGCATCCTCAATTCACCGGGCACCATGCGCAGCTTGGCGTTGCCTTCAAGCGCGATGATGCGTTCGGACAGATCCACTTCGAGCTGGTCGCCGGAAAAGGTTCCGGCCGGAAAGGAGCCTTCGACACCGCCCGAACCAAGCAGTTTTTTCGCGGCGAGATCGATCGCCACGCCGGTGGCGACGATGCGGTAGCCATCGGCTGCGGTGACGCGCAGCGCGCCGTCGACATCGAGCACTTCGTTCTCGAGCGAATATGCGCCGCCCTCGGCGACGAGCTGGCCGGGGCCGTCGGGCAACAGGATACGCGCGACCACATCCCTCAGCCGCACGATCCCTTCCTCGCTCGATTGCTGGACGGCTTCGTCGGCCGTCAGCGAGAACGGACGGCCTTCGTTATCCGCCCCGCGATAGAGCGCGTTGTCGACGCGCAGCCGCTCGCGGATCACCGCGACCGTATCGCGATCGAGCAGGAACGAAACTTCGCCGCGCGGGGAAAGCGGCGTGATGACCATCAGCGCGGCGACGATGCCAACCGCCATCGGCAGGGCCGCGCCGAGAAATTTGACCAGCCGGTCGTGAAAGCCGCCGGGCGCAGCGAAGGCCTGGCGCCCCTTGCGCAGTTCCTTCGCGTCTTGCGTTTCGATCCGGCGGTGGCTGACCATGGCGTGGGTGTATCGCGCCTTGTATTAACTGTGGTGGAAGATGTCGTGCTCTTCCCATCCGGCAAGGTCGAGCCGCGCGCGGGTGGGGAGGAAATCGAAACAGGCCTGCGCCATCTCCGTCCGGCCCTCGCGCTCGAGGCGGGTGATCAGGATCTCGCGCATGCGATGGAGGTAGCGGACGTCGCTCGCGGCATAATCGCGCTGCGCCTCGTTGATGTCGGCCCCGCCCCAGTCGCTCGACTGTTGCTGCTTGGAGAGGTTCTCGCCGAGCAATTCCTCGACCAGGTTCTTGAGGCCATGGCGGTCGGTATAGGTGCGGGTCAGTTTGCTGGCGATCTTGGTGCAGAAGACCGGTGCGGCGGTGACGCCGAGATAGTGCTCGATCGCGGCAAGGTCGAAGCGTGCGAAGTGATAGAGCTTCACGCGGTTCGTATCGGCCAGCAGTGCCTTCAGATTGGGCGCGGCATAGTCGCTGTCGGGGGCGAAGCGGACCAGATGCTCGTCCTCTCCGCCATCGCTGATCTGGACGATGCAGAGCCGGTCGCGCCGGGTGACGAGCCCCATGGTTTCGGTATCGACCGCCAGCGGCGCATCGCCTGCGAGCACGCCCGCGGGCAGGTCTTCTTCATGAAAATGTACAGCCATAGAGCCAAGCGCTCTAGGCCGATTGGGGAAAGAGGGAAAGGGGACATGGCGAGGCGTTTTGCGACGCTGTAGTCTCGGCCCATGGCCGGTACCGTCCCCGAAAGCTGGAAACCCGCGCTCGACCCGGCGCTGGAAACGCCCGAGGCGCGGCAGCTGGGCGGCTGGCTGCGGGCGGAAGAGGAGGCTGGCAAGACGATCTATCCGCCGCGCGGGCAGAGGCTGAGCGCGCTGGAACTGACGCCGCTCGATGCGGTGAAGGTCGTGATCCTGGGGCAGGACCCCTATCACGGCCCTGGACAGGCGCACGGGCTGTGCTTTTCCGTCGCCCAAGGCATCCCGCCGCCGCCGAGCCTCGTCAATATTTTCAAGGAGCTGGAGAGCGATCTCGGCTTGCCGCGTCCGTCGCATGGGTGCCTGGAGGCGTGGGCGAGGCAGGGCGTGCTGCTGCTCAACAATTCGCTCACGGTCGAAGCGCGCAGGGCGGGCAGCCATGCGGGCAGGGGCTGGGATGCCATCACCGATGCGGCGGTGGCGGCGGTGGCGGCATCCGACAGGCCGACCGCCTTCGTTTTGTGGGGGAGCCATGCCCAGAAGAAGGCGGCGCGCATCCCGGGCCTGACAGGCGGGCGACACCTGGTTCTCAAGAGCCCGCATCCCAGCCCGCTCTCGGCCCATCGCGGCTTCTTCGGCTCGCGCCCCTTCAGCCAGGTCAATGCTTTCCTCGAGGCACATGGGCGCGGAGCCATCGACTGGTCCTTGCCAGGGTGACACAGGTTACACCCTGTCACCCTGCCTTCCTGAGGTTATATCACTGTTTTCATTGCTGAAACCGGGTTGGAGTGACAGGTTACACTCCGCGCCCGATTATTGGCCTTGTTTCGCAACGATTGGAAAGAGCCGGAGGCTATCGCTAGCATCGGGGGCCGATGTAGGAAAATGCCATGACCGAAGAGGAAGCCAAAGCCGCCCTGCTCGTCCGGCAGGCCGAACTGGCGGAGGAAGACAGGATCAGCGCCGAAGGCCGCGCGCCGGTGACCCTGCAACAGGACAGCGTCGGGCGATTGAGCCGGATGGACGCGATGCAGCAACAGGCGATGGCGCAGGCGCAGGAACGCCGCCGCAATGCGGAGCGAGCCCGGATCGTCGCCGCGCTGACTCGGCTCGACGAAGGCGAATGGGGCTATTGCATCCGCTGCGGCGAAGAAATCGCGGCAAAACGGCTGGCGCACGACCCCAGCGTGCCGCGCTGCATGGGCTGCGCGTCCGGAGGCGACTAGACGCGCAAGTCCCGCCCTCACGCAAATGCTCGCCGAACTGGGACGCTGAGCCACCGATCCATGCTATCGCCGACACCGCGCGATTCGGAGAGAGACATGGCGGAACAAGACCTGGTGTTGCTGGAAATCGAAGACGGTATCGCTATCGTCACGCTCAACCGGCCCGAGGCGATGAATGCGCTCAGCAAGGCGCTCCGCCATCGGCTCTATCATGTGATGAAACAGGTCGACGCGGACGACGCCGTGCGTGCGTGGTCCTGACCGGGGCGGGGGAGCGCGCCTTTACCGCCGGCCTCGATCTGAAAGAACTGGGTGCGGAAGAAGGCGCGCTGGGTGCCGCCAATGCCGAAGGGGCGGAGGAAAACCCGGTCAAGGCGGTAGAGCTCTGCCGCAAGCCCGTGATCGGTGCGATCAACGGCGTGGCGATCACCGGCGGCTTCGAGCTGGCGCTGGCCTGCGACGTGCTGATCGCCAGCGAGAAGGCGCGCTTTGCCGACACCCATGCCCGCGTCGGCATCCTGCCTGGCTGGGGCCTCAGCCAGAAACTGAGCCGCATGATCGGTATCGCCCGCGCCAAGGAACTGAGCTTCACCGGCAATTTCCTGCAGGCGGAAAAGGCGCTCGAATGGGGCCTGGTCAACCGCGTCGTCGGGCCGTCCGAACTGATGCGATCTGCCCTCCGGCTGGCGGCCGATATGGCCAGCATCGATCCCGCCTTTCTCGCGCAATACAAGCGTCTGATCGACGATGGCTATGCGATGAATTTCGGCGACGCGATGGCGCTCGAAAACGAGATATCGAGCGCCGCCAATGCGCAGGTTTCACCGGAAGAGATCAACGAACGCCGCATCGAAGTGCAGTCGCGGGGACGCGGGCAAAAGTGAGAGCTCGCACCCGCCGCACATTGTCTGTCTGTTAGAACGTCTTGGTCAGCCGCAGCCCGGCGGTGACACCCGTGTCGCGGAAGACGATCGCGCCATCGACGACCTGCACGTCCAAAGTCAGCTCGAAGGCTTCGGGGAGCCCCACCGTATAGAACGCCTCGATCCCCTGCTCGTCCTCTATCGGCAGGCGGAAGGCGATGTCGTCGACCAGCTCGTCAGTCAGCGAATAATGGAACGCGGTGATGCCGAAACGGTCCTGCGGTCGGGCTGCCGGGTTGCCCGAAATGCCTATGAAACCCGAATAATCGAGGAAAGTCGGATCGCCCATCGAGGCCTGGAAGCGCCCGAATATGCCGATACCCTTGCCGGGCGCGCGCGGGTTGAGGCTGAGATACTGGAAGCCGGAAAGCTGCAGTGCGAATTCGCCCGATTCGTTGCCGAAGCGGCCGTTGCGCGGCGGGGTAAGCGCCCTCGGGAGGATGTCGACGGCCGGGCCCGAGCGGGTCGAACCGACGACCGCAAGGTTGTAGACGCCGGGCTTGCCGCCCAGGCGTGTCAGCGCCGCGGCCGAGGCCAGAAAGCCGACCCCGCTCCTGAACGCGGTCTCGAAGCCGGTGCGGCCATATTGCGAATCCGGGTCGAACACCCACAGCCGGTAGATCGCCCGCTTCGTCGGCACGGTCAGCATCGCGCCGGTCAGCGTGTTGGGCACGATCGCGGTCGGCGGCAAGGCGATGCCGAGGTTCTGGAATCCGAAGTGTCCGTCGCTGGCAACGATCGGCAATGCGCCCGAAATGTCGAGCAGGTTCATCTTGCCGACTTCGAGACTGGCGCCGGAGCCGAAGGTCTTCTTGACCGACAGCGAGAGGTCGTAATTATCCGTGCCTTCGGGCCGGAACAGCGCGGTGTTCTTGGGCACGAGGCCGACGACGCCATTGGCGCTGTCGCCCCAGCGGAATTCGGGCCGGATTTGCAGGCTCCAGCTCTCGTCGAGACCCCAGGTGTCGCCGCGCAGGGTGATGTAGGCATCGGCCCGTCCGCCATAGCGCACGGTGTCGTCGGGACTGCCGGTGAGGACGGTGTCGGCGAATTGCGAGACGACGAGCCTGGCGTCGGTCGGCGGCGGGGCCGGACGGCGCGGCGGAGCGGGGGGCGTGGGCGGAGCAACGTCAGGCGCGACCTTGTCCTGTACAACGGTATCGTCCGCGACAGCTGCGAGGGCGAGATCGGCCCCCGAAGTGATAGCAACTTCGCCAATGGCGTCGGCGCCATGGGCAAGATCTTCGCCGTCGAGCGTGGCCGCTGCCGGTGCGGCGTGCAAAACGGCCATTCCGGCGGTGCAAGCGAGCAGGGTGCGGCGCAGACGCGCACCCGAAATGCGAGTGGTGTGAACGACCATCATTTCTTTGTGCAGCTTCGCGCGACCCCTGTCGGGACGAAGCCCTCCCCTTCCCAAGATTTCTGCCCTGTTTAAACAAAAGCAGCTATCCGTCCAGCCGATAAACCGGACAATCATCCGATTAGAACCGATCGATTACTGCTGTATCGCTGTGTTACCCAAGAAGACTATGGTCGCCAGTTCAGCGCATCGGTTAGCGGGGAAGTTCGGACACGCCCATCAATGCTTCGTCCACCGCGCGCGCGCACTGGCGCCCTTCGCGGATCGCCCAGACGACCAGGCTTTGCCCGCGCCGCATGTCGCCGCAGGCGAAGACGTTCGGTTCGCTGGTGGCGTAGTCCTGCTCGTTGGCCTCGACATTGCCGCGCTCGGTCATGGTGACGCCGGCCTTGTCGAGAAGGCCGCGTTTCCTCGGACCGGTGAAGCCCATGGCGAGCAGGATAAGGTCCGCGGGCAGGGTGAACTCGCTGCCTTCGATTTCCTCGATCTGGCCATCACGCCACTCGATCCTGACGCATTCGAGCCCGGTCATGGTTTCGCCGTCGCCGACTACGCGCTTGGTCAAGACCGACCAGTCACGCTCGACGCCTTCCTCGTGGCTGGAACTGGTGCGCAGCTTGAGCGGCCAGTCGGGCCAAGTCAGCGCCTTGTCTTCCTTCTCCGGCGGCTTGGGCATGATTTCGAGCTGGGTAACGCTCTTGGCGCCCTGCCGGTTGGAGGTGCCGACGCAGTCGCTGCCGGTATCGCCGCCGCCGATCACGATCACATGCTTGTCCTTGGCCGACAGCGTCCCGCGCGGGGCGGCGCGGACTTCGTCGTCGCCGGCATTGCGTTTGTTCTGCTGGGTCAGGAATTCCATGGCGAAGCGAACGCCGGACATTTCCGCGCCCGGAATATCGAGCGGGCGCGGCTCTTCCGCCCCGCCCGACAGCACGATCGCATCGAAATTCTCGCGCAGCGCCTGGAAGCTGACTTCTACGCCGACTTCTGCGCTGGTTTTGAAGGTCACGCCTTCGGTCTCCATCTGCACGGCGCGCCGGTTGATCAGGTGTTTCTCCATCTTGAAGTCGGGAATGCCGTAGCGCAGCAGGCCGCCGATCCGGTCCTGCTTCTCGAACACCGTCACCGCGTGGCCCGCGCGCGCCAATTGCTGCGCGCAGGCGAGCCCGGCTGGGCCGCTGCCGATCACGGCGACCGACTTGCCGGTTTCGTTTTCGGGCGGTTCGGGCTTGACCCAGCCTTCGCGCCAGCCGCGGTCGATGATGGCCGCCTCGATCGACTTGATCGTCACCGGCTGGTCGACGATGTTGAGCGTGCACGCCGCCTCGCACGGGGCGGGGCAGATGCGGCCGGTGAATTCGGGGAAATTGTTGGTCGAATGCAGCACCGTCAGCGCATTCTGCCAGTCGTCTTCATAGACCAGGTGGTTCCAGTCCGGGATGATGTTGTTCACCGGGCAGCCGTTGTGACAATACGGAATGCCGCAATTCATGCAGCGGCTGGCCTGCGCGGCGAGCTCTTCGACCGGCGGTTCCTTGATGAATTCGCGCCAGCTTTTCAGACGTTCTTCGGGCGCGATATAATCGCGCTCGCGCCGGTCGAGTTCGAGAAAGCCTGTTTCCTTGCCCACGTTACCCTACTTTCGTCATCCCAGCGAAAGCTGGGATCTGTTGCTGGCCAAGCGCCAGATTGAGAGAGATCCCAGCGTGCGCTGGGATGACGTTCGATTTCACTCCGCTGCTTCCATGGCCGCTTCGTTGCGCTCTTCCTCGAGCATCTTCAACGCCCGGCGATAGTCGGCCGGCATGACCTTGACGAATTTGGCGAGGCTTGCGTCCCAGTCCTCCAGCAGCACGGCGGCTTTGGCCGAGCCGGTATGCAGCTTGTGCCGCTCGACGAGGATGCGCAGCCGTTCGGCATCGTGGCGCAGCATGTCGCCCATGCCGAAATCATGCACCGACCGCGGCCGCTGGACCGGGCGGTTCTCGCTGTCGCTGTCATCCGCATCGGCGGTGATCCGCTCGAGCTCGACCTGCGCCGGGTTGACCAGGTCGGCAAAGCTGCCGTCTTCATCGAGCACATAGGCGATGCCGCCGCTCATGCCGGCAGCGAAATTGCGCCCGGTTGCGCCCAGTACCACGACGACACCGCCGGTCATGTACTCGCAGCAATGGTCGCCCGCGCCTTCGACGACCGCGATGGCGCCTGAATTGCGGACCGCGAAACGCTCGCCCGCGACGCCCTGGAAGAAGGCCTCGCCGGCAATCGCGCCATAGAGCACGGTATTGCCTACGATAATATTCTCTGCCGGGGCACGATCGACGCCTTCGGGCTGCTTCACGATGATGCGTCCGCCGCTCAGGCCCTTGCCGACATAGTCGTTGGCATCGCCGGTGAGATTGAGCGTGACGCCATGGGCGAGCCATGCGCCGAAGCTCTGGCCTGCAACCCCGCTCAGGTTGATCCGGATCGAGTCGGGCTTGAGCCCTTCGTGCCCATGCGCCTTGGCGATCTCGCCGGAAAGCATGGTGCCCACCGTGCGGTTCACGTTGCGGATCTCGCGGTCGAGCACGACCGGCTCGCCGCTCTGGATCGCTGGCTGGCACGCCGCGATCAGCTCGTTGTCCATCGCCGCGCCCAAGCCGTGGTCCTGTGACTCGGTGTGATTGAGTGAAGCGCCTTCCGGCAGCTCGACCTGGTGCAGCAAGCGGCTGAGATCGACGCCCGCGGCCTTCCAGTGGCGGTTCACCCGGCGCGTATCCAGGCGATCGACGCGGCCGACCATTTCCTCGACGGTGCGGAAGCCCATCTCGGCCATGATCTGGCGCAGCTCCTCGGCGACGAAGAAAAAGTAGTTGATCACATGCTCGGGCGTGCCGGTGAAGCGCTTGCGCAGCTCCGGGTCCTGCGTCGCCACGCCGACCGGGCAGGTGTTCAAGTGGCACTTGCGCATCATGATGCAGCCGGCCGCGATCAGCGGAGCGGTCGCGAAGCCGAACTCGTCCGCGCCGAGTAGCGCCCCGATGGCGACGTCGCGCCCGGTGCGCAGGCCGCCATCAACCTGCACCGCGATGCGGTTGCGCAGGTCGTTGAGCAGTAGCGTCTGCTGGGTCTCGGCCAGACCGATCTCCCAAGGGGATCCGGCATGGGTCAGCGACGTCAGCGGCGAGGCGCCGGTGCCGCCTTCATAGCCCGAGATCGTGACATGGTCCGCGCGCGCCTTGGAGACGCCTGCGGCCACCGTGCCGACGCCCACTTCGGAGACGAG
This sequence comes from Erythrobacter litoralis HTCC2594, assembly GCF_000013005.1. GTDB lineage: Bacteria > Pseudomonadota > Alphaproteobacteria > Sphingomonadales > Sphingomonadaceae > Parerythrobacter > Parerythrobacter litoralis_A. Next base: position 2,451,148 of record NC_007722.1, on the reverse strand, counting down.
CTTCACGGAAATCCGCGCTTCCGGCTGCACGTTCTTCAGATCGTGGATCAGCTGCGCGAGATCCTCGATCGAGTAGATGTCGTGGTGGGGCGGCGGGGAGATCAGGCCGACGCCCGGCGTCGAATGTCGCACCGCGCCGATGCGCTTGTCGACCTTGTGGCCGGGCAGCTGCCCGCCTTCGCCGGGCTTCGCGCCCTGCGCCATCTTGATCTGAATATCGTCCGAATTGACGAGATATTCCGTTGTCACGCCGAAACGACCGCTGGCGACCTGCTTGATCCGGCTGCGCATCGAATCGCCATTGTCCATCGGCGTGAAGCGGAACGGCTCTTCGCCGCCTTCCCCGGTATTGGAGCGGCCGCCGATGCGGTTCATGGCGATGGCGAGCGTCGAATGCGCTTCATGGCTGATCGAGCCGAAGCTCATCGCGCCGGTGCTGAAGCGCTTGACGATGTCCTTCGCCGGTTCGACTTCGTCGAGCGGGATCGGGCCGTCGCTCGTGGGCTTGAATTCCATCAATCCACGGATCGTCAGCAGCCGCTCGGACTGCTCGTTGATAGACTTCGCGAATTCTTCGTAATTCCTGGCATCGTTTCCGCGCACGGCATGCTGGAGCGACGCAATATTGGTCGGCGTCCAGGCATGGTCTTCCCCGCGCAGGCGGTATTGGTAGATGCCGCCGATATCGAGCATCGTGCGATGGATCGGATCATTGCCGTAAGCGACTTTGTGCCGGCGCACGGCTTCTTCGGCGACCTGCTGCAGACCGATGCCTTCGATGGTGGTCGCGGTGCCGGTGAAGAAGTTCTCGACGAAATCGCTCGACAGGCCGACCGCGTCGAAGATCTGGGCGCCGCAATAGGACTGGTAGGTCGAGATGCCCATCTTGGACATGACCTTGCGGATGCCCTTGCCGACAGCCTTGATGTAGTTCGCCTGCACCTCTTCGGCGGAAAGGTTCGTGAACTTGCGCCGGCGCAGGTCTTCGAGCGTTTCCAGCGCGACATAGGGATTGATCGCTTCCGCGCCGTACCCCGCGAGCACGCAATAGTGATGCACTTCGCGCGCTTCGCCGGTCTCGACAACCAGGCCGGTCTGCATCCGCAGGCCCTGGCGCACGAGGTGATGATGCACGGCAGCGGTGGCGAGCAGCGCCGGGATCGGGATCCGCTCCTCGTTCTGAGTACGGTCGGACAGGATCAGGATGTTGGCGTCCTGCAGGACCGCTTCCGTCGCCGCCCAGCACATTTCCTTGAGCGCCATTTGCAAGCCCTCGGCTCCGCTGCCGGCATCCCAGGTGATATCGACCGTCGCAGTGCGGAACGCGCCGTCGAGCGCGCTTTCGACCGAGCGGATCTTGGCCAGATCTTCATTGGTCAGGATCGGCTGGCTGACCTCGAGCCGCTTGTGCGTACCGGCATCGCGGCCGAGCAGGTTGGGGCGCGGGCCGATCATCGAGAGCAGGCTCATCACCAGCTCTTCGCGGATCGGGTCGATCGGCGGGTTGGTGACCTGCGCGAAGTTCTGCTTGAAATAATCGTAGAGCAGGCGGCTTTTTTCGGAGAGCACGGCGATCGGCGTGTCGGTGCCCATCGAACCGATCGGATCGTCGGCATTGGTCATCATCGGCTCGAGGAAGCGCGTGATATCTTCCTGCGTGTAGCCGAACGCCTGCTGCGCCTGCAGCAGCGTGGGCGTTTCCATGTTCTCGTCTTGCGGCAGCTCGGCGAATTCGGGATCGACCACGTCGAGATCGTCGAGCTTGTACTGCGCGGAGTCGAGCCACTCGGCGTAGGGGTGGGCCTGGCTGAGATCGGCCTTGAGTTCGGCGTCCTCGATGATGCGGCCTTGCTCCAGATCGATCACGAACATCTTGCCCGGCTGCAGGCGCCATTTGCGGATGATGTCTTCCTCGGCAAACGGCAGCACGCCGCTTTCCGAAGCGAGACAGACGATATCGTCCTTCGTCACGCAGAAGCGGGCCGGGCGCAGGCCGTTACGATCCAGCGTTGCGCCGATCTGGCGGCCATCGGTGAAGGCGACGGCGGCGGGGCCGTCCCACGGCTCCATCAGCGCGGCGTGATATTCGTAAAAGGCGCGGCGGCTGGGATCCATCAGCGGGTTCTTGGCCCAGGCTTCGGGGATCAGCATCATCATCGCATGGCTGAGCGAATAGCCGCCGACCAGCAGCAGTTCGAGCGCATTGTCGAGACATGCCGTGTCGGACTGGCCATGCGGGATCAGCGGCCACATCTTGTCGAGATCCGGCCCCAGCAGCTCGCTTTCCATCGTGCGGCGGCGCGCGTTCATCCAGTTCACATTGCCGCGGACGGTGTTGATCTCGCCGTTGTGCGCCATGAAGCGATAGGGGTGGGCGAGTCGCCAGCTGGGAAAGGTGTTGGTGCTGAAGCGCTGGTGGACGAGGCCGAGCGCCGACTGGCAATCGGGATCGCGCAAATCGTCGTAGAACGAACCAACCTGGTTCGCCAGCAGCAGGCCTTTGTACACGATGGTTCGCGACGAGAAGCTCGGTATGTAGCTCTGCGTCAGATCAGGCAGGCCGTGCTTTTCGGCCAGCTTGGCGAGCGGGTTCAACGTCTGCTTGCGGATAACGACCAATTTGCGCTCGAACGCATCCCGGTCGGCGCAATTGGTGCCGCGTCCGACCACGCACTGGCGGATCACCGGCATCGAGTCCACGACTGCCTTGCCCAGCCCGTCCATGGTGAGAGGGACATCGCGCCAGCCGATCACGTGCTGGCCTTCCTTGGCGACGAACTTTTCGAGTTGCGCGGTTACGAAATCGCGCGCTTCAGCGTCCTGCGGCAGGAAGCACATCGCCACTGCATAGTCGCCCGGGCCGGGCAATTCATGACCTTCGTTCGTTGCCCATTTGCGGAACAGCGGGTCGGGCACTTGCAACAGGATGCCCGCGCCGTCGCCCAGCAGCGGGTCCGCGCCGACCGCACCGCGATGGTCGATGTTTTCGAGGATCTGCAGCGCCTGCGTGACGATCCCGTGGCTCCGCTCGCCCTTGATATGCGCAACGAAACCGACACCGCAGGCGTCGTGTTCGTTGCGCGGATGATAGAGGCCCTGCGGAGCGGGGTGTGTCATAAAGCCAATCCTGTCGAATGCCGCACACGCACCGCAGGCGGCGGGGCGCGGCAATTAAGCACGCGTCTCGACGGGCTGTCCCGGACCGAAACTTTCGCGAACCGGTCTTTTGCAGACAGGATATGTTTTTTGCAAGTGCGAAGGATGCAAGAAAGTCTTGGCCGCGCTCAAGCGACAGGTGTGCAAACGCCAGGCGCCCGCCCTCCCGCCCGCCCGTCATCGGCGAGACGTCCGTGCGGATTGTGCCGGCGCAATCAGGCGGCGCCGCTCATCCTTTGCAGCTTCTCCAGCGCTTCGCGCAGGGCCTTTTCCGTTTCCGCCGGATCGGCCGGTTGCGGTGCCGGGATGGTCGGGGCATGCCGGCTCATGCCGTTCATGGCCTGCTCTGCGTTCGGCGGGGCATCGAAAGGCCGCGCTTCCCCAATGGGTGAAGTTCCGGCAGGCGCCTCGCCCGGGAACGTCACGGCCTCGGGGGTGGGCGCGTCGCCGGCTTCGCTGTCGCCTTCGTCTTCGTCCTCGATACGGACGAATTCCTGGCTCGATCCGAGAGTGCGCTTCATGTTCAGCAGCGAGCTGTAGCCCGCAGCCGAATCGCTCTCGTCATGGCTATCCTCGTCATCGTCCTCATCTTCGGCAGTCTGGGCGAACTCGGCCGCCAGCGAAAAGGGTGCGGAAGATTTGTCTTCAGCTTCGACCGGCGCGGGCGGCTGCGCCTGCGCGGCGAAGGGATTGTAGACCGGAGCCGTTTCAGCCTCGGACTCGTCGGCGGGCCCACCGAAGACCGCTGTCGGAGCATCGAAGGGTCGGTCCATTGGGGCCGACCTAGACCCCAGGCTCAGGCTCGAAGCGAACGGATCGTCTTCATCCTGGTCGTCTTCCTCGAAGGCACCGAGGTCGAGCGGGCGCAGGGCCGTCGGCACGGCAGCATGGGCGTCTTCGTCGTCGACGGCCTCGGCAGTATCGTCGCTATCCCCCTGCATTGCTGCCGGGGCGAGCGGAGCGAACAGGGGTGCGGCCGTCTCCGCCTCGTCAGCATCTTCGGTGTCTGCATCTTCAAACGGATCGTCGTCGACGGACACCCGCTCGAAGGCAAACGGGGCGACCGCCTCTGCCGCTTCGTCCTCGTCAGGCTGCTCGGCGATTTCGGCAGGTTCGTCGCCGGTGCCGGTTTCGGGCTCGATAGCGGCGACAGCATTTTGTTCGCGCTCCCGTTCGAGCGAAGAGGCGAAGCGCTGGATCAATTCGGACACCGACAGTTCCGCAAGCGGCCTGTCGGCATGATTGTCGAGCGAAGTTTCGACTAGGGTGTCCGTTTCTCCTGCGGGCGTATCTCCTGCGGGCGGGGCCGCAAAGGCTGGAGCATCAATGGTGTCTGCGGGCGCGTCCGTGTCGACTGCGACCGCATTGCCGAATGGCGCGCGGGGCGCATCGAACGGCCGCCCGGCTTCGCCTTGGCTGCGGGTATCGGCGGCCAGCGGAGCGAACATCGGGGCCGGCGCGTCGTCATCGGAGTGCTTCTCCGCTTCTGCCGCGTCGTGATCGATCTCCCCCTCGACCGGATTGCGCAAGTCTTCGAGCGTTTCGGCATGGTCGGCTTGATGGGGATCGTCTTCCGCCGCGGTATTGCTGCGGTCACCGCAATTGGCGGGATCGGCGATTGCAAAGGTGTCGAGTGGCAGCGCGTCGTCGTCTCTGGCCTGTTCCGGTTCGCCGGAATCATCTTCGGGCTCGTCGATATCGTTCTGGGCGATCTCGCCGTCGCCGGGTAGCGGGACATACTCAAGATATTCGCTGCGACCGGTATCGTCCGTGACCGAAAGCGCGCGGCGGCGGCCGGGAAGGGGCTGTTTTTGCGCGTCGTCATCGAAAGCATTGACATCGGCGACCGGTCCGAGACCTTCCTCTCCCAGCTCTTCGGTTGCCACGATCGGGCGTTTGGCGGGTCCCTCGTGGCCGGAGCGCGGCGCTCTCGGAGCGCGTATGCTGCTTTCCTTTGCAGCACCTTGGGATGCGACGACCTTGCGGGCGACAAGGAGGCCGCCAAGTGCGCCGAACAGCGCGCACGCTGCAGCGATCGTCAGGCGCGTGGAAAAGTCGGGCGCTGCGCCCATCAAGCGCTCGAATAGCATGGAGGGCAAGACGAGGCTGCCGATACCGAACAGTGCGGCGAACCACAGCGCGACTATGGCCGGAAATGCCGGATGGGCGCTGATCGGCGGTTGCGAACCGCTTTTGCGCTTTGCCGTGTCTGCCATGCTCTTGCTCACTCTTCCTTCAGCGCCATGGGCGGAGCCGGCAGACCATCAGGCTGCTGCGGACAATTGCCCATTCGGGCCACTGGCTAGCAAATGATGGTAAACGCTTTGATAACGATGAACATTGCGCGCCCAATCGTGATGCTCGGCGACATGGTGCGCGGCGCGTTCCCGCATGGCCTGCCATTGGTCCTTGTGCCGGGAGAGCGAAGCAAGGGCATCGGCGATCGCTGCCGGATCGTCCGCCGCGAACAGCGTTCCGGTGATCCCGTCTTCGATCAGTTCGCGGTGCCCGCCGACATCGGAAGCCGCCACCAGCCGCCGTTGCGCCATCGCTTCCAGCGGCTTGAGCGGCGTGACGAGGTCGGTCAGGCGGCTGCGCTTGCGCGGATAGGCGAGCACGTCGATCAGCGAGTAATAGCGCTCGACCTCCGCATGCGGCACGCGGCCGGTGAAGTGGATGGCCTGTGCGGCAGAACTGGCTGCAGCCTGCGCTTTGAGCGCTTCGTCCTTCGGTCCGCCGCCAACCAGTAGCAGTTGCGCGCCCGGCTCACGCTCAAGCAGCAGCGGCATGGCGGCAATCAGGTCGTCGAGACCTTCGTAATCGTAGAAGCTGCCGATGAAGCCGATGACCGGCCCGGTAGCGATGCCCAACTCCTCGGCGAGCGCATCGTCACGTGCCGGTGGTTCGCCGAACAGCGAGAGATCCACGCCGTTAGGCGAGATGCCGATCTTGCCGCCCGGGTGCCCGCGCGCGACCAGGTCGTCGCGCAGGCCCTCGCAGATAGTGAAGACGGCATCCGCCTGCGCCACAACGCGGTTTTCCAGCGCACGGGTCAGGCGGTACTTGAAAGAACCTTCGCGGCCCGTTCCGTTACCGACCGCCGCATCTTCCCAGAAGGCGCGGATTTCGTAGACGACGGGAATGCCGAGCCGCTGCCCCGCGCGCACTGCGGCCAGACCGTCCAGCGCGGGCGAATGGGCGTGCAGGACATCGGGTCGCCAATCCTGCGCCAGGTCGACGATGGTATCCGCCAGCCGACCGATCTCGCGGAACTCGCGCACGCCCGGCGGGCCCGACGCCTCGCCGCGCGTGCGGTAAAACGTCAGCCCGTCGATCGTTTCTTGATCCGGCCCTTCGGCGCTGTGGCGCAATCCAGTGATGCCGCGCACCTCCACTCCCGCTGCCTGCTGCGCTTTCAGGATCGCGCGGGTGCGAAAGGTATAGCCGCTGTGCAGCGGCAGCGAATGGTCGAGAACGTGGAGCACGCGGGTCATGGGACCATGGCTTAGCCGCATTGTGCTTAACGGGGCGTCAACTCGCTGGTGCTAGGCGCACGGGTGGCAGCCGAGCAATGATGCCTGTGCTGCCGGGTGAAATGCCAGAGGAACCGAGCGCGCTGCCATGATCGACATGTTCACCCTCCTGCTGGTCCACGGCATCCTCTTCCTCGCGCTGTACCGGCTGATGGTTGACGACACGGTCGATAGCGAGGTGGATGTGGCCTCCCCGGTCGACGAAGACGCGACGGGCGCATGACGGACCTGTTCTTCCTCGGCTTTTTCGGGCTTTTCATGGCGATGGGGCTGCGGCGCCCGTTCCTGTGGGTATTGTCCTACCTGTGGATCGACATCCTCGCACCGCAGAAGATCGCCTTCGGCTTTTTCTCCGACATACCGGTTTCGCTGATCGCCTTCTGCGCCGCTTTTGCCGGCTGGCTGCTGACCGACAGCAAGAAGAATGTCCGCTTCACGCTGCGCCAGGGCGTGCTGGCGTTCCTGCTGGTGTGGTGCTTCTTTACGCTGCAGGGCACGCCCTTTCCCGAACCGGCGGGAACCAAATGGGAATGGGTCTGGAAAGCGCTGTTCTTCGCGATCTTCCTGCCGTTCACGCTGACCACCCGCAAGCGTATCGAAGCGGCCGCGCTGGTCATGGCGCTCAGTGTCGGAGCGATCATCATTTCCGGCGCAATCAAGACCGTGGCGGGCGGCGGGGGCTACGGCGTGCTCGCGCTCTTCGTCAATGACAACAGCGGCATCTACGAAAGCTCGACACTGGCGACCGTGGCGGTCGGCATCATACCGCTCATCATCTGGTTCACCCGGCATGGCACGATCTTCGTGCCCGACTGGCGGGTCAAGCTGTTCGCCTATGCGCTGATCTTCGCCTGCCTGCTGATCCCCTTCGGCACGGTGGCGCGCACCGGCCTCGTGTGCATCGCGGTTCTGCTGGTGCTGGCGCTGCGCGACGTGAAGCGACGCGCGATGTTCCTGCTCGCAGGCGGTGTGTTGGGGGTAATGGCGCTGCCCTTCATTCCGCAGAGCTATTACGACCGCATGGCCACGATCGGCAGCCACGATGGCGACCAGTCGGCCTCGACCCGCGTGGCGGTGTGGGAATGGACCTGGGAATACGTGCAGGAAAATCCGCTCGGCGGCGGTTTCGATATCTACCGCGCCAACCGCTTCGAATACAACATGCCGGTGCGGACGGGCGAAGGAAACACGGTCAACGTCGAATACAAGCAAGTCGTCGACGAAGCGCGCGCGTTCCACTCGGCCTTCTTCGAAGTGCTCGGCGAACAGGGCTGGCCCGGCTTCATCGCGTGGATATGGCTGCACGCGCTCGGCCTGTGGCAGATGGAGAAGATCCGTCGCCGCTGGCGCCAGAAAACCGGCGACGGCGAACAATGGCAGGCCCCGCTGGCCACCGCGCTGCAATATGCGCAGGTCATCTACCTCGTCGGTTCGCTGTTCCAGGGGATTGCCTACCAGCCTTTCATCCTGCTGCTGGTCGGCGTGCAATGCGCGCTGTGGAGCTATCTCAAGCGGTTCGATGCGCCCAGGGTGCCGCGCGCCAAGCAGGCCATGATGGACCGACAGGCGCTGACGGCGCAGCAATCGCGCGGCTGAACGGCTCTAGCGCTGGCGGCGGGCCCAGCGTTCGGAGCCCCAGCGTGCGACCAGCCTGTCGATCGCGGCATGCCTGGCCCCTTCCAGACCGTCATAGGCAAAGCACCGGTCTTCGCGTTCGAAGCAGGCTTCGCTGCGGTCGAAGCGCAGCGAGACGATCCCGTAGCCGGAATCGACCATGCCGATCTTGGCCGGGGCATCGAGCGGGCCGATATGCATGAAAGGCGCGTGGCGCTCGGCTGCCGGCTGGTCTGCGCCGAGCTGGCCGAGCAGGATGCGGCGGATGTCGCTCTGCGCGATAGGGGCTTCGACGCCGTCAAGCGGGCGATTGCTGACGAGGAAGGTGCCGTTCTGCAGCCGGTTGATGACATGGCCATGACCCAGAAAGCCGCGTTCGAACAGCGCTTCGCCGTGATCGCCCGTCACCAGCATCAGCGTGTTGTCCCACGCGCCTACCTCTTTGAGCTTTGCGATGAGACGGCCTAGCGCCGCATCGGTGTGCGCGACAGCATTCCAATAGGTCTGCTGCACCTGCGCCGCATTGCCCGCGTTGATCTCGCCGCGCGTCACCGGTGGCCGGGCGAAACGCTCGCCTATTGCGGGCTGGTGATAGGGAAAGTGCGGCGACTGGAAATTGAGATAGACGAATTGCGGCTGCTGCCAGTCTTGCGCATCGCCCAGCGCCTTGTCGAATTGGTCGAGGATGATGCCTTCGTCCACGAGCAGCGATCCCTGCGCGGCAAAGCTGAAGGCGCGCTGGTCCTTGAGCTTTTCGGCATCGACGAAGATATCGGCGCTGTCGCGCATGCCGACCGCTTCGGAAATACCGCCGAAGTCCTCCGGCTGCCCCGAGAATACGCCGATGCCGTAGCCGCTGCGTTTGAAATCGCGAAACAGGCTCGGCGCCCCGGGCTCGACTGTCAGCGCACCGCCGAACAGCGACTTGAGCGATTCCGTGGTGAAGCCGACATGGCTGTATGTCGGGACGATCGCAGAGCCTTGCACGGCGAGAGCTTCGAGGTTGGGCGCGACGGGCTGGCCGTCGATCCGCTTGCCGATCACGTCGAAGCGGGTGCTTTCGAAGACGACAATGATGACATGCGGCTTCGCGCCGGTCAGCGTCGTGTCGGGGGCTGTTTGCGGGATGGAGACGAGCTCCAGATCGCCGCCGAAGCCGTCCTCGTCGATCCCGTTGCCGGGAATGTCGAGTGCGAGGGGATGGCGCGCCGCGTCGAAGGGGTGTCTGTCGAGCTGGCGTCCGGCCAGGCCATAGCCGTCGCCGTCGAAATCGGTGGCCTGTGCGGCGGCCCGGCTGACCCCGTTCCACACGAGAACGCGTTCCAGCCCGCGCGCGCTGTCGCTGCCGGTGCGCGGGATGGCGATGATGGCTATGAGCAGGCCGGTCCATGCGGCGGCGATCCAGCGCCATGCGGGGCCGGTGGGCGTGGACACATCTTCGCTTCGGGTCAGCCTGCGCACCAGCTTGACCGCCAGCCACCACGCCAGCGCGAAACCGGCGAAGCCTGCCAGCCCCAGCGCGATCTCGTTCTTGGCGAAGAGCAGCGCATCGGTCGCGCTGCCGCCACCGAGTTGGGTGAGCAGGGCAAAGCTGACAGCGTCGCTGAAATAGGAATGCAGCTGGTATTGCAGCGTCAGCGCCAGCAGGCTCAGCCCGCCGTAGAGAAAGGCGAAATGGACCATCGCAACGGGCGTGCCGGATTTGCGCGCCAGCCATGCCGCCAGACGCCACGCCACCAGCCCCGCGGCCAGTTGAGCGATGGCGAAGCCTGCCAGGAAGAGTGCCAGCTCGCCGACCGTGTCGACCGCCGTCGATTGGCCGAACCCGCCGGTAAAAACGCCGTATTTGCGGTCGGCAATGGCCAGTTCGACCAGGCTCACCAAGGCGATGGCGAGTGGCACGAAAAGCATCGGGTTCAGCAGTCGTTTCAGGGCCGTCGAGAGCATGAGTCCTCCATGCGTGCAGGCACAACGCCGGCACCCTGCCGTCGATAGCGACGCTTGGTTAAAGCTGCGTAAGGGATGGGGGTGACGGCCCGTCGCAATCCGATTGCAACCGATGCCGTAGCGTCAGCTTGACGTTTACGGAAACCTCCATTGCCACGCGCGGTATGATGCGGCATGAGCCTTTAGCAACAGGCGCGCCCACGCTCGGAGTCGCGCCGATAACGCAGGATAGGAGCGAAGCGCATGTCCCCACAGGATCTCGCAGCCAAGGTCGGCGAAAACATCGGCACCAGCGAATGGGTCGAGATGACACAGGAAAAGGTCAACATGTTCGCCGATGCGACCGGCGATCACCAGTTCATCCATATCGACGAGGAAAAGGCCAAGATGACGCCGTTCGGCGGCACCATCGTCCACGGCTTCATGACGCTGTCGATGATCCCCTATCTCAGCGCCAATTCCGACATGCCCAAGATCGACGGCGTGAAGATGGGCGTGAACTACGGCGGCAACAAGACGCGCTTCATTGCCCCGGTGCGTGTCGGCAAGCGTATCCGCGGCCACTGGGAGCTGGTCGAAATGATCGAGAAGCGCCCCGGCCAATGGCAGCAGACCGCCGAGATCACCATCGAGATCGAAGGCGAGGACAAGCCCGCACTGATGTGCGAGTGGATCACGCAGTTTTTCGTCTGACCGTCATCCCAGCGAAGGCTGGGATCTCCCTCGACCAAGCACCAGATTTAACCAGATCCCAGCCTTCGCTGGGATGACGAAATAGGAATTTCCCATGTCACGTGACGCAGTCATCGTTTCCACCGCCCGCACCCCTATCGGCCGCGCCTACAAGGGCGGCTTCAATGCCACCCCCGGCGCGACGCTCGGTTCGTTCTCGCTTGCCCCGGCAGTCGAACGCGCCGGGATCGAAGGCGGCGAGATCGACGATGTCGTGTGGGGCTGCGTCCTCACCCAGGGTACCCAGTCGGGCAATATCGGCCGCCAGGTCGCGCTGCGTGCGGGTCTTCCCGTCAGCGTCGCGGCGCAGACGATCGACCGCCAGTGCTCCTCGGGCCTGATGGCGATCAGCACCGCGGCCAAGCAGATCATCGTCGACAATATGGATATCGTCGTCGGCGGCGGTCAGGATTCGATTTCGATGGTCCAGACCCCGGAAATGCGCGTCGCGCCCGACAAGTCGCTGATCGCGATGCACAAGGATGTCTACATGCCGATGCTCCAGACCGCCGAGACGGTGGCCGAGCGCTACGGCATCAGCCGCGAAGCGCAGGACGAATACGCGCTGCAGTCGCAGATGCGCACCGCCGCCGGGCAGGAAGCGGGCAAGTTCGACGACGAGATCGTGCCGGTCAACACCACCATGATGGTGAAGGACAAGGAGACGGGCGAAGTCTCCAGCCAGGAAGTCACCATCACCAAGGATGAAGGCAACCGCCCCTCGACCACGCTGGAAGGGCTGCAGTCGCTAAATCCGGTCATGGGCCCGGACAAGGTCATCACCGCCGGTAACGCTTCGCAGCTCTCGGACGGGTCCTCGGCCAGCGTGCTGATGGAAGCGAAGGTTGCCGAGCAGAAGGGCCTCGAGCCGCTCGGTCGCTATGTCGGCATGGCGGTGGCGGGGACGGAGCCCGACGAAATGGGCATCGGCCCGGTCTTCGCGATCCCCAAGCTGCTCGAACAGACCGGCATCAAGCACGACGACGTCGGCCTGTGGGAATTGAACGAAGCCTTCGCGGTGCAGGTCCTCTATTGCCGCGACAAGCTCGGGATCGACAACGATATCCTCAACGTCAACGGCGGCTCGATCTCGATCGGCCACCCCTACGGCATGACCGGCGCGCGCTGCGTCGGCCACGCGCTGATCGAAGGCAAGCGCCGCGGCGCGAAATATGTCGTCGTCACCATGTGCGTCGGTGGCGGCATGGGCGCTGCGGGCATGTTCGAGGTGTTTTAATGAGTCTCTTGCGCTCGCGGTAGGCGCGTCGCGCCACCTCCGCGGAGGCGGCCTGACCGGCCGACGCGCAGTCGCGCTTTGATGCCGTGACCAAGATCAAAAGGCGGCGTTTGGGTCTTCCTGCGCCGCCTTTTTCTTGCGCTGATTTCGAGGCCGAGAGGCCTCGCAAGGCCGGAAGCGAAGTCGAAGACGCAGCTGACCAAAGGTCACCTGCAAGGCCGCCCGCAGCGATGCGGCCTTCAGGTCGCGTGAGCGAGGAAAGCCAACGATGCGGATGCATCCGCCGGCGTTTGAGGCTACACAAAGAGAATGGGCATCATGGAGATCATCGGGATCGCAGGCAGTGTCAGCCTGTTGGCGGGCTGGCGGCTTTACCTGTGCATATTCGGCACCGGTCTCGCCATGCGGCTCGGTGCATTGCCGTTGCCCGAGCATCTCGAGAGCCTGACCGTGCTCGCCAATCCGTGGGTGATGGGCATCGCCGCCATCGCCGCGCTGGCCGAATTCTTGGCCGACAAGGTGATGTGGCTCGACAGCCTGTGGGACACGGTTCACACCGCGGTGCGCCCGGTCGGCGGGGCACTGCTGGCGCTGGCGATCGTCGATCCGTCCGACCCGGCGGCGCAGGTGATCGCCTTCATCCTCGGCGGCGGGGCCAGCTTTCTCGCCCATGGCGGCAAGGCCAGCGCGCGGGCGGTGGTCAACACCTCGCCCGAGCCGGTCAGCAATGTTGCGGTGTCGACCGTGGAAGACGTGGCGACAGCGGGCCTGCTCTATCTCGCCTACGAGAACCCGTTGGTGGCAGGCGGGATCGCCTTCACTCTGCTGGTGCTCGTCATCGCACTGCTGTTATGGGCGCGGCGGGTAATCAAGCGCATTTTCTTGCGGGCGCCCAAGGTCGAGCGCCCGCCTACCTAGGCGCGAACAGCCCCGTGTTCGTCGATGAACTCTTCGACGACAGGAGCGATCATGTCGCGCCATTTGCTGCCGTTGAAGATGCCGTAGTGCCCCGCGCCCTCGGCCATGAAGTACCGCTTCTTGGCATCGGGCAGGCAATCGGCCAGGTCGAGCGCGGCCTTGGTCTGGCCGAGGCCCGAGATGTCGTCGCGTTCGCCTTCGATGGCCAATAGTGCAGTGTCCGTGATGGCATCGAGATCCACGAGCTCGCCCCGATGGCGGAACGTGCCGTTGGGGATCGAGTGCTTCTGGAACACCTCCTCGACCGTCTGGAGGTAGAATTCAGCGGTCATATCGCACACCGCGCGATACTCGTCGTAGAAATCCTTGGTGGCCTGCGCGCTCTCTTCATCTCCGGCGGTGAGATGTTTGAACATCTCGTAATGGCTCATCATGTGGTTGCCGAGATTCATGCTCATGAAGGCCGAAAGCTGCATGAAGCCGGGATAGACCCGGCGTCCGGCGCCGCGATGCTGCATCGGCACGGTCGCGATCACCGACTGGCGAAACCATTCGATCGGACGGTTCATGGCATGGTCGTTGACGCTGGTCGGGCTTTCGCGCGTGTCGATCGGGCCGCCCATCATCGTCAGCGTCAGCGGGGTGGCGGGCGAATTGTTCTGATTGAGCAGCGCAGTCGCGGCAAAGGCCGGGACAGAAGGCTGGCACACCGCCATCATATGAGGGCGCTGGCCGTCACTCTCCACGCGGATCTGTTCGAGGAATTCCATCAGGTAATCGATGTAATCGTCGAGGTCGAAATGGCCCTCGTGCATCGGCACCAGCTTCGCATCGGCCCAATCGGTGATGTAGACGATGCAGCTTTGCAGCATGCGCTCGACCGTACCGCGCAGCAGCGTGGCATAGTGCCCGCTCATCGGTGCCACGATCAGCAGCCGGGGCGAGCTTTCGGGCAGGCCGGTGTGCCGGAAGCGCTTCAAGTCGCCGAACGGGCGGTTGACCACGGTCGCTTCCTCGACCGGGTGAAGTTCGCCGTCTTTCTCGATTTCGGTAATACCGAAAGCCGGTTTGGCGTAGCTCGCCGTGGCGTGTGCGAACACATCGAGCGCGTTGGCGGTCATGGAGCCGATACCGAAATGGCTCAGCGGATTGGCCGGGCTGGTCAGCATCTCGGCGCTCATCGAGGCCATGGAACTGACCGAATTGAGCCAATTGCGCTGCAATTCATAGGCTTGGTAAAGCAATGCGTTTCCCCTGCGTGGAGCTCTCCGGCTCCCCTTGCGGGCTCTCCCAGCCCGTGGTTGGCACGAATGTGGCCCCTATCGATGCATTGTGCAATGCACAAATCCTTGTCCATGCCCACCCGGCCCTTTTGCCGTTGTGGATTTTGCCGGAATGGAGCGCTAGGGGCCAAGGCGGATGTCCGATACCGAACCCTTCCCTGCAGCATCGTCTTCCGACCCCGCTTCGGCCCAGCGCCTGTTCGAAGGCGAGCCGGAGCAGGGCGCCGAGCCAAAGCGTCGCTCGCTCGGGCCGCTGCGGATGATCTATCGCGAGGCGGCGAAATATCCCGACAAGGTGGCGCTGGCATTCTTCGCCTTGCTGATTACGGCGGCGGCGACGTTGGCAATCCCCGCGGGCTTCAAGCTGATCATCGATAACGGCTTCGGCGGTAACGGCGATCCGGCCAATATCGGACGCTGGTTCCGCTATCTGCTGATGATCGTCGGTGTGCTGGCGATCGGCACGGCGCTGCGGTTCTATTTCGTCAGCTGGATCGGCGAGCGGGTGGTCGCCGATATCCGCCTGAAAGTGCACGCCAACCTGCTGCGGCAGGAACCGGGCTTTTACGAAGAGAACAGCCCCAAGGAAATCTCCAGCCGCATGACCAGCGATACGGCGATTATCGAGCAGGTCGTCGGCACGACCGTCTCCGTGGCGCTGCGCAACACGCTGATGGCGATCGGCGGCACGATCTACCTGTTCTATCTCGCCCCGTCGCTGACGCTCGGCATGGCGCTGGTCATCCCCGCCGTTGTGATCCCGATCACGGTATTCGGGCGGCGACTGCGCAATGTCTCGCGCACCAGCCAGGACCGGGTTGCCGATGTCGGCGCGATGGTCACCGAAGTCCTGTCGGCCATGAAAATTGTCCAGAGTTTCAATCAGGAAACCCGCGAGACAACGCGGTTCGGGGAAGCGGTCGAGCAGATATTCTCCGTCGCCAAACGCCGCATACTGATCCGCGCCGCGATGACTTCGGTTATCATCCTGCTGATCTTCGGCTCCATCACCCTGCTGATGTGGCGCGGCGCAGTGGGCGTGAGCGAAGGCGCGATTTCGGGCGGCACGATTGCTGCCTTTGTCATCACCGGCGGCCTCGTCGCGGGCGCTTTCGGTTCGCTGACCGAGGTCTATGGCGACTTGCTGCGCGGCGCAGGCGCGGCGAGCCGCTTGAATGAATTGCTCACCGCTTCGGCCCAGATCGCGCCGCCCGCCCGCCCGCAATCGTTGCCCACCCCTGCGCGCGGAAGCCTTTCTTTCCGCAACGTCACTTTTCGTTACCCTACCCGGCCCGAGCCGCCCGCACTGCGCGACTTTACGCTGGAGGTCGAGCCGGGCGAAACCGTGGCTATCGTCGGCCCCTCGGGTGCGGGCAAGTCGACTATCTTCCAGCTTGCCGAACGCTTCTACGATCCGCAGGCGGGCACCGTCCGGCTCGACGGCATTCCGCTGACCAGTGTCGATCCGCGCGACGTGCGCGAGCGCATTGCCTTCGTCCCGCAGGATGGCGTGCTGTTCAGCGCCAATGCCCGCGACAATCTGCGCTACGGCAATTGGTACGCGAGCGACGAGGCCATCTGGGAAGCTGCCCGTGCCGCCAATGCGGAGGAATTCCTGCGCGCGCTGCCCGAGGGGCTCGACACCTTCCTGGGCGAGGACGGCACGCGGCTGTCGGGCGGCCAGCAACAGCGCATCGCCATCGCCCGCGCGGTGCTGCGCGATGCACCGATCCTGCTGCTCGACGAAGCCACCAGCGCGCTCGATGCGGAAAGCGAGCGGCTGGTGCAGGATGCGCTCGAGCAGTTGATGGAAGACCGCACCACGCTGGTCATCGCGCACCGCCTGGCGACCGTCCGCGCGGCGGATCGCATCGTGGTGATGGAAGACGGCCGGATCGTCGAGCAGGGCACGCATCGGCAATTGACGGCGGCGGGCGGGCTCTATGCGCGGCTGGCCAAGCTGCAATTCGACATGCCGCAGGCCGGCGCGGCCTGACGTCGCCCAGCGCCGGATTTTCGACGGATGGCGTTCCCAGCCGATGAATGACTGCATTCGCGCGGCAATCGCTCTATGCCGGTATTCTGAAATCCCGGACGGTCGCTCCGGAATATCGTCCAATCGAGAGGGGGCTCTCCCATGATCCGCACCGTTTTCGCCACTTCCGCGAGCGCCTTTGCGCTTGCTCTCGCTGCACCTGCTACGGCTCAGAGCGGAGAGACCGATCCCAACCAGGCCGACTATCTGGAGGAAGACCGGACGCCGACGATGAGCTTCGGCAGCTGGGGCGTCGATCCCGACCTGTTGTCCGATACGGTAGATCCGGGCGACGACTTCTTCGCCTACGTCAACCAGGAATGGCTCGATGCCAATCCGCTCCCGGCCGAATTCAGCCGCTTCGGCGCATTCAACCTGCTGCGCGAAAAATCGACCGAGGACGTGAAAACGTTGATCGACGAACTGGTCGCCAGGCCCCGCGAGTCGCTTTCCCATGACGAGCGTCGCATTGTCGACACTTACAACGCCTTCCTCGATACCGATGCCATCGAAGCCCGCGGCCTTGCGCCGATCCAGCCCTATGTCAGCCGCATCGCCGCAGCGACGACACTGGACGAACTGGCGATGATCTGGGCCGAAGCGGGCTATTCCTCGCCGATTGGCGGTTTCGTGAATGTCGATGCCAAGCAGCCAGACCAGTATGTCGCCTATATCGGCATTGGCGGCCTCGGGCTGCCCGATCGCGACTATTACCTCGACGACAGCGAGAAGGGCCGCGAAATCCAGCAGAAGTACAAGGATTACATGGCCATGATGCTCGAAGCGGGTGGCTATGACGATCCGGTGGCGACCGCCGAGGCGGTGTATGCGCTCGAAGAAAAGATGGCGCGCGACGTGATCTGGGAGCGCACGGCCCGCCGCAACCGCGACCTTACCTACCATGCGCTGTCGGCAGACGAGCTTGCGGCCTTGTCCGGCGATGTGCCGGTGCAGGCGATGCTGGAGAAGATCGGCTTTGCCGCATCGCCAAAATTCGTCGTTTCCGCGATGCCGCCGTCGGACGAGCGGGCCAGGGCACTGGGGCTTACCGAGGAGCAGCTCGCGCAGATCGGCAGCGGTCTTCCCGGGATGATGGGCCTTCTCAACCAAACGCCGGTGGCGACGCTGCAGGCGTGGACGATCAAGGAATTCATCTCCGACCACAACCACCTGTTGCCGAAGAAATACGACGAGGCGCAGTTCGAACTCTACGACAAGACCCTGCGCGGGACGCCGGAGCAGCGTCCGCGCTGGAAGCGTGCGATCGCCGCCACCGAGGGCGCGCTCGGCGAGCTCGTCGGCGCGAGCTATGTGGAGCGCTATTTCCCACCCGAGAACAAGGCGGCGATGGAAGAACTGGTCGTGAACCTGCGCAAGGCGATGGCGCAGTCGATCGACGAGATCGAGTGGATGGGCGAAGAGACCAAGGAGCAGGCGCTGGCCAAGCTTGCCAGCTTCGATCCCAAGATCGGCTATCGCGACAATCTGGAGGTGTACGAGGGTCTTGCAGTGACGCCCGACGACCCCATCGCCAATTCGCTGGCAGCGGATGCCTGGCAGCTCGAGGACAATGTCGCCAAGCTGGGCCAGCCGATCGACCGCACCGAGTGGTTCATGACTCCGCAGACGGTCAACGCCTATTACAACCCGACCAAGAACGAGATCGTTTTTCCGGCCGCGATCCTGCAGCAGCCCTTCTTCGGGCTGACCGCGGACCCGGCGGTGAACTACGGCGCGATCGGCGGTGTCATCGGCCACGAGATCGGCCATGGCTTCGACGACCAGGGCTCGAAATACGACGCCACCGGCAAGCTCGAGAACTGGTGGACGGACCAGGATCGCGCCAATTTCGACGAGCGGGGCGACGCGCTGGTCGCGCAATATGACGCTTTCTGCCCGCTCGACGACGGCGAAACCTGTGTCAATGGGCGCTTCACGCTGGGCGAGAATATCGGCGACCTGGGCGGGCTCAGCCTTGCCTATCGCGCTTACAAGATCGCGACCGCAGGGCAGGACGTTCCGGTGATCGACGGGCTCAGCGGCGACCAGCGCTTCTTCCTCGCCTGGGCACAGGTCTGGCGTTCGGCGCAGCGGGAAGAGAACTATCGCCAGCGCCTGCGCACCGACAGCCACAGTCCGGAAGAATATCGCGTCAATGGCGTCGTGCGGAACATCGATGCCTGGTACGATGCTTTCAACGTGACGGAAGACGACAAACTTTACCTCCCGCCCGAAGAACGTGTGAGAATTTGGTAGGGATAGAGCCAAGCCCGCACCGCTAAGACTAGCGCTCGCCCCCCAAGACACCCGGGCCCGATGAAGTCTCGCGCCCCTCCCGCTTGCGGGAGGGGATGGGGGTGGGTAAGGGCGCTGCGTCCGCAATCGCGGTGCATTTGCAAAGGGTCGGACCTCCGCCATGACATTCCTGCAGCTCCTCATCATCGCGGTGGTCCAGGGGATCACGGAGTTTCTCCCGATCTCGTCGTCGGGACACCTGATCCTGATCCCCAATTTTACCGAGTTTCCCGACCAGGGCCCGCTGATCGACGTGGCGGTGCATGTCGGCTCGCTGCTTGCGATCATCGTCTATTTCTTCAAGGACGTGCTCACGCTCGCGCGCGGCGGCTTTGCGAGCATCGGCATCGGAACCGACCGGCCCGATGCGCCGAGCGAGCGGCGGCTGTTCTGGTGGATCGTACTGGGGACCATCCCGGCGGTCGCGTTCGGCCTTGCGATCAAGCTCGGCGCGTTCAATTCGATTGCGGAGACATGGTTCAATATCACCGTGATCGACGACGACCTGATGAGCTCGATCCGCTTTACCGATCTCATCGCTTTCAACCTCATCGTCTACGGTATCGCGCTCGGTCTCGCCGACTGGCTCGGCAAGGAAGTGAAGAAGTTCGAGGATATGAGCTGGCGCGACGGACTGATCGTCGGCATCGCGCAGGCGCTGGCGATCATTCCCGGTACCAGCCGTTCGGGCGTGACCATGACGGCGGCGCGGGCACTGGGCTATTCGCGCTACGAATCGGCGCGCTTCTCCTTCCTGCTGTCGATCCCGGCGGTGGCCGGTGCAGGCGTGCTGATCGTGCCCGAAATTTTCGAAGCGGGCGCTACCCTCGCAATGGATGCATTGATCGCAGGGGTGCTGACCTTCATTGCGGCCTTCCTCACCATGGCCTTCTTGATGAATTTCCTGAAGCGCGCTTCGATGCTTGTGTTCGTCTTCTACCGCGTCGCCATGGGTTGCGCGCTGTTGGCGTTCTTTTGACCGTTGCCGGGGCGATTGGTTTCGAATGGAACCAAATACCGGTCCTGCCGTTGCAGGAGTGAGGAGACAGGCAGCGTTTGACGAGCAATGGCATTACTTATTTTAATGACGGTAGGTGCAGCGATCGGATGGCTCGCATCGATCATGATGCGCCGCGACACGTTGCGGCAAAGCTTCGCTAACATGGGAGTTGGCAGCGTAGGTGCGCTGGCAACGCACGCCTTTGCGAATGACAAGATGGCGCTGCAGGCGATCAGCGCGGAAGCCCTTTTGCTGGGGGCCGTAGGCGCGATCGTCCTGCTCGGCCTGTCGTTTATTGTGCAGCGCAGCATAGTCGGTTGACACATTTCGGACATTTTTTGCTTATCAAGGGGGCCAAGCGTTGCTAGGTCGCGACTCCCAAACCATTAAGGGGAAGATTGATATGAAGGTTACTTTCAAGAGCGCAGCTATCGCTTCGGTCGCAGCGCTGGGCCTCGGCCTTGCCGCATGCGACAGCCCGGCCGAGAACGCCGCTGAAGACGAAATCGAAGCCATGGAAGAAGAGCGCGATGAAACCATCGACGCGATGGAAGATTCGGGTCAGATTACCGATGAAACCGCCGACGCCATGGACGATCAGACCGACGCTATGGAAGAGTCGATGGAAGCTCAGGTCGAAGAAGCGACCGACGGCGACGGAATGTAATCGCACGCTTTTCGCGACAAAGACGGCCCTGGGAGCAATCCCGGGGCCGTTTTTTATATCAGACTGGCGCCGCTCCTGACCCTCGCCCGCCGCGAAGCAGATATTCCTGCGTGCCGCGATGAACGACATTGTCGACATCGATAATGGCCGAATTGGCGTAGGTGAAAGCGGGCGGCAGATTGCGATAGAGCCGGTCGAAATCGCGCTCCACCGTCTGGCGATAGAGATCTTCGAAACTTTCGATCACGAAATAGGTCGGCTGCAGATCGCTGATGACGTAGTCCGTACGCATCACACGGTCGACGTTGAGCATGATGCGGTTGGGGCTTTCGGCCTCGACCGCGAACACCGCCTCGGTCGGGCCCGACAGGATGCCCGCGCCATAGGCCCGGATGTCGTCCGGCCCCTCCTCGATCAGCCCGAACTCGACCGTGTACCAATAAAGCGAGCCCAGCGCTTTCAGGCGATTGTAGCGCATCGCTTTCCACCCGGCCTTGCCGTATTCCTGCATGTAGTCGGCAAATGTCGGATCGCTCAGCATCGGCACGTGGCCGAAGACATCGTGGAATACGTCGGGTTCCTGGATGTAGTCGAATGTCTCGCGCGTGCGGATGAAATTGCCGGCCGGAAAACGACGATTGGCCAGGTGCCAGAAGAATACGTGATCGGGGATCAGCATCGGTACCGGCACCACGCTCCAGCCGGTGAGCTTACCCAGTTCTTCGGACATTTGTTTGAAATCGGGCACGCCGCCCTTGCCGAGGTCCAGTTTTTCCAGCCCCGCCATGAAGGCGCTGGCCGCGCGACCAGGCAGGACGTCCATCTGGCGCGCGAACAAGTCGTTCCAGATCGCGTCGTCTTCGCTGGTATAGTGCGTCTGCTGCGGCTCGAGCCAATCGTCGCCGACGTGCTCGGGCCTCTTGAGCGGCGCGGTGAAGACATCCGCGGGCATTTCGGGCAGGACGCTAAAGTCCTGTTCTGCTTGTGCTAGAGTGGCCATAGTTTCAGTTGCAACCATATCATTGGATGCCTGTATTTTCAATGAAGGAGAGCACATTGGGCAAGCTGAAAAAGAAGACTTACGAAAAGCTGCTCGAACCGCTCGAGGAAGAACTGGTTTCGATGGCCCGCTGGGCACGGGCGACGGGCGCGCGCATTTGCGTCATTTTCGAAGGACGCGACACGGCCGGCAAAGGCGGCGCGATCAAGGCGGTCAGCCAGCGCATCAACCCGCGCCAGTGCCGCGTCGTCGCGCTGCCCAAGCCGAACGATACCGAGCGGACCCAATGGTATTTCCAGCGCTATGTCCCGCACCTGCCCGCTGCGGGCGAAATCGTGCTGTTCGATCGCAGCTGGTACAACCGCGCGGGCGTAGAAAAAGTCATGGGCTTCGCAACGCAGAAGCAGGTTGATAGCTTCCTAGAAGAAGCGCCGCGATTCGAGCGGATGCTGGTCGACGACGGCATCCACCTCTTCAAATACTGGCTGACGACTGACCAAGACAAACAGGAAGAGCGCCTGGCCGAGCGGCTGGACGATCCGCTCAAGCGCTGGAAGCTCTCGCCGATCGACCTCGCGGCGCGCGAAAAATACGATGCCTATACCGAGGCGCGCGAGGCGATGTTCCAGGCCACGCATACCGAACACGCGCCTTGGACCCTGGTCGATTTCAACGACCAGAAACACGGCCGTCTGACGCTTATCCGCAATCTGCTCGACCGGCTGCCCGATACGCATATCGAGCCGGAGCCGTTGGAATTCCCGGAACTGGGCCGCGAGCCGGAGAGGGAAAGCTATGCGGTGATCGAGCCGATCCCGGACTTCCCGCTGTTCAAGCGAGACCTGCCACCGCTTTGAGCGTCTGCCGCCCATCGCTGGCAAAGGAGCCAAGCTCGATGCCTTCGTCGCTTGGCCGCAGCGCCAGATGTAGCGGTTCGCCGACGATGGCGGGGCTGACAGCGCGAAAGGCCAAGGTGGCGAGCGCATTGTCGCCGAATTCCTGCGCGGCGAGCTGGAGCAGCAGGCTCGTAATCAGCGGTCCGTGGACCACCAGCCCGCGATAACGCTCTTCGTCCCGAGCATAGGGCGTATCGTAATGGATGCGGTGCGTGTTGAAGGTGAGAGCCGAGTAGCGGAACAGTAGCGTTTCGGACGGCGTCATCGTCTGCACCACATCCCACGCACTGGTATCGAACGTGCCATCGCCCGGCTCCGGCGGGCTCAGAGGCGCATCAGGTGCGGCTGCATCGCGATAGACCAGCGTCTGGGTCTCTCGCACGGCTTCGACGCCATCGGCGAGCGTTACATGCTCGACATCGACGAAGCCGAGCTTGCCGGTTGTGCCCTCCTTCTCGCTGACCGAAGCGATGCGGCTGGTGCGGGTGATTACAGCACCGATCTCTAGCGGTGCGAGGAAGGCGATATCGCTCGCCGCCCACATTCGGCGTGGCAGCGGAATCGGCGGAAAAAAGCTGTCATCGCTCTCGTCGCGCGACGGATGTCCGTCGCTTCCGAGCGAGGCGGTGGCTGCCTCCGGCGTGCAGAGGCAGAGATGGATACCCTGCGGCATGGGGCCATCGGGTACCTCGAGGTCGAATGTCGCGCACCAGCGCCGCGCCAGCGCCGCATCGAGCGTGTCGGACTGCGCCTGCGTCCGACCGATCCAGGCGTCCCATTTGCTCATCAGGCCGCACGCTCGAAGATCGCGGCAATGCCCTGTCCGCCTCCTATGCACATGGTTTCGAGGCCATAGCGCACTTCGCGGCGGTGCATTTCGGCGGCCATGTCTGCGAGGATGCGCCCGCCCGTTGCACCGATCGGGTGGCCCAGGGAAATTCCCGAGCCGTTGACGTTGAGCATGTCGAGGCGCGAGTCGTCCTCGCTCCAGCCCCAGCCCTTGAGCACGGCCAGAACCTGCGGGGCGAAGGCTTCGTTGAGCTCGACCAGCCCGATATCGTCCCAGCCCATTCCGGTGCGCGCGAACAGGCGCTCTAACGCCGGCACGGGGCCGATCCCCATGCGGCTGGGATCGCAGCCGGCGGGTGCCCAGCTATGGAACCAGAGCGAAGGGGTCAGGCCCATTTCTTCCAGCTTGTCTTCCGCCACGACCAGGCACGCCGCTGCCGCATCGTTCTGCTGGCTGGCATTGCCTGCGGTGACGATGGCTTCTGGATCGCGCTTGAGATCGATTGCGCGCAGCTTGCCCAGGCTCTCCATGCTGGCATCGGCACGGTAGCCCTCGTCATGGTCGAAGGTGACAGGGTCGGCGCGGCGTTGTGGCACCTCCACCGGCACGAGGTGATCGGCGAACTTGCCCTCTTCCCACGCCTTCGCCGCGTTCCGGTGCGAGCGCACGGCATAGGCATCGGCCTGGTCGCGGGTGATGTCGTAATCCTTGGCGAGGTTTTCCGCCGTCTCGATCATGCCGGTGATGACGCCGAAGCGCTCGATCGGCTGGCTCATCAACCGGCCGCGCGTCAGCCGGTCATGCAGCGTCATGTCGCCCATCCTCACCCCGCCGCGCAGGTCGGTCGTATAGTGCTCGACATTGGACATGCTCTCGCACCCGCCCGCGACGACCATGTCAGCCATGCCCGTTTCGACCATCATCGCCGCAGTGGCGACCGCCTGCACGCCCGAGCCGCAGCGACGATCGAGCTGAAAGCCGGGCACTTCCATCGGCAGGTCTGCCGCCAGCCAGCTCCAGTGACCGATCGCCGGGGCCTCGGCATTGCCATAGCCCTGGCTGAAAACGACATCGTCCACCCGCGTCGGATCGATTCCGCTGCGCTCGATCAGGGCCTTGAGGATGACGGCCCCGAGCTTGCCCGCATCGAGCGGGGCAAGCGTGCCGCCAAAGCGCCCGACGGGCGTGCGAAGCGGGGTACAGATGGCTACGCGGCGTTTGGTCATCTCGATCATTCCTCTCAATCCCGTTCGCCCTGAGCCTGTCGAAGGGCCGTTCTTCACTTTGTGCCGGGCGCTAGAAGAAAGTGCAGGGCTTCGACAAGCTCAGCCCGAACCAATTATTTGCCTTGGTCCGAAAGGGCCACCGTCCCAGCATCCACCAGCTTGGCGATGGCGCCGGAACTCAGCCCGAGCCTCTCGGCAAGTATTTCCTCGCTGTGCTGTCCCAGATAGGGTGCCGGTGCCGGGTCCCCGGCCGGTTTTTCCGGCATGTTGGCAAAGCTGCGGGTGGCGGGATAGTCGAACTGCGAAGGGTTCGCGGGCGAGGGACCGAACAGTGGATTGTCGCCGACGAGCTGCGGGTCCTGTGCCGCCTCGTGCATGGTGCGATAGCGCTCGTAGGTCGTGCCTTCGGCGGCCATTCGCGCTTCCAGCTCCGCATAGTCATGCTGTTCGGCGGTGGCTTGGAACAGGTCGAACAGCGCATGGCGATGTTGGAAGCGCGGGTCGTCTCCATCCGCAAAGCGAACGCCGAGCTGTGTTTCCAGCGCTTCGATCTCCTGCTCCAGCCCAAAGGCTTTCACCAACCCATGCCATTGCTTGGCCGTGAGGGCCGCCACCATGAAGCGCTGTCCGTCTTTGGAGCGAAAGTCGCGCCCGAACGCGCCCCAGATCGCATTGCCGAGCCGTTCGCGATCCCCTCCGCGATAGAGCATTTCCGCCAGCGCGCCGGAATTGGCCATGGTGCCGATGGCGACGTCACCCAGCGGCACGCGCACTTCGCTGCCTTCGCCGGTCGCATCGCGATGGCGCAGCGCCGCGAGTAGCGCGAAGGCGCAGTAGGCACCGGTGATGAAATCCCACGCCGGCAGCACCTGGTTGACCGGCGGTGCGGTCGCCATGTCCCAGTCCTCCGGCCCGCACATCAGCGGATAACCGCTGGCGGCGTTGACAGTGAAATCCATCGCCTGCCGCCCGTCATGCCAGCCCATGATGCGGACCGAGACGAGGTCGTCGCGGTTCTCACTCATCGCGGCATGGCTGAGGAAGCTTTTCTCCGGCAGGTTGGTGATGACTTGCCCTGTCTTCCGCGCCAGTTCGACCAGCAGCTCGCGCCCCTCGCCGCTGCGCAGGTCCAGCGCGACCGACTTTTTGGCGCGGTTGAGGTTTTCCCAGCTGAGCGAGCGGCCCTCCTCGGTCAGCATGTAGCGGTCGTAATCGAGCCCGCCCGCCTTGTGATCGACGCGGATCACCTCCGCTCCCATCTGCGCGCAATAGAGGCCGGCGGTGGGGGAGGCGACGAAGCTCGATGCTTCGACGATGCTCAGACCTTTCAGTAGTTCATACATGGCTTGCTCCGGCCCACCCCGTTGCAGCTAGACTCACCTGTGGTTCGCCAAGCTTCACTGCCCCTCCCGCATGCGGGAGGGGAGCGAGACTTGCCAGCTTGCTGGCTAGTCGCAGCGGGGTGGGCTTAATCACGATCACCCGTTCTGCGCCGCGAAATCGCGCAGCATGTGCTTGGCGATCTGCAGGTAGAGGATCTGCGTCGTGCCTTCGTAGATGCGATAGATGCGGGCATCGCGGAAAAAGCGTTCGGCATCGTATTCGGCGAGATAGCCGGCGCCGCCATAGACTTGCACGACGCGGTCGACCACGCGGCCGCACATTTCGGACGAGAACACCTTGAAGGCCGCCGCCTTGCGCAGGATGTTTTCGCCGCGATCGGCGCGTTCGCACACGTCCTTCATCATCGCCTCGGCAGCGTAGATTTCGGTCTCGCTCTCCGCGAGCATCTGCTGGATGAGCTGGAAATTGGCGATCGGTTCGCCGAAGGCCTTGCGCTCGGTGGCATAGCGCACCGCGCTGTCGAGCGCGCGGCGGGCATAGCCTGCGGCAGCCGCGCCAACCGAAATGCGGCCGTTATCCAGGCTCATCATGGCGAAGCGGAAGCCTCGTCCGGTTTCCCCGCCGAGCAGCGCGTCGCCCGGGACCTTCACGTCCTCGAGGATCACGTCCGAGATGTGGCTGCCTTCCTGCCCCATCTTCTTGTCGGGGCTGGCGGTCGTCACGCCCGGCGTATCCATCGGCACGATGAAGGCGCTGACATGGGCGTTCTTGGGCAGCGCTTCCTTCTCTGTGCGCGCCATGATCAGGCCGACATCGGCATGCGGCGCATTGGTGATGTAGCGCTTGGTGCCATTGAGGATCCAGCCATTGCCATCGGGATCGGGCCTGGCGGTGGTTGCCATCGCGGCACTGTCGGAGCCCGAGCCCGGTTCGGTCAGGCCGAAGCAGGCGATCTCGCCGGCAGCGATGCGGGGCCACCATTCGGCTTTCTGCGCGTCAGTCGCTCCGTTCTTGATCGCGGAATTGAACATGCCGACATTGATCGAAAAGATGCTGCGATAGGCCGGCGCGGCATAGGCCATGGTGTTGACCACGCGGGCATATTGCGAGGTGTTGAGGCCCGCGCCGCCATATTCTTCCGGCACGGTCAGGCCGAACAGGCCCATCTCCTTCATCTCCTCGACGATCTCGTCGGGGATCCTGTCGTTCTCGATCGTTTCCCGCTCGGCCGGGATCAGCCGTTCGCGGACATAGCGATCGAGCTGCTCGATGAACTGTTCGAACGTATCGGCATCCATGCCGGGATGCAGGATGGTGTCGGCCATCGGGCGGTCCTCTTATTGCTGCGCTTGCTCGGGCGCCTGTTGCGTTTGTAGGTCGGTGTCCTGCGCGGGCGCGGGCGGGTTGTCCAGCGCTTGCGGAGGCAGCTTGCGCGCTTCGAGCATGGCGGCGGCTTCGTCGAGCGCCTGCGCTTCTCCCACGGTCACGCCGCCGGGGCCGGGGTCGTTTTCGCCAGGTCCGCAGGCGGCCAGCAGGCAGGCGAGCGAGAGCGCGATGGGGGCGGTGCGAGTCATGCGCGCACCATAGCGCAGCCGCGCCAAAGAAAAAGCGGGCCCTTCGGTCAGCCCGAAGCGCCCGCTCTTCCAGCCTTGAAAAGGCTTATCGCTCGACAGCGTCTTCCGCATCGGCCGCAGCGCCTTCGGCGGCATCGATGGCGGCCTGGACGTCGGCGGCCGCCGCGGCTGCTGCTTCCCCGGCCGCTTCGGTCGAGGCTTGCTCGGCAGCGCGCACGTTTGCGGCATCATCGGCGTCGTCCGTACCGGCGACCGCGGCATCGTCTGCGACCGGCTCTTCGGTCACGTCGGCCATGGCTTCGTCGGCGGGCATTTCGACGGTATCGGCCATCGCTTCATCGGACGCGTCTTCCGCGCCGCCACATGCGGCGAGAGCGAGCGTACCGGCAGCGACGAGGCCGAGGCGTAGGGTGTTCATCGATTGTCTCCTGTTGAACCGATCCTGTCCGCATGCAGCAAGCGTGCGGTTGCTCGCAGTTTAGACGGGGAGGCGGGCGTGGGCCAAGGGAAAACTGGCACCTTCGCCCTTGTCTGGCCTTGGCGATGTGTCATGGCACATGCGTGGGCGCAGACACTCTCGACCTGGATTCATCCGCCGCACTGGACGATGCGCGCCAGCGCTTGCGCGAAGTGTTCGGCCATGACGATTTCCGTGGCCGCCAGCCGGACGTGCTGGTGCGCGTTCTCGCCGGGCAATCGACGCTGGCGGTGATGCCGACCGGCGCGGGCAAGTCGCTGACCTATCAGCTGCCGGCCACCATGCTGCATGGTACTTGCGTGGTGATCTCGCCACTGATCGCCCTGATGCACGACCAGCTGCGCGCGGCGCGGGCAGATGGCATTCGCGCGGCAACGCTGACCAGCGCGGATTCCGACTGGCGCGAGACGATGGACGCCTTCCGTGCGGGCGAACTGGACCTGCTCTACGTCGCACCCGAGCGGGCGAGCCAGCCGAGCTTTTGCGACCTCCTGACCGCAGCCCCGCTGGCGCTGTTCGCCATCGACGAAGCGCACTGCGTTTCGGAATGGGGGCACGATTTCCGCCCCGACTACCGCCAGCTGCGCCCCCTGATGGATCGCTTCGGCGATATTCCGCGGCTGGCGCTGACCGCGACCGCGGATGCGCATACGCGGGCCGATATCCTCGAGCAGCTGGGCATCCCGCAAGACGGGCTGGTGGTCGCGGGCTTCGACCGGCCCAGTATCCACTACGCCATCCGTCATCGCGACAACCCGGTGCGACAACTGACCACGCTGATGGGCGAACAGCCGGGTCCGGGCATCGTTTATGCGCCGACCCGCCGCAAGGTTGAGGACCTGGCCGCCAAGCTCGCTGCGGCGACCGGGCGCGAGGTGCTGCCTTATCATGCGGGGCTCGACCCGCATGTGCGGGCGGAGAACCAGGCGCGGTTCGTCGCGAGCGAGGACATGGTGATGGTCGCGACCATCGCCTTCGGAATGGGGATCGACAAGCCGGATGTGCGCTTCGTCGCTCATGCAAGCATCCCGAAATCGATCGAGGCCTATTATCAGGAAACGGGCCGCGCGGGCCGAGATGGCGACCCTTCGCTGGCGCTGATGCTGTGGGGCGCGGAGGATTTCGCCCGCGCAAGGATGCGGCTCGCCGAAGTGCCCGAAGACAGGCAGGCGGGTGACCGCCAGCGGCTCGATTCGCTCGCCAGCCTGGTCGAGACGGCGGGGTGCCGCCGCGCGGTGCTACTCAGGCATTTCGGTGAAGACCCGCCCGGGCAATGCGGCAATTGCGACAATTGCCTCGATGCGCCGGGCGTGGTCGACGTGACCGAACTGGCGCGCAAGTTCCTCAGTGCAGCCTATCGCACGGGGCAGAGCTTTGGCTTCGGCCATTTGCAGAAGGTGCTCACCGGGGCGGAAGACGACCGCGTGCGCCAGCGGGAGCACGACCGGCTGAGCGTATTCGGGATCGTCGATGGCGAGGATGCGGCAATGCTGCGCCCGGTCAGCCGGGCCTTGCAGGCGCGCGGTTCGTTGGTCGCGACCGAGCACGGCGGGCTGGCGCTGGGCGGCGATGCCAAGGACATCCTCAAGGGCGATACTCCGGTGATGATCGTCAAGCCGCCGAAGAAAGAGCGCCGCAGCAGGCGTAGCCGCGCTGGCGGGGTCAACCCTGTCGGCGATCCGCTGTTCGATGCCTTGCGCGAACTCAGGCGAGAGCTGGCGGTCGAAGGGCAGGTGCCACCCTACGTCATCTTCCACGATGCGACCTTGCGCGAAATGGCGGTGACGCGGCCTGCCAGCCTATCCGAACTCGGCGCGATCGGCGGCGTAGGGGCCAAGAAGCTCGACGCCTATGGCGAGCGCTTTCTCGACTGCATCCGGAGACACTGACACCGGATTGACGGAATTTGTTTGACTTGCGGGCCGTCCGATATAAAGATGATATCATAGTTATATCGAAAGGACTGATCCGATGGTCAATGTTTTGGACGGGATGAATGTCAGCCAAGAGAGAGGCTCCAAGACCTACAATGGCTATGTGATGCTGCTGGTCCTGCTGGCGGTTACGGTCCTCGCGTTCCTATGGATGAGCACGAGTTTTCCGCCGGGCCCCGAGAAGGCCAGCAAGATCTATTTCGTATTCAAGCTGGTTGCGTCGCTGACCGGTTTCCTTGTCGTCGCCACCGGGTTTTTCATGATCCAGCCCAACCAGACCGCGGTGATCACCCTTTTCGGAGCCTATAGCGGCACCGAGCGAACCGAGGGGCTGCGCTGGGTGTGGCCGTGGATGATGCGCAAGAAGATCAGCGCCCGTGCGCACAATGTCCATTCGGAGAAGGTCAAGATCAACGATCTGCGCGGCAACCCGATCGAGATCGCCTGCAACACCGTCTGGCGGGTGCGTGACACCGCGCAGGCGGCCTTCGATGTCGACGATTACAAGGAATTCGTGAACATTCAGATCGAGGCCGGGCTACGCACGGTCGGCGCGCGGCACCCCTATGACGACATGAGCGAGGAAGACGCGACGACGCTGCGCGGCAGCGCCGACGTGGTCAACCGCGAGCTGCAGGAAGAGCTCAACGAGCGCCTCAAGGTCGCCGGTATCGTTGTCGACGAAGCGGGGCTGACCCACCTCGCCTATGCACCGGAGATCGCCGGGGCGATGCTGCGCCGCCAGCAGGCCGATGCCGTCATCGCCGCGCGCAAGAAAGTCGTGATCGGCGCGGTCGGCATGGTCGAGGATGCGCTGGCCAAATTGTCGGCGGATGGCGTGGTCGATCTCGACGACGAGCGTCGGGCTGCGATGGTCAGCAACTTGATGGTCGTGCTGTGCGGCGATCGCGAAGCGCATCCGGTGGTCAATGCCGGCACGCTCTACCAGTAGGCTTTGAGGCGAGGAGGCAGCCATGGCGGCCGCCAAGAAGAAAGCCTTTGCCCTACGGCTCGACCCGGCGGTTCACGCCGCGGTCGAGCGGCTCGCGGCGGCAGAATTGCGCAGCGCAAATGCGCAGATCGAAATGCTGGTCCGCGAAGCCTTGAGCGCGCGTGGTATCGACGTCGCGCGCAGCGAAACGCCCAGACGCGGTCGGCCCCCGAAGGAGAATTAGATCCATGCTGCACAAATTCTTCGAACCCGGCGATTGGTTCGCGCCCAAGAAAATCGGCTACGGTGCCGGCCTGCCGATCGCGTGGCAGGGATGGGTGCTGCTGTTTGGCTATCTGGCATTGGTCCTGGCGATCGCCTTCGGAGTAGACGTTGCCGATGAGGTGGACCTGGCGATCAACCTTGGCGCGATATTGCTGATAACGATCCCCTTCATCGTTATCGTGAAGCGAGGGACCAAAGGCGGCTGGAAATGGCGCGGCTAGGAGCGGGCGGATCGCATGTCTTAGCAGCCCGTTAACCCTTTTTCGCTATCGCGGGCGCCATGGAAAACTCTGTCCGCCTCCCGCTTGCCCGCCCGTCGAGCTGGCTCATCGGTACCATCGCCACAGCGGCCATCGCGCTGATCCCGATCGCCGCCGCGTTTGCGCAACCTGCACTGGCGCCCTTCACCGTGGTCGAGAACGGACGCGGCTTCGGCACCCTTCAGGAAGCGGTCAATGCCATCGGCAGCGGTTCGGGCACGATCGCCATTGCGCCAGGCACCTATCGCCAGTGCGCCGTGCAGGAAGGCGGCAGCATCGCCTTTTTCGCAAGCGAACCCGGCACGGCAATTTTCGACAGCGTCGAATGCGAAGGCAAGGCTGCTCTCGTACTCCGCGGCCGTGAAGCTAGCGTTTCCGGCCTGGTGTTCCGAAACATGGCCGTACCGGACTACAACGGCGCAGGGATCCGGCTGGAAAGCGGGGCCCTGACGGTCGCCAACAGCTGGTTCGTCGACAGCCAGCAAGGCATTCTCACCGCGCATGACGACGGCATCCGCCTCGTCATCGACCGCTCGACCTTTTCCGGTCTCGGCACCTGCGACGGCGATGGCGGCTGCGCGCATTCGATCTACACCGGCAGCATCGGGCACTTGCGCATCACCCGCAGCCGCTTCGAACGCGGCACCGGCGGGCACTATGTCAAATCGCGCGCGCTACGCACCGATATCGCCGCCAGCAGCTTCGACGATAGCGCCGGGCGCTCGACCAATTACATGATCGACCTGCCGCAAGGCACGGTCGGCCAGATCACCAACAACTGGTTCGTCCAGGGCCGCGACAAGGAAAACTACTCCGCCTTCATCGCGGTCGGCGCCGAAGAAAACGACCAGAGCTCCGACGGCCTGGTAATCGCCGGAAACGATGCCCGCTTCGTGCCGTCGCTACAGCGCAGTTCCGCCTTCGTGGCCGACTGGAGCGGGGCGAGGCTCGCGATCGAGGACAACGTCCTGGCGCCGGGTCTCAAGCGTTACGAACGCCGCTAAGGCGGAACGCGGCACGCCCCTCGCCCGTTGAGGGCTGGAATGGAGTGCGCACCATAATCTTGATCCAAATCCGCCGCGAGGGCATCGCACCTCTATGAGCAAACCCTTCGTATGGCTCCAGCATGCATTGCCGCAGCATGCCCTGTCGCGCCTCGCAGGTCGCTTCGCGGGCAGCCGTCGCCCGTGGCTGCGAGACCGGATGATCGCGCGATTCGCCGCGACCTATGGCATCGACATGAGCGAAGCCGAACGTCCGCTCGGCAGCTACGATAGCTTCAACGACTTCTTCACGCGCTCGCTGAAACCCGGTGCGCGTCCGCTGGCCGATGCCTCGCAATACGTCCTGTCGCCCGCCGATGGCGCGGTCAGCCAGCTCGGTCGCATCGAGGAAGGGCGCATCTTTCAGGCCAAAGGGCACAGCTTCACGGCAACAGAACTTCTCGGCGGGGACGAGCAGACTGCGGCGCGCTTCACCGACGGGCATTTCGCCACGATCTATCTCAGCCCGCGCGACTATCACTGGGTCCACATGCCGGTTTCGGGTACGCTGCTGGAAACGACCTACGTTCCGGGTGAGCTGTTCTCGGTCAATGCCGTGACCGCCGAAGGCGTGCCGCGGCTGTTTGCCCGCAACGAGCGGCTGGCCTGCCTGTTCGACAGCGACCTCGGACAGGTCGCCAGCGTGATGGTCGGCGCAATGATCGTTGCCGGTATCGAGACCGTGTGGGGCGGACGGGTCGAACCGCACGGCAGAAAGCTCACGCGGTCGGTTTATTCTCGGGAAGGCGCGGCCCCGCACCGCTACGAGGCCGGCGAGGAGATGGGCCGCTTCCTGCTGGGATCCACAGTGGTCCTGCTGTTCGAGGAAAACCGGATCGAATTCTGCGAGGGCCTGCAGGCAGGCAGCGCCGTGCGGATGGGCCAGGCGCTGGCCCACAAGCTCTAGCCGTCGAAGGCCGGGGCGAGGGTCAGCTTGCCGCTCGGCTTCTCTCCTTCGAACACCAGGATCTGCAGGAAGGGATCGAGTTCGTCCGACAACGACAGGTCATGCTCGCGCGTGAAGCCGAAGCGCGAATAATAGTCCGGATCGCCGACGAGCGCGATGCCTTTCGCCCCTGCGCCGCGCATGTCCGACAGGCCTTTCTCGATCAGGTCGGAGCCAATCCCGGTCTTCTGGCGCAAGGGGATTACGGAGACCGGCGCCAGCTGGTACCACGGCGCTTCGCCATGCTCGATTGAAACCGGCGAGAAGGCAATGTGACCGACGATCGCTTCGTCCGCACTCAGCGCGACCAGCGACAGCGTCAGGTCTCCATCGGCGCGCAAGCGTTCGACCAGCGGCCCTTCGTCGCCGTCAGCATGCACCATGTCGCGAAAGGCAGCATCGGTCAGTGCGCGGATCGCGCGCTCGTCGCCGGGCTGCTCCGGCCGAATGGCGATCTTCATGGCAGCAGGTGACCGGCGCGGTCACGCTTGGTGTCGAGATAACGCTGGTTAAATGGGTTGGCGGGCAGCGCATGGGCCACCCTCTCTGCGATCGAAATTTTCTCCTCCTCCAGGGCGGCCACTTTTCTTGTGTTATTGGTGAGAAGCCGAACCTCACCGATGCCGAGTAGCCTAAGCATGCGCGCTGCGGTTGTAAAATCGCGACTTTCGTCGGGCAGGCCGAGCCGTTCGTTGGCTTCGACCGTATCAAATCCCTGATCTTGCAGGCGATAGGCCCGCATCTTGTTGACCAGGCCGATGCCGCGTCCTTCCTGGCGCATGTAGAGCAATACCCCGTATCCACCGTTTTCCGCTTCCGCCGCCATCCGCGCCAGCGCCGCATCGAGCTGTGGGCCGCAATCGCATTTGAGGCTGCCGAGGATATCGCCGGTGAGACATTCCGAATGCAGCCGCACGAGCGGGATTGCGTCAGCGGACTGGCGGCCGACGATCAGCGCGCAGTGTTCGCGCATGTCATCGGGCTTGCGGAAGACCACGATCTCGCTGTCTTCTCGCGCGGCGATCGGCAATTGCGCCCGCGTGGCGATGTGCAAAGCGGCAGGGTCTTCCCATGCTGAAAGATCGTCGGGCGAGACCGACTGCGCTTCGCCCGCCGCATCCGGTGCGACCATGAAAGCCGGCAGGATTCCCGCGATCCGCGCCAGTTCGAGCGCGGTGGCAGCGTCCGACTCCCACGCGATCGGCTCGGCCTTGAACGGCCCCTTGAGCGGGTGCTTCAGGTCGAGCGCGGGGTCGGCCACCGCCGTCGCCAGGTCGAGATCGAAGGGCTCGGCACCACGGATCATCACCGGCGAATGCGGAACCGCCGCCTCGAGCTGGTTGGCAAGCTTGAGCGTCGCGGCGCGCGCGGCGGAGATCAGCAGCCGGTCTGCCGTGGCCTCGCGCGCCAGTGTCGTTTCGATCGGCAACAGCGTGCCCGCCTTCGCCAGCGCGATCGGCCAGCCGTGGCGAAGCCCGTCGATCGCCTGTGCCACGCGGCGGGTAGGAGAAGGCCCGGCCCCGTTCAGAAGGTGAACTCCGTCGTCAGCGGGATATGATCGGACGGCTTCTCCCAGCTGCGAGCATCTTCGAGCAACCGGTGCCCGGTCGCCTGCGCCGCCAGTTCCGGGCTCGCCCACATATGATCGAGCCGCCGCCCGCGATCGTTCTTGCGCCAGTCGGGCGAGCGATAGCTCCACCAGCTGTAATAACGTTCCGGCGCCCTGATGTGTTCGCGGCCGATATCGCTCCAGCCATGCGCGTCCATGAAGCGTTGCAGCGTTTCGACCTCGACTGGCGTGTGGCTGACGACCTTGAGCAATTGCTTGTGGTTCCAGACATCGCTTTCCAGCGGTGCGATGTTGAAATCACCGACGATCAGCGTCGGCCGATCGACCTTGTCCGCCCAGCGCGTCATCCGTTCGAGGAAATCGAGTTTCTGGCCGAATTTTAGGTTCTGCTCGCGGTCGGGAATATCGCCGCCGGCGGGGACGTAAACATTCTCGATCACCGTGCCCTTTGCTGGGCCTTCGGTCAGTTCGATCCCGACATGGCGCGCTTCGCCATTGTCCTGCCAGTCATGGCGGGAGAATTCGGTGAAGGGGACCTTCCCGACCGTCGCCACGCCGTGATAGCCCTTCTGCCCGTGCACCGCGAAATGCTCGTAGCCAAGCTTGCGAAAGGCCTCGTAGGGAAACTGGTGTTCCTGGCACTTGATCTCCTGCAGGCACAGCACGTCCGGCGCTTCCTGGTCGATGAATCGCTCGACGATCGGCATGCGCAGGCGGACGGAATTGATATTCCAGGTGGTGACGGAAACCATGGCGCTTGCCTTAGGTAGCGCGCCCCGCCCAAGCAAGGGAGCGCGGGCGGGTTTTCGCTTTGCTGTCACAACGAAGGGCGATAGCACGGCGACACGATCCGAAATGCGGAGATATTTGATGATCCAGTCTCGCCCGGCCCTCGCCGCCCTTTTTGCCACTTTCGCGCTGCCACTGGCGGGTTGCGGCACAGCCTATGCGCAAGACGACGTGACGAGCGCGCCAGCGCCAGTGCAACAGGCTGCAGAGACGCAAGAATCGGGCAAGGCCAAGAATGTCATTCTCTTCATAGGTGACGGGATGGGTGTCTCGACCGTGACCGCCGCGCGCATCTATGCCGGTCAGAAACTCGGCCAGACCGGCGAGGAATATATCCTGCCGTTCGAACGCTTCGAAAATGTCGCGCTGGTCAAGACCTACAACACCAACGCGCAGGTACCCGATAGCGCGGGCACGGCAACGGCGATGCATTCTGGCAAGAAGACCAAGATCGGCTTTCTCGGCATCGGGCCGGAGGCACCGCGCGCCGATTGCGTGGCGGGGCAGCAATACCACCTGCCGCTGATCGGCGAGCAGGCGAAGGAGCGCGGCCTGGCGGTCGGCGTGGTCAGCACGGCGCGCATCACCCATGCGACGCCGGCCTCGGTCTATGCCCGCGCGACCGAGCGCAACTGGGAAGCCGATGCCTCGATGCCGGAAGACCAGCGCGGGCTCGGCTGCGACGACATTGCGACGCAATTGGTGAATTTCGATTTCGATGTCGCGCTCGGCGGCGGCACCGCGTCCTTCTTCGGCGCCGACAACGGCGGCCGCAGGCTCGACGCCGCCGCGGACCTCCCCGGCGCGTGGGTGGCGCGGACAGGCGGCACCTATGTGACCGACGCCAACGAATTGAGCCTCGCCCCGGCGGGGAAGCCGGTCCTCGGGCTCTTTTCCCCGAGCCACATGACCTACATGGCGGAGAAAGCCGCCGACAATGGCGAGCCGACGCTCACCGCGATGACGCGCGAAGCGATCCAGCGGCTCGCCAAGGACCCCGACGGCTATTACCTGATGGTCGAAAGCGGGAGGATCGACCACGGCCACCACTGGGGCAAGGCCGGGGTTGCGCTGGAGGAAGCGGTCGAATTCGCCCGCGCGATCCAGTGGGCGATCGAAAACACCGATCCGGAAGAGACGCTGATCCTCGTCACCGCGGACCACAGCCATGTCTTTACCATCGCCGGCTATCCCAAGCGCGGCAATCCCATCCTCGGCCTGGTGGTCCCGCCGGAGGGAGAAGGTGACGGCGGCCCGATTCTTGCCGAGGACGGCAAGCCCTATACGACCTTGGGTTACGCAAACGGCCCCGGCGCTGTCTCAGGCGAGCGACCCGTCCCCGAAACGGGCGTTATGGCGACACAGCAGGCTTTGGTGCCGACCGGCAGCGAGACCCATGCGGGCGAAGACGTGCCGCTCTATGCGCAGGGGCCCGGCGCCGAGCGCGCCCGCGGCGTCATCGAGCAGAATGTGGTCTACGACATCATGGTCGAGGCACTAGGATGGAAGTGAACAATTAGGCCCATTATCTTATAAGTATCGCTGAAGCACGGCGCATAGCGCCGCAAGGCCGACTGGCCGCCCGCAGCGATTGGGTCCTGAGCCTGCCGAAGGACCCCTTGAGCGAGGATATCGCACCCCGGATGGGGTGCGGGAAATCAGACTCAACAAAAAACCCTCGTGCCGGGGGCAAGTGGCACGAGGGTTCCTTGTGAGCGTTCGTCACGCTGTGAACAAAGCGGGCTTGATTGGAAGATCGAGGCAACAGGGGGGAAACCCGCCTTCCGACCGCTTTGGTGAAACAAGATTACTGCGGTTCGGCTTTCACGGCAATGAACGCAATGTCGCACTTTGTCGCAAAGTCACGTCACATGGCGGACGAAGCGTTTACCCCGGGCGACGACTGGAACGGCGCGGATCTTTGTACCTGAATGTCGCGTCGCTCACAGACATGCCGTAGCGCTGATTCGAAAGTCGTACGGTCGTGCGATTGTTCTGCGCATCAAGGGCCACCCAGTTAGTTAACTGCCAGCCGCCGGGTGCTGAAGCATTGCGCAGGAAGATCAGCGTAATGACGCCGAATTCCGGCTTCTTCGGATCGCGCACCTCGACACTGAGGACATCGCGATTGCCGGTCGATATCAGTTTGCCGTAACGCTTCACGTCGCGGCTGGGATCGAGCAATGCGCCCAGCGGCGAATTCTTGATCGGCCACCGCTGGACCTGGTTCACTTCGTAATCGACCAGCGTCATCGAGCTGCCGTTGGATACGATCAGCAGCGGAACGCCCTTTTCATATTCGAAACGGATGCGCCCCGGGCGCTTGAGCGTCATGGTGCCGCCCACGGTCTGGCCCTTGCGATCGGTCTGCGTGAAGCTGGCGCGCATGGTCGAGATACCGCGCAGGGCCGCGACGGCATCGTCGAGGCTGCCGGCGCTCTGCGCAGCGACAGGCACCGGGGTCGCGATGATTGCGACGGGCGCGGAAACGGCCAGCGCCGCTGCAAGAGCAGCGCCGAGGCGAAGGCGAGGAAGACGGATTTTTCTAGTCATGTCAGGCCCTTTACAGTTCGTCCGCTGAACTGTCACTGACAGGGCCCTGTTCCCGTTATTCAGGATATTCCCGCCATTCAGAAAGCTTACTTGATCTTCGCTTCCTTGAACTCGACGTGCTTGCGCACGACCGGGTCGTATTTGCGGAAGGTCATCTTCTCGGTGATGTTCCGCGGGTTCTTCTTGGTCACATAGTAGAAGCCCGTGTCTGCGGTCGAGACGAGCTTGATCTTGACGGTAGCGGGCTTCGCCATGGTGCTTTCCTAAAGGTCTGGTGGGCCTGCGGGAGGCCAAAATACATCGGGCGGCGCGCTGCACGCACCGCCTCGTCGGGCGCGCAATTGGGCGAATCAGGCACGAAAGTCAAGATCGAACAGGCTTACCAGTCCGAACGCGATACCTTTCCCCGCTTGGCCTTGACCTCGCCGCGCGCTTTCTTCGCTTTCAGGCGCTGGACCTTGCCGATGCGGTTCAGGCGGCTTTTCTTGCGCGCCTTGGGCTTGCGATGCGCGGCTTCGAGCAGGTCGCCGAGCTTTTCACGGGCCAGTTGGCGATTGGCGTCCTGCGTGCGATGCTCGCGGGCGGTGATCAGCAGGTCGCCGCTGGCCGTCAGCTTGCTCCCGGCGAGATCGCGCAGCCGGGCGAAGACCGGCGGGGGCAGGCGCAACGCATAGACGTTGACCCGCAGCTGCACCTGGGTCGCAACCTTGTTGGCATTCTGGCCGCCCGGCCCCGTGCCGGCGATGAAGCTCTCTTCCGCCAGCGCATGGGCCCGGTCGAGCAGCGTGTTATCCATCACTTGGGCCATCGCTTAGACCATCGCTCGTGCCATCGAGCGCGCCAAGCGCGAGGAAATCGGCGGGCAACGGCGCCGTGGCACTTATGGACGGTTTGCCATCGCGCTCCACGGTCAGTCCTGCGGCATGGAGCATGGTGCGCGGACCGGTGGAGGCATCGCCATAGACCGGGTCGCCCAGCAGCGGCAGGCCGAGCCCGCTCGCGACATGGACGCGGATCTGGTGCGTGCGTCCGGTTTCCGGTTCGAATTCCAGCAGCGCGCCGCGCTCCAGCTTTTGCAGCAAGCGCCAGCGGGTCAGTGACGCCTTGCCCTTCTTCGCCGGGATCATGCGCCAGCCTTTTTCGGCGCTGCTGATCTTCGCGAGCGCCAGCGCGATCTCACCTTCCTCCGGCTGCGGAACGCCGTCAACGATACCGAGATAGCGCTTGCCGACGCGGCGTTCTTCGAAAGCCTTGGCAAAGCGTTTCAGCGCCTTGGGATTGCGCGCGAGCAACAGGCAGCCGCTGGTGTCGGTATCGATCCGGTGCACCGGTACCGGCGCGCGCTGGAAGCCGAGCTTGAGCGCGTCGAGATGGTCTTCGAGCGAAGGCCCGCCGCGGCGCGGGCGTTCGATCGGCAGACCGGCAGGCTTGTCGATCACCAGCGCTTCGCCGTCTTCGAAGAGAATGGGAATATCCATAGATTGTTCGTTCGCCCTGAACCTGTCGAAGGGCTGTCCTTCACTTTGAGAGCAGCGCTAAAAGAAAATGCAGGGCTTCGACAGCCTCAGCCCGAAGGGTTTCTAGGCGATGAGCTCGGCCTTCACCAGCCCGCGCACGGCGTTGCCGATGAAGAAACCGCCTTCGAGGTCTTCGATGCGGACTTCCCCTTCGACCGCGCGGCCCTGTTCGATCAGCGAGCGCCGCAACACGCCCGGCAGCAGGCCCAGCGCAGCGGGCGGTGTCACAAGCCGCCCCTCGCGCTCGACGAAGATGTTGGAGATGCAGCCTTCGGTCAGCTGACCATCGGGGTGCAGCAACAGTGCCTCCTGCGCTTGGGCCTCGCGTGCCACATGCTGCGCTGCCTCGTAAAAGCCCCGATCGCTGGTCTTGTGGCGCAAGCGCCAGTCGCCGGGATCGACCGGCAGCGGCAGGATCGCGCATCTCGCCGGCTCGCTCCAGGGCGCGCCGAGCGGGGTTGCCTCGAGCGCGATATTACCAGTCCGACCGCTGGTCAGCCGCACGCGTGCAGGCTGCTCCAGATCGAAGCACAGCGCCTGGATCTGGTTGCGGGTGGCGTGCCGATCGAAGGTGAAGCCCAGCTCCGCCGCGCTCGCCTTCATCCGCTCGAGGTGCAGTTCGAGCAATTCGATCCCACGCTCCGGATCGAAGCGCATCGTTTCGATCAGGTGGAAGCCGGGCGCCTGGGCCTGCGCATCGCTGGCGCGTGCGAAGCCGCCCTTGAGGATTGTCTCGCGCCATTCGGTGCCGCAATCGCTGTCCGCCACG
This sequence comes from Erythrobacter litoralis HTCC2594, assembly GCF_000013005.1. GTDB lineage: Bacteria > Pseudomonadota > Alphaproteobacteria > Sphingomonadales > Sphingomonadaceae > Parerythrobacter > Parerythrobacter litoralis_A. Next base: position 2,410,826 of record NC_007722.1, on the reverse strand, counting down.
ATGGCCGAGCCGACGCCGAGCACCGCCTTGCCGCGCTCGTTCTCTATCGGCGTGAGGCGCAATGTCCGGATGGCGACGTTGAAGGCGGCGTTGCCATCGCCATCGATCCGCCCGATCGCGCCGCAATAGGGGCCGCGCGCATCGGGCTCGACACGGTCAATCAGTTCCATTGCGCGGATCTTGGGCGCGCCTGTAATCGAGCCGCAGGGGAACAGCGCGTGGATCAGGTCCATCGCGCCCTTTCCGGGTTGCAGCCGCGCGTGGACCGTCGTGACCATCTGGTGCACGGTCGGGTAGCTCTCGACCGCGAAAGGCTTTTCCACCGTCACGCTGCCCGCCTCGGCCACGCGGCTCAGGTCGTTGCGCATCAGATCGACGATCATCAGGTTCTCGGCCTTGTCTTTCTCCGAACCCGTCAAGTCTTCGGCCAAGGTCTTGTCCGCTTCCGCATCAGCCGCGCGCGGCCGCGTGCCTTTCATCGGCTTGGCTCGAGCTTGCCCGTCCTTGAGCGACACGAACAGTTCCGGGCTGAGGCTCAAGAGCCAGTGCGATCCGTCGAAGATCAGCCCGCCATAGCCGGCTTTCGCTGCGGGTCGCAGCATGGCGTAAAGCGCGACCGGATCGCCGGTATATCCGCCCGCCAAAGGCAGCGTCAGATTGGCCTGATAGATATCGCCCGCCTTGATAGCCTCCTGCAGCGTGGCAAACGCCTCTTCGTAAGCCCCGCGCGAGACTTGCGGATCGAGCGGGCCGAGGGTTGCCTGGCCGGTCCCGTTTTCCGATAGCCAGCCGGGAACATCTTCGGCCTCCACCGCACGCTCCGTCGCGAACAGGCCGAGCCATACCAGCGGCCCGCCAGCGCCGGTGCGGGCATCGGCCCTCGGCATGAACTTTGGCTCCAGCGCCAAGCCCGCTTCGTAGCCGATATAGCCCGCCAGCGTCCCGCCCCGTTCCGTCTGCGCCGCCTGCGCCCGGGCGAGCGCGTTCTCCACCTCAGCGGGTCGATAGGCCACGAAAACCTCGCTCGGACCCTCGTAGAGGTGCGCCTGCGCAGCGCCCTCGGTACGGGCATCGTCGAGCAAAACGAAAGGAGCGCGATCGGCCATTCCCTCCGCCATAAAGCGTGATGCGGGAATTGGAACCTCACTTGACCGATAGCTGCTCCTGCCGCCACATCGTCACAACCACACCGGATTGGGGGTACAATCGATTCAATGAACCAGATTTTCCTCGGCCTCGCTGCCAATGGCGAAAACCAGCATCTCGATCTTAGCCGCGCCAACCGCCATGGGCTCATCGCGGGCGCGACCGGCACCGGCAAGACGGTTACGCTCCAGGGGTTGGCGGAAAGCTTCTCCGCCAATGGCGTTCCGGTGTTCGTGGCCGACGTGAAGGGCGATCTTTCCGGCATTGCCATGGCCGGTTCGCCGACTTTCAAGCATGCCGACAAGCTGGAGGAACGCGCCGAGGAACTGGGCATGGCAGACTATGCCTATTCGGACAATCCGGCGATCTTCTGGGACCTTTACGGCGAACAGGGCCATCCGATCCGCACCACGGTGTCCGAAATGGGCCCGTTGCTGCTGAGCCGGTTGCTCGACCTCAACGATACGCAGGAAGGCGTGTTGCAGATCGTCTTTCGCCACGCCGACGACAATGGCCTGTTGCTGCTCGACTTCGGCGACCTGCAATCGGTGCTGGCCTGGGCCTCTGAGAATGCCAAGGAGCTTTCCGGCAAATACGGCAACGTCTCGAAACAATCGGTCGGTGCCATTCAGCGGCAATTGCTGAGCTTCGAGAGTCAGGGCGCGGACCAGTTCTTCGGTGAGCCCGCGCTGGAGATCGACGATTTCCTGCAAGTAGACGATCAGGGCCGCGGCTATATCAATGTGCTGGCTGCCGACAAGCTGATGCGCAGCGCCAAACTCTATGCGACCTTCCTGCTGTGGCTGCTGGCCGAACTGTTCGAAAGCCTGCCCGAAGTCGGCGACCCGGAAAAACCCAAGCTGGTGTTCTTCTTCGATGAAGCGCACCTACTGTTCGACGATGCGCCCAGAGCGCTGGAGGACAAGATCGAACAGGTCGTGCGGCTGATCCGTTCCAAGGGCGTCGGCGTCTATTTCGTGACGCAGAACCCGATCGACATTCCCGAAGATGTCGCCGGCCAACTCGGAAACCGCGTCCAGCATGCGCTGCGCGCCTTCACTCCCCGCGACAAGAAGGCGATCAAGGCGGCCGCGGATACCTTTCGCATCAATCCCGATCTCGATGTCGAGGAAGCGATTACCCAACTGAAGGTGGGCGAGGCGCTGGTCTCGACGCTCGATGAAGACGGCGCCCCCACCGTCGTGCAGCGCACTCTGATCAAGCCGCCGCGCAGCCGGCTGGGGCCGGTTACGGTGAAGGAACGCGCCATCATCCGCTCGATCTCCCCCGTCGAAGGCAAATACGATCAGGCGGTGGATAGTGAAAGCGCCGAAGAAGTGCTTGCGGCCAAGGCCGCCGATGCCGCTGCGACCGCCGAAGAAGTCGAGGCGAAGGGCAAGGAAGAGGTCGCCAAGCGCAGCCGCAAGACGACTTCGATGTGGTCCAGGGCCGGCAAGGCCGCCGCCAGCGCCGCCGCCGGTTCGCTGACCTCGATCGCGGTCGCGACCGTGCTCGGCAAGAAATCGCGCGCCGATCCGCTGCGCACCGGGGCGACGGCCTTCGTGCGGAACATCATCGGCGGCCTGATGCGCTGATCGCGGGTCTTTCGCCCGCTGGCTTGCTGCAAATCGCCCCGTTCTGTGCTTCCGGTGCTCACGTGCCTGACGCACGCTGCGCGCCGGTTCTCGCCCGGCCCGATTTTCGCCGGCGCCTGCGAACGAAATCCTCCGCGATCAGTCGGTGCGGCCCTCGATCGTCAGTTTGTGATCCTCGAAGGCCAGTCGCACCGGCATAGAAAAGTCGAGCAAGGCCTCGCCGCCGACCGAGCGGAGCATGGCGGCGCAGGCTTGCCGTTCCTCGCCACTCAGCGAGGCGAGATAATCCAGCCCGCGCTGGAGCATCCACAGGCTGAAGGGCGTCGCGATGCGCTGGCCGGTCACGCCTTCCATGGTGAAATCCGCCATGCCGACGGCGCGGGGAGGCTCGGCAGCGTCGTTGGCATCGGCCCATTGCCCGAGCATCTCCGCCACCCGCACGAGATAGGGCACCTGCTCCGCCATCATCCGTTGCAGGATCGGCTCCAGCGTCGAAGGGATTGAATCGTCCGGCAGGAATTCGCCCGAACGGGGGGTCTCGACCTCGACCATGCGCCGCACCCATTCGGCGACACGCGGCGCGGTCCGTGCCATGATCTCGCCGCTTGCCGGGTCGCGATAGAGGTGGGCGTAGAGCGGGCCGATCAGGCCGTAATCGCCGATAGAGGGGCGGGTGCCGAACAGGAAGGGATGCTTCGCCAAGTGCGCATCGAAATCGCGCAGGAAGTGCTCGTAGCTCGCTTCGATTGCGGGAATCGTAGCGTCGGTAATGCCCAGAGGTTGGCAGAAACCCTTGAAAGCAGCGCCGCGTTCCTTGCCGATAGCGTATTGCTCCTCGGGCGTGCCGTCAGGGAGCGCAGTCTTGCCGAATTCGCCGTAGACCCACTCTTCGTTGTAGTTCCAGCGATAGTGCATCGCCGGGATCACCAGCCATTCGTCGCCGAAACATTCGAGCAGAAGCGCAGCGAGTCGCTGGCGCGGGGTGGCGGGATAGACCGAGGGTTCCGGCGCCGCCGCTTCGAAATGGTCGATGATCCTGGTGGTGTCCTGCAGGATCGCGCCGTCTTGGGTCTGCACGACGGGGATGACCGGGCGGCCGACATTGGGCAGGATCACATCGCGATAGACGTCGGGGGTCGAGAGCACTTCCTCATAGTCGACGCCTTTCCAGTCGAGATAGGCGCGGGCCTTGCCGGAATAAAGCGAAAGCGGCGCGGCGTAGAGGATGTGCGGCAAAAGATAGACTCCCGGAGCTGTTGCACAGCCCTAGCGCGCCATCGGCACGCTGTCAGGCAGCGGGCAGCCTGATTTCGGCGCGCAGACCGGTTTCGTTACTTGCCACATCGCGATTGGCCAGCACCAGCTCGCCGCCATGCTGCTCGGCGATGGCGCGGGCGAGGGTGAGGCCGAGCCCGGCGCCGCCGGTGGCGCGGTTGCGGCTGGCTTCGCCGCGCTGGAAGGGTTCGAGCATGGCGTCGATTCGGCCGGCGGGAATGCCGGGGCCGCTGTCGTCGACGCGTAGGATGATCGTGCCGCCATCGCGCAGCAGAGAAACCTCGACGGTGCCGGCATAGCGCACGGCGTTGGCGATAAGGTTGCGCAGCGCGCGGCGCAGCCAGGTGACATGGACCGGATGGGCGATCCGCTCGCTGGCGACGAGCGTGACCGGCTGGCCCATGTCCTCGAATTCCTCGACCACCGCTTCGACCAGGGCGCCGAGCTGGGCCTGTTCGGCCTGCTGGCCGGCGCGACCGATGCGGGCGAGCGAGAGGATATCGTCGAGCGACTGGGTGAGGTCCTCGATGCTCGCGGCCATCCTGGCGCGCTGGGTCTCGTCTTCGACCGATTCGATCCGCACGCGCAGGGCAGCAAGCGGGGTCTTGAGATCGTGGCCGATCGCGCCGAGCATGACGTCCTTCTCGTCGAGCATGGCGACGATCCGCGCCTCCATCGCGTTATGGGCTGCGATCAGCGCGCTGATATCCTGCGGCCCGGCCGGCGCCAGTGGGGAAGAGGCATCCTGCGTGCGCGTGAATTCGCTCGTGCGGCGGGTCAGGGCGGCGAGTGGATGCGTGATGCGCCGCAAAAGGAGGTACAGGACACCGACCAGTACCGCGTAGATGACCAGCGTCTGTGCGACGATGCCGCCGACGACGCGCGGCTCGCGCTCGGGCACCGGCACGCGGGCGATCCGCCACGGACCGCCTTCTTCCAGCTGGATGCCGGCGACCAGCAGCTGCCTGTCGGCCCAGCCCGGGCGCGCGGCGAAGCGTGGATTGCGCTGCGCGCGTCGCTGCAACACCGGATCGCTGCCGGACCGGCGCAGGGTAAGCTGGACGGCGACGGGCCTGATGCCCTGGCCCGCCAAGGTATCGGTCAGGCGCTCGGCGGTGTCTTCGAGATTGGTTTCGCCGGGCAGGAGCGGAGGCGAATCGCTGGTGCGCGTGCGGAAACGACCCCCGCGACGCGGACGGAACGACGACCCGGGATCGGCGCGATCCCCTGCGCGATCCCCTGCGCGATCCCCTGCGCGATCCCCTGTGCGATCGAAGCGCCTGCCTTCGAAGCCGCGGCGGATCCGGTTGGCGCGCGTATCGGGATCGACCAGCAGGCTGAAGGCGGCGGCATTGACCAATGCGGTTTCGCGGCGGTTCTCCGCCGCCTGGTAAAGGAGCACGGCGGAAATCGCCTGCGCGACCAGCAGCGCCAGCGCGACCGCCAGCAATGTCTGGCCGAGCAGGCTCCTGGGCCACAGCCGCATGGCTCAGCCCCCCGCCTGCGCGACGCGCGCGACGTCTGCGGCGAAGCGATAGCCGCCCCCACGCACGGTCTGGATGAAATGCGGATTGCGGCTGTCGGCTTCGATCTTGCGGCGCAGGCGGCTGACCTGGTTGTCGACCGCACGGTCGAAGAGGTGCGCCTCGCGGCCCTGCACAAGGTCGAGCAGGCGATCGCGATCGAGCACTTTCTTCGGATGATCGAGGAAGGCGCGCAGCATGCGGAATTCGGCGGTCGAGATCGCCACCAGCGCCCCGTCCGGGTCGGTCAGGCGACGCTTGAGCGGATCGAGCTGCCAGCCTTCGAAGACATAGAAAGCGTCCTCCGCATCGACCGCGGGCGCGCGCCCGGCCCGGCGCAGGACCGAGCGGATCCGCGCGACCAGTTCGCGTGGCTCGAATGGTTTGGTCACGTAATCGTCGGCGCCGATCTCCAGCCCGATAATGCGGTCGGTCGTTTCGCCCCTGGCGGTCAGCAGGATCACGGGCAGGTCGCGCGTCTCGATCAGGTGGCGGGTGAGCGACAGGCCGTCCTCGCCCGGCATCATGATGTCGACCAGCGCGATATCCGGGCGTTCGTTGAGCAGGACAGAGCGCGCGCCCGCCGCGCTGTCGGCCTCGGAAATGCGAAACCCCTGGCCGGCAAGATACTCGGCCAGGGGTTCGCGCAGGCTGGGCTCGTCATCGACCAGCAGGATGTGCACCGGGGCGGATGTCGCGTCGTTTCCCGTCATTCGCCCCGGCTCCGCGTTCTTACTGGCCGCGACGCTGGGCGCGCATGGCCTGCCGCGCGGCGCGGCGTTCGTCGCGGGTGATCGTGCCGTCGCCGTCGGCGTCGACGCGGTCGAAGCGGGCGAGCGCGGCGGCCTGCGCTTCGGCCTGGGTGATCTGGCCGTCGTTATTGGTATCGGCAGCCTTGAGCATCATGCCGCGATGATGGCCGCGACCGCCGCGGCGGCCCATGCGTTCGCCGCCCCGGCGCTCGGCGCGCGCTTCACGGCGTTCCTTGCGCTGCTCGCGCATCTGTTCGTGCGCGGTAGTGAATTCGGCCTGGCTCAGCATGCCGTCGCCATTGGCGTCCATTTTCGCAAAACGCTGCTCGAGCCGCGCGGCGCGGTCGGCTTCGTCGATGACGCCGTCCTGGTTGGCGTCCATGCGCTCGAACATCTTGGTGGTGCGTTCGGCCACCGCGTCGCGGGTCATCGGGCCGCGTTCGCCGGCCGGTTGGGCAATGGCGGCACCGCCTGCAAGCAGGGCGCCACCGGCGAGGATCAGGGGAAGTTTCTTCATCATCTGTGCTCCGTTAATCGAAATCGACGGAGCTGCGAAGCGGGCATCGGGGGAGGGGGAGAAGCCGTATCGACCCGCCTCGCAACTCACGATGCCTGTTCTAGGGCGTGCGTGTCGCAGCACTATGCCCGTTCGGAGCGAAAGTGTCGCGAATTGTATCAGGCGAGGGCGTTCATTAATCCACGGGAAAGTCTGAACGCGGGCGATGCTCGGTGCCTTCGCCGGCGGTGATGAAAATCGCGGTGGCCGCCTCCTCCACGTCGGCGATGTGCCATACGCCCGGCGCGTTGACGGCATAGTCGCCTGCGCCGAGTGCCACCTGTTCGCGGCGGCCGTCGGGAAGTTCCTGCGTCAGCAGCATCGAGCCGTGCGTGCAGATCACCACTTCGTGGCCGAGCGGGTGCATCTCCCAGCTCGGCCAGCCTTCGGTGAAGGTGTGCTGCGAGACCAGCCGCCCTTCGCGCCCGTCGTCGCCGTGCCGCGCGCCATAGGCCTCGTACCATTCAATCCCTTCGAACGGCGGCTGGGGCACGGCCGTCGCGCCGAGCCCCAGGTGGATGAAGCTGTCGGCGAGTTTTTTCGGCCCGGCCATAGCGCTACCCGCCCTGCGTCATGCAGAAGGCATTGAGCTTGTTGCCTTGCGGATCGCGGAAATAGGCGGCGTAGAAACCGTCATCGCCGCGCGGGCCGGGCTCGCCTTCGTCGCTGCCGCCATGGCTGAGCGCGATGTCGTAGATTTCCTTGACCTTGTCAGGTCCGGCAACCTGCAGCGCCACCATCGTGCCGTTGCCGACCGTCGCTTCCTTGCCATCGAACGGCTTGGTCAGCGCCACGCCCGGCGCGCCGCCCATTTCGCCCCAGGCGATGAAGCTGTCGAATTCCATCATCCGCCCGACGCCCATCGCCTTGGCAATGGCGTCGTAGAAGGGCGCGTGCTTGGCGAGGTCGTTGGTGCCCAGTGTAACGTAGCCGATCATGTCCTGTCCTCCTCTGTTCCGACTCGCGACGGCGACTCGGCCGGCGAGAACATTAGTGGAACATCGATCGACTCACAAGACCGCAGGGAACGGCGTGTCAGAGCGGCTCGGTCTGCTCCATCAGCCAGTCGAGCACCTCGCCTTCGAGTCGCGGCGCGAGCAAGGCGCGGGTATCGGCGTGGTACCGGTTCAGCCACGAACGCTCGTTCTCGCTCAGCAAGGCCGGTTCGATCAGCGTGCGATCGATCGGCACCCAGGTCAGGTTCTCGAAGCCGAACCAGGTGCCTTCGTCGGCGCCGTCGATGTGCCGTTCCTCGGTCAGCACCAGGTTCTCGATCCGGATGCCGAATTCGCCAGCCTTGTAATAGCCGGGCTCGTTGGAGAGGATCATGCCGGCCTTGAGCGGCTCCAGCGTACCGGCCTGCGCACCATTGACCTTGCCGATCCGCTGCGGACCCTCGTGGACCGACAGGAAGCTGCCGACGCCGTGCCCGGTGCCGTGGGCGAAGTCGGTTCCCGCCTGCCATAGTGCGTGGCGCGCGAGCGTATCGAGCTGGCCGCCGCAGGTCCCCTCGGGGAAGATCGCCTGCGCGATGGCGATGTGGCCCTTGAGCACGCGGGTGAAGCGATCCTTCATCTCCGCGGTCGGCTGCGCCTGGCCATCGGGCGTGCCGATCCAGACGGTGCGGGTGATGTCGGTCGTGCCGCAGGGGTATTGCCCGCCCGAATCGCACAGATAGATGCTGCCCGGCGGGATCGGGATGTTGCTGTCCTCGTCCACCTTATAGTGTGGCAGCGCGGCGTGGCCGGATGCGGCCGAAATGGTGTCGAAGCTGGTATCGCGCAGGTCGCCGTAGTGCCGGCGGAATTCGAGCAGCTTGGCCGCCGCGGTCAGTTCGTCGATCCCGCCCTTGGGCGCTTCGACGCTCAGCCAGTGGAGATATTTGCACACCGCCACCCCGTCGAGCGCCTGCGCCTCGCGGTGGCCCTGCGCTTCGACGCCGTTCTTCACCGCCTTGGCGAGGATCGTCGGATCGCGCTCGCTGACCGGGGTCGCGCCGCCTTCTTCGAGCGCCAGCGAAATCGCCGCGACGCCGTAATCGGGATCGACCGCCACGCGCTTGCCCGACAGGCTCTTGAGCGCCGGTTCGAAGTCCATCCGGTCACGGATCGTCACCGCATTGCCGAGATGCTGGCGGAGCTCGGGCGTGACCTTCTCCTCGGCGATGAACAGCTCCGCCGTGCCGTCCTCATGCGCGATCACATAGGACAGCGCGACCGGCGTATGGGTCACGTCCTTACCGCGGATGTTGAGCAGCCAGGCGACCGAATCGAGCGCGGAGATGACCGCCGCGTCGAGCTTCTTGTCTTTCAGCCACTGCGCCACTTCGCCGCGCTTGTCGGCATGGCCGCGCCCGGCCAGTGCTTCTTCCTGGATCGTCGCCACGGCGGCGGAGGGCTCGGGCCGGTCCTGCCACACGGCGTCGATGGGATTGCCGCTCACCGGGACCAGTTCCGCGCCGACATCGGCCAGCGCTTTGCCTGCCGCCTTCGCCCAGCCGCGTGAATGCAGCCACGGATCGAAGCCGACCTTTGCGCCTTCGCCGGCATTCTCGGCCAGCCACTTCGCCGGGCTGGTGGCGGGGACCGACTGGTAGGCGAACAGCCGCTCGTCGACCTGGTCGCGCACCTGCACGGTGTAGCGCCCGTCGACGAAGATCGCCGCCGTGTCGAGCGTAACCGCCGCGCTCCCGGCCGAACCGCCGAAGCCGGTCAGCCAGGCGAGCCGCTGGGCATAATCGCCGACATATTCGCTCATATGCTCGTCGCTGATCGGAATCACGAATCCGTCGAGCCCGCGTTTCTTCAGTTCCTCGCGCAGGGCGGCAAGGCGGGCTTCATGGGTTTGCATCAGCATTTCATCGATCCTCGGGTAATCGGTTGTGCGCTCTTGTGCGCGTCATGTCTCTATCATAGGCCTTGCGAGTGAGGCTTTCCAGCCGACCTTTCGGACATCACGGAACCACAAGCCATGAAACCAGCACTGACTGCCGCACTCGCCACTGCAGCCTGCCTGATCGCAAGCCCGACGCTGGCGCAGCCCGCGGCCAGCCAAGAGGAAACCACCAGCGTGAGCAAAGCGGCACCCACCGCCCGTCCCGTCGCCGAGAAGCGCGACCATTCCTACACCCATCACGGGATCACCATCGAAGACCCGTATTTCTGGCTCAAGGACCAATCCTACCCGACCATCGATGACGAGGACATTCTCGACTATGTGAAGGCCGAGAATGCGTGGTTCGAAGCGCGCATGGCCTCGCAGAAGGACTTCACCGAGAAGCTCTTCGAAGAGATGAAGGGCCGCATCAAGGAAGACGACAGCACCGTCCCGCAAAAGGATGGCGCCTGGCTCTACTGGTCCGAATTCGAAGAGGGCGCGCAATATCGCAAGCACTACCGCAGGCCGGTCGCGGGCGGCGATGCGGTGCTGATCCTCGACGAGAACGCGCTGGCCGAGGGTCAGGAATATTTCCGCCTCGGCGCTGCCTCGGTCAGCCATAACGGGCGCTATCTCGCCTACTCGACCGACACCAACGGGTCCGAGCGCTACACCGCGCGGATCAAGGATTTGCAGACCGGCGAGTTGCTGCCGGACGAGCTCACCAACCTGCGCGGCGGGCTGACCTGGGTGATGGGCGACACGGCGCTGGTCTATGGCCCCTCGACCGAGGAATGGCGCACGCTGGAAGCCAAGCTGCACGTGCTTGGCACGCCCAACGAAAGCGATGTCACGCTGTACGAGGAAGAGGACCAGAGTTTCAGCGTGAACGCCGGCCTGTCGGCGCAGGAAGACTGGCTGATCATCTCGACCGGCGACAACGAGACGAGCGAAGTGCGGCTGGTCCGCGCCGACGATCCGACCGGCGAGCAGATCCTGATCAAGCCGCGGCAGAAGGGCCGCGAATATTCGGTCGATGTCCGCACCGACGAAGCCGGCGACACCACGATCTTCGTCTGGACCAACGACGATCACATCAATTTCCGCCTCGCCAAGGCACCGCTCGGCGCGCCGGGCGAATGGGAAACCGTGATCGCGGGATCGGACGAATTCTACCTGACAGATTTCGAGCTCTACAAGGATTTCTTCGTCACCGAAGGGCGTCTCGACGGTCTGGACCAGATCCAGCTGCGCACCTACGATGCGCCGCTCGATGCCAAGCCCATCGCCTTCCCCGAGGCGAGCTACAATGCGGGCCTTTCCAACAATCCCGAATACGATGTCGGCAAGCTGCGCCTTGCCTATGAAAGCATGGTCACACCGGATTCGGTCTATGACTACGATGTCGCCAGCGGCGCGCTCGAACTGCTCAAGCAGCAGGAAATCCCGAGCGGCTACGATGCTTCGCTCTACACCACCGAACGCGTCAGCGTGCAGGCGCGCGACGGGACGATGATCCCGGTCAGCGTGGTCTATCGCAAGGACAGGCCACAAGGCGGCCCGCTGCATCTCTATGCCTATGGCGCCTATGGCTATGCCGTGCCGCCGGGCTTCTCGACCACGCGCCTCAGCCTCATCGATCGCGGCTTCGCCTATGCCATTGCGCATATCCGTGGCGGCGACGATCTCGGGCGGCGCTGGTATCTGCAGGGCAAGCTGTTCGAGCGCGCCAATACTTTCAACGATTTCGTCGATGCCGGGCGCGGGCTGATCGATATGGGCTACACCGCCGAAGGCAAGATCACCGCCAGCGGCGGCTCGGCGGGCGGCGAGCTGATGGGTGCGATCATCAACCAGGACCCGGCGCAATATGGCGCGGTCGTCGCGCATGTGCCTTTCGTCGACGTGCTCAACACCATGCTCGACAAGGACCTGCCACTGACGCCCGGCGAATGGCAGGAATGGGGCAACCCGATCGAGGACAAGGCGGCCTTCGCGTACATCCTCAGCTATTCGCCCTACGACCAGGTCAAGGCGCAGGACTATCCGCCGATGCTGGTGACCGCCGGTCTCAACGATCCGCGCGTGACCTATTGGGAGCCCGCGAAATGGGTCGCCAAGCTGCGCGATGTGAAGACCGACGATAACGAACTGCTGCTCAAAACCAATATGGGCGCGGGCCACGGCGGCAAGTCGGGCCGCTGGAGCGCCGTCTATGAAGTGGCGGAGGAATACGCCTTCATCCTGTGGCAGATGGGCTTGGCCGAGTGATTGGCCTCACGCAGCGAAGCGGTAGGCCGGCAGCACTTCCTCGAGCAGCGCAGCGATAGGTCAATAAGTATGCCGATCAGGAACGTCGTCTTCGACATCGGCAATGTCGTGGTACCGTGGGACCCGAAAGGCATCGCGCGGCGGGCGCTGGGGGACGAGCGCGTCGATGCGCCGGGATTTGCGCACCCGTTCGCGGGCAGCGATGTCTGGTTGGCGGTCAATCGCGGCGAGCACTCGCTGGCTGAGGCCAAGCCGCTGTTCGTCGAGCAGCATGACCTGGCTTCGGAAGAGATCGATGCGCTCTACCAGGAACTGATGGAAAGCATGGTGCTGCTCGACGGCACCGTCCCGCTGATGCGCGAACTGAAGGCGGCGGGCCTGCGCCTGTTCGCCATTACCGACAATGTCCATGAAATCGTCGCCTATCTAAAGGATCGCCACGATTTCTGGACGATGTTCGAACATGCAGCCGTGTCGGCGGAGCTGGGCGTGCTGAAACCCGATGCGCGCATGTATCGCCATATTATCGAAGAGGGCGCGCTGGAGCCCGGCGAATGCCTGTTCTTCGACGACGTACCGCGCAACGTCGAAGGTGCGGAGGCCGTCGGCATGCTAGGGCGTGTCTTCACAGACGCGGCGCGGGCGCGGGCCGATTTGCGCGATCTGGGCGTAAGGCTGGCCGCCGCGGCATGAGCGAGCCGTTCCGCAAGACCTTCACCGCGCAGGCCGCGCACATCGACGTGATGGGCCACGTCAACAACGCCGTATGGGTACAATGGGTGCAAGACATGGCGACCGCCCATTGGGATGGGGTGGCTGCACACGACCATGCGCGCGACGTCGTCTGGCTCGTGGTGCGGCACGAGATCGATTATCGCGGCAATATTGCCGAGGGCGAGAGCGTGTCCGGCACGACCTGGATCCCGGGCGCACCGCGCGGCGCGACGTCGCTTCGCCGGGTCGACTTTGCCGATGCCACGGGCAAGGTCATCGTCTCGGCGGCGACGACCTGGGCCATGCTCGACCGCGAAACGCAGCGTCTGGTGCGCGTCCGGCCCGACGTGATAGCGCCGTTCAGGACGGATCAGGGGAAAAACGCATGACCACTTCGCCGCTTTTCGAACCACTCACCCTGCCCAATGGCACGACACTGAAAAACCGGCTGTGCAAAGCGGCGATGGAGGAGAACCTCGCTGTCCAGCCCGGGCAGTATCCGGGCGAAAAGCTGTTTACGCTCTACGAACGCTGGGCGCGTGGCGGGGTCGGGCTGATCCTGTCGGGCAATGTCATGGTCGATCCTGGCGCGCTGACCGGGCCGGGCGCGGTGATCCTGGAGAAAGGCACCGACCTCACCCCGTTCAAGAACTGGGCGCAGATCGGCAAATCGGGCGGCGGGCAGTTCTGGCTGCAGATCAGCCATCCGGGGCGGCAACTCTACAAAAGCATGGGCGAAACGGCGGTGTCTCCGTCGGACGTCGCGCTCGATCTCGGCAAGTTTTCCTCGCTCTTCGCCGAGGTGCGCGCGCTCGAGGCATCGGAAATCGAGACAATCATCACCCGCTTCGCCGACACCGCCGAGCAGGCGCAGGAAGCGGGCTTCGACGGCGTGCAGATTCACGGTGCGCATGGCTATCTCGTCAGCCAGTTCCTGTCGCCGCTGACCAACAGGCGGAGCGACGAGTGGGGCGGAAGCCTGGAGAACCGCGCGCGCTTCCTCCTCAGGATCGTCGAGGCCTGCCGCGCGCGGGTGAAGCCTGAATTCGGTATCGGGGTGAAGCTCAACTCGGCCGATTTCCAGCGCGGAGGCTTCGCCTTCGAGGACGCGCGGCAAGTGGTCGAATGGCTGAATGGCAAGGACGTCGATTTCGTGGAGCTATCGGGCGGCAGTTACGAGAGCCCGGCCATGCAGGGCAATCCGCAGGAGGAAGGCGACGCGCCCAAATCCTCCACCGAAGCGCGCGAGGCCTATTTCATCGACTTCGCCCGCGACATCGCCAGGGTCGCCGAGATGCCGATCATGGTGACGGGCGGCATCACGAAGCTGGCGACCGCCGAGGCCGCGCTGGCCCACGACGCGCACGGCTTCGGCGTCGAACTGCTCGGCCTGGCGCGGGCCATGGCGAGCGACCCCTTCCTGCCGCGCCATTGGCAAGTCGGCGAGAATACGGACGTCGCGCTGCCCGAGGTCGGTTGGAAAAACCGCTCGCTGTCCGGTCTCGCCACGATGGGTCTGACCAAGGCGCAGATCGAGCGGATGGCGAAGGGCAAGAACCCCGGCGACGGCGGTTCCCCCGCGCTGGCGCTGGCGGCGGACCAATACCGCGCCGCGCGCCGGGCCAAACGCTATCGCAAGTGGCGGGCGGCAAACGCCGCCTGATCGCTAGTCGGCGAGCACCTCGGCCGTGCTGCGATAGTCGTAGCCCAGTTCTTCCGCCACCGCCTCGTAGGTCACATGGCCGGCGTGGACGTTGAGCCCTTCGGCCAGGTGCGGATTGGCGCGCATCGCTTCCTTCCAGCCGTGCTTGGCCATCTGCAGCGCGTGCGGCAGCGTCACGTTGTTGAGCGCATAGGTGCTGGTGCGCGCGACCGCGCCGGGCATGTTGGCGACGCAATAATGGACGATATCGTCGACCACGTAAGTCGGGTCGTCATGCGTCGTCGGCTTGCTGGTCTCGAAGCAGCCGCCCTGGTCGATCGCCACGTCGACCAGCACCGCGCCCGGCTTCATCCGCTTGAGCAGGTCTCGGGTCACGAGCTTGGGAGCGGCGGCGCCCGGGATCAGCACCGCGCCGATCACGAGGTCGGCCTGGCACACCGCGTCTTCGAGGTTGGTCTTGTTGGAAAAGCGCGTGCTGGCGCGGGCTTCGAAGAAGGTGCCGACCTTTTCCAGCACTTCGGGATCGCGGTCGAGGATCTCGACGTCGCCGCCGAGGCCCACCGCCATCTGCGCCGCGTTGAAGCCGACCACGCCGCCGCCGATCACCACGACCTTGCCCGGCAGAACGCCCGGCACCCCGCCGATCAGCACGCCGCGCCCGCCATGCGCCTTCTCCAGCGCCGACGCGCCTGCCTGGATGCTCATGCGCCCCGCCACCTGGCTCATGGGTTTGAGCAGCGGCAGCGAGCCGCGCGGACCGGTGACGGTTTCGTAGGCGATCGCAGTCACGCCCGACTTGACTAGGTCCTCGGTCTGTTCCGGGTCGGGGGCCAGGTGCAGATAGGTATAGAGGATCTGGTCGGGCCGCAACTTGGCACGCTCGACCGCTTGCGGTTCCTTGACCTTCACCACCATCTCGCATTCGGCGAAGATCGGGTCCGGCCCGTCGACGATCGTGGCACCGGCGGCGCGGTATTCCTCGTCGGTCGCACCGATGCCGAGCCCGGCGCCGCTTTCGATCCACACGTCGTGGCCGCGCCCGGCCAGCTCGCGCGCGCTCTCCGGCGTCAGGCCGACGCGATATTCGTGGTTCTTGATTTCCGTAGGGCAACCGATGCGCATTGTGGGGAGACTCCTCAAACTGCCGCGCTCGTTACAAGTGTAACCAGTTTGCCGCAACCATTCGCGATGCGCCCGAAAGCTGGTGATTGTAACACGATTGCAATCTCGCCGTAGCCGACCGGACATATTCGCAACCTAACGGCCACTGTGTTGTCACGAATGCAATCGGAAGGTCATACCCCGTGAACAGGATCCTCATGTGCGGCGCGTCGATCGCAGCGATCTGCACATCCACCCCGGCGCTGGCGCAGGATGTCGATGCCGCTGCCGTGCTCGAAGAACTCGCCGCGATGCGTGCCGAAATGGCGGCCATGGCGAACCGGATAGAAAGCCTCGAAAGCGAGCTCGAAACCGCGCAGCAGGTCGCAGCCCAAGCCAATGCAGCCGCCGCTGCCGCCAGCGAATCGGCAGCCGCTGCCAGCGAAAGCGCCGCAGCCGCCGGCGATACCCAGATCGCTTTCAAGGGCGCGCCCGAAATCAAGGGAGAAAGCGGCTGGAGCTTCAAGCCGCGCGGGCGCCTGCAATACGATGCGGGCTTCGTCAGCTCACCCGATTCGACCGGGCGGCCCGACGGTTTCGGCAATGAAGTGCGCCGCGCCCGCCTCGGCGTGCAGGGCGATATGCCGGGCGGCTTCGGCTACAAGTTCGAGCTCGATTTCGACGGCACCGATGTTGCCATCACCGACGGCTTCCTGAGCTACGCGACCGGCGATGTCGAATTCGTCATCGGCCAGCACAACAATTTCCAGGGGCTCGAGGAGCTGACCAGCAGCCTCTCGATCAGCCACATGGAGCGCGCCGCCTTCACCGACGCTTTCGGTTTCGAACGCCGGGTCGGCGCCTCGGCCACCTATGCGAACGATGCGGTACTGGTGCAGGGCGGGCTGTTCACCGATGCCGTGGACGACCTGTCCAACAAGAACTGGGGCGTGGACGGCCGCGTGGTCTATTTCCCCAAGCTGGGCGAGACGCAGCTGCATTTCGGCGGCTCGGTCCATTACACCGATCTCGAAAGCGGCATGACGGTCCGCTATCGCCAGCGGCCCGCGGTACACTTCACGAGCGAGCGCTTCATCAACACAGGCAACCTCGGTGCCAGCAGCGAGTTCGGCTTCGGCGGCGAAGTCGCCATCGTACACGGGCCGTTCCACGCCACCGGCGAAGCCTTCTGGCAAAACGTCGACCGACCCGGCGCGCTGACCGATCCGACCTTCTTCGGCGGCTATGTCGAAGTCGGCCTATTCCTGACCGAAGGCGACAGCCGCGGCTACAAAGGCGGCAAGTTCGACCGGATCAAGCCCGGCAGCCCGGTCGGCGAAGGCGGTGCCGGCGCGGTGCAGGTCAACGTGCGCTACGACAGGCTCGACCTGAACGACGGCGGCATCATCGGCGGGACGCAGGACGCGTTTCTCGCTTCGCTGATCTGGTCGCCGACCGACTGGACGCGCTTCATGCTCGGCTATGCGCATCTGAAATACGAAGACGCCGTCCACCCTACCGCGGGCGGCGATACCTCCTATTCCGTCGATTCTCTGGGCGTTCGCGCGCAAATCGATTTTTAGGCCGACACTTGCTGTAATCGACCTGTCATGCGGGAAACCTAAATGCCGCAGGCAGTCAGAACCCAAGGACTATTTGCAATGAAAATGATCAAGAATATCGCTCTGGTCGCCACCGCCAGCCTCGCGCTGGCCGCGTGCGGCGACACCGGTTCGTCCAGCGGCACGCGCGATTCGATCCGCGCGGTCGGCTCGTCGACGGTCTATCCCTTCGCCAAGCTGGTGGCCGAGAACTTCGCCCGCAACCATCCGGAGTTCGGCTCGCCGCTGATCGAATCGACCGGCACCGGCGGCGGCGTCGCATTGTTCTGCAGCGGTGTAGGTCCTTCGACCCCGGACATGGCCAATGCCTCGCGCCGGATGAAGGACAGCGAATTCGACACCTGCCAGGAAAACGGTGTCACCGACATCATCGAACTGCAGGTCGGCCTCGACGGAATCGCCTTCGCCAGCGCGCAGGGCGGTATCGACATGAATCTGACGCCCGACATCGTCTACCGCGCCATCGCCGCCAATCCGTATGGCAAGGAGCAGACCAACGAGACCTGGTCGGATGTCGATCCCTCGCTGCCGGACCTGCCGATCCTCGTCTACGGCCCGCCGTCGACCTCGGGCACGCGCGACGCGCTCAAGGAGCTGGTCCTGGAGGCGGCCTGTAAGGAAAATGCCGAGATGGAAGCGCTCAAGGAGAGCGACGAAGACGCCTACGATCGCACCTGCACCGAAGTCCGTTCGGACGGCAAATATGTCGACCAGGGCGAGCAGGACAATCTTATCGTGCAGAAGATCCAGGGCAACCCGAACGCCGTCGGCATCTTCGGCTATTCCTATCTCGAAGAGAATGCGGACAAGGTGCAGGGCCTCAGCATGAACGGCGTCGAGCCGACGTATGAAAATATCGCTTCGTTCGCCTATCCGGGCGCGCGTCCGCTGTATGTTTACGTCAAGAAAGCGCATGTCGATGCGATCCCGGGCCTCGCCGAGTATCTCGAGCAGTGGACGACGATGTGGGACAAGGGCGGCCCGCTCGCCAGCATCGGCCTCGTCGCTACGCCCGAGGACGAGCGTGCGCTCAACCTCCAGAAGGCGACGCAGCTGACGCCGACGCTGACAAAGGGCGATCTGACCAAGTAAAGCGGTCGATACCGCGCGGTCGGCAAGGCTGTCGGTCCGAAAGCAAGGGGGCCTGCGCCACAACGGCGCGGGCCCTTTTTCTATTGCGCGCTGCCGTTGGCCCAGCCGGTGACGATCCGGTCGCGGGGGCCATCGTCGCGTGTGCGGACCTCGATTCCCGCTTCGCGCAATTGCTGCGCCGCGTTCTGGAGCGCCTCGCCGCGACCGGTGAGCGTGAGCGGCAGCCGCGTCCGGCTGGCGGCCCACCGGACCAGGCCCAGCGTGTCGGTCCCTGTCTCACCCAGAGCGCCATCCTCCAGCGGGATATCGGGCAGCGGCGCGACCGGCGGGCGCAGGCGGACATCCCATCCTTCCATGTCGGCAGCCGCGCGGCGTTCGAGCGCGCGATAGCCTTCCCAGCCGAGGCCCGGCAGGCTGCGGGCATCGGCCAGCGCCCGCCGGTTGTCGCGGTCGAGCGTCACTTCCTCGATCGGCACGCCGGCGACCAGCGCCAGACGTTCGGCGAGATTCCGGATCCGCTCGGCACTGGCGCGGGCCTGCTCTTCCGCCCGTGCCTGTTCGAGCTGCGCCTGTTCGGCCGCACCCGGATCGGTACCCACGCGGAACTGGTCGATCTCGATGGCGACGGGCCGGTCGAGGATCCGCTCGAGCCTGCGCGCCACTTCGCTCTCGGCACTGCGCTCGAACTCGGGCGTGAAGACGGAGGTCTCGATCCGCATCGGGTCGGAATCGAAGGCGATTTCGAGCTGGTTGATGCGGGCGTTCTCGACGAATGCCTCTTCGATGACGGCCTTGATCTGGTTGGTGGCACGCGCTTCCCAGGTGATGGTCTGCAAGCTGAGGCCGAGCGGAATCGCCAGCGCAATGAAGGCCACCAGCATGCCGACGTCCTGCACCCGGGTCTGTTTCTGCGACAGGCGGGTCTGGAACCCGTAGAACCGCGCCATCAGCGCGGCGGTCAGCATGATGGTCACGAGGTTGGTGACGAACAGCATCAGCGAGCCGCCGAATACGGTCCAGTTGAAGGTGGCGAGGCCGAACCCCACCACCGCCAGCGGCGGCATCAGCGCGGTCGCGATGGCCACGCCCACAATCGTGCCCATCTTGCCGCGGATCACCGCATAGGCTCCGGCCAGTGCGGAAAACAGCGCGACGAGCAGGTCGAACAGATTGGGCCGCGTGCGCGCGGCGATCTCGGTGGTGACGGTCTGCAAAGGCGAAATGAAAACAATTGCCGCGCAGAACAGGATCGCAATCACGGAACCGTAAAGCAGGGCGCGCGAACAGCGCCTAAGCCAGTCGAAATCGCCGGTCGCCAGCGCGAAGCCCGCGCCGATGATCGGGCTCATCAGCGGCGAAAGCAGCATCGCGCCGATCACGACTGCCGGGCTCGACAGCAGCAGGCCCAGCACGGCGATGCCGGCCGACATGCAGATCATGAAGACATAGCGCGGCGTATAGAGCGATTCGCTGCGCGTGCCCTCCAGCACTTCGTTCTGGTCGACATCGTCGATGACCGCCTCGCGCCACCACTTGCGGAGGTTGGCGAGCGCGCGGAGCAGCGTGAAGCTGGTCGTTCTGCCCTTGGGCCTGGTCACCTCCGCATCGGCGGAGGACGACGGTTCGGGCGAGGGTGTTGTATGGGTCTGTTCCATGTCAGGAGCGCGCCTATAGCGGAATCTTCGCGGAGCAATGCAGTTTTTCCCCGCGCACTGGGCTTTTGGACCGGAGGCGCTTAATCTCGCGCATATGGGCGAACGCAAGTTGAGGGAGTGGCGCGAAGCCGGTTTGATCGACGATGCCGCGGTCGCGCGCATCCTCGCCTACGAGGAAGAGCATTCGCGTCCCTTGCTGCTGTGGGCGGTGATCGGGATCGGGGCGCTGGCGATCGGATTGGGTGTGATTTCGGTGGTCGCCGCCAATTGGGAAGACGTGCCGGGCAAGGTGCGCCTGGCGATCCACCTGGCGCTGTTCACAGGGCTGGCGGGCTTTATCGGCTGGCGCGGAGGGCGGCTGGAGCGCGAGCAGCCGTGGGGCCTCGAAGCCGCTCTATTCGTCCTTGGCGTGCTCGGCATGACCTTTTTCGGCCATATCGGGCAGGTGTACCAGACCGCATCGCCGCTCTGGAAGCCGCTCGCAGCGGCACTGGTGCTGTTCGGGCCCATAGTCCTGCTGCGGGGGCAAAGCTGGATCACGGCGTCGCTGTTCATGGGCACGCTGATTGCGACCTGCTGGGAATATGCTTTCACGCTCGACCAATGGGTAACGGGGCGAGAGGCTGACTCGGTCTGGCTGCCGGTCACGCTCGTGACCTTGTTGCCGATCGTTATGGGGCCGGTCGCGGCGTGGATGCGCTCTCGCAGCGCCCGCGCAGCCTTCTGGACCCGGATCGAGCAATTGGCCGTCGCCTATATCGTGATCGGTGCGTCGCTCATGTGCCTCGCGGCATCGGTGGACGCATTCAGCGAACCGGTCCTGGCATTGGGCGCGCAGGTTATCCGCTGCGGGGCCGGGCTCGCGGTTGCCGGCCTGATTGTCTGGGCGCGCCGGGACAGGTCGGGCGAAGCGACCGGGATGGTGCTGGCCGCATCGGCGCTCGCCTGCATCTTCGCATACGTCGCCTCCGGCGCCACATTACCTGCGGGCGTGCTGTTCATGCTGCTGTGGGCTGCGATCGCAGCCGCAGCGCTCTATGCCGGGTGGCGCGGCGTGTTCCAAGCGGCGGTGGCGGTGGTGGCGCTGCGGCTCATCGTCCTCAGCTTCGAACTGGCGAGCGACCTGCTTTCGAGCGGCTTCGGCCTGATCCTGGCCGGATTGCTGATCCTTGGCGTGGCGTGGGGCGCGGTGCGGGTGAGCCGCGCCTTCGCGCCGCCGCGCGAAAACGAGGGGGAGACGCTATGATGCGCGCTGCCAGCCTGCTCGCGCTCGCGCTGCCGGTGATCGGCCTCGGCGGCCTGTGGGCCTGGACCGAAAGCTGGAGCCGCGAAGGCACCGATTGGGACGTGCCCGTCGCCGGATACGACCCGCGCGACCTGCTGCGCGGGCATTATATCGAATTCACCTACGACTGGGCGGGCGATGACCTTTCAGGTGCCTCGCCTGATGCCTTCTGCATCGAGGGCGAAGCGCCGGAAATTGCGCGCATTGTTGCCCGCGACGATGTCGAAAGCTGCGCCCATTTCGCGCGGGCGGACTATGGTAGCGTCTATGGCGGCGCGGGGCTGCAGCGCGGCCGCCTCTACGTGCCGCAAACGCAGGCGCGCGAGTTGGAAGACAAGCTGCGCGATCCGGACCTGCGCGGCATCGTCACCGTCCGCCAACGCATCGACGGCCGCATCCTGCCGCAGAGCATACGCTTCGAAGAACTGACCGAAGAAGAGCGGTTGGAGCGCGAAAGGCAGCGGGAAGAGGAGCGCCGACGGAGCGTGCCCGACATCATGGTCGCCCCGGACTAGAGCACATTCCCATCGCGGTCGCGGTAGATTTCGCGGCGGCCGACATGGTTGGCGGGGCCGACAAGGCCTTCGCTTTCCATCCGCTCGATCCA
The DNA here is from genome assembly GCF_000013005.1 of Erythrobacter litoralis HTCC2594. Lineage (GTDB taxonomy): Bacteria > Pseudomonadota > Alphaproteobacteria > Sphingomonadales > Sphingomonadaceae > Parerythrobacter > Parerythrobacter litoralis_A. The sequence continues at coordinate 2,389,092 of NC_007722.1, read as the reverse complement.
TTTGG